>DATFMX010000036.1:0-27949 GCA_035266685.1 Solirubrobacterales bacterium
CCGCGGTAAGCGGCGGGCGGCTGCTCGGTCCCTGGCCGTCGGCGTAGTCCGGCGCCGACGTTCACGGTCGGGCGCCCGCCGACGCCCGCTCATGGTCATCGGGAATGTCGCCTGCATGCTCAAACTGAGTGTCGCCCTACACATGGGACGGCGCTCTCGGCGCTGGAGATGATGCGGGCCGACGACGTTGTCTGGACCGACGGCGGCTGGAGGCCGGCGCCTCGCAGTGCCGATGGCGGGCACTGGCGGTTTGCGGAGCCGATCGGGGAGCAGCGGATGCTGCGCTATCCCGCCGGCGAGCAGATCACCGTGCCGCGGCACATCGAGACCAGGCGGGTGCGGACGCTGCTCAGCGGGATGGTCGTGCCGCCGCGGCTGATGCCGCTCGCGGTCGCCTCCTCTCCCCTGCTCGGCCTGGCGATGCGCACTCCCCTGCGCTCGGTCGCCGGAGCGGCGATCCGGCGCCTTCCCGCGGCGCCGAACGAAGAGGACCGCACGAAATCGCGCTTCACGATCAGCTGCGAGGCCCGCGCCGGCTCGCGTGTCCGGCGCGGCACGCTGCGGGGTACCGATGTCTACGGACTGACCGCCGCGAGCCTCGCCCACGCTGCAACACTCTGCGCCGACCCTGCCTACGACCGCCACGGCGCGTTGGCTCCGGCACAGGCCTTCGACTCAACCAAGTTCCTCGCGTCTGTTGGTCTCGACTATGAGTTAGACCCGCTGCCCTGAGGCCAGTCCGGCCAAGCAGAGCAAGGACACAGGGAGCGTGGCGTGCTCTGCACGCGAGCGACCGAGGACGCGGATATGCGCCGGCCGGATGGCCTCAGGCGGGCACCTCGCGGGAGTCGAGGTGGCTTGCGACCTTGCGCTTTACGCGCTGCAGGGCGTTGTCGACGGTCTTCGTGTCGCACTCGAGGCGCTCTGCCGTGGTCTCGTAGGAGTGGCCGTCGAGGTAGAGGGATAGGACGCGGCTCTCGAGGTCGGAGAGGACGCCGGTGCTGCCCGAGAGGCAGGAGACGAGGCTCGCCAGCTCTTCGGTGGCGATCACCTGGTTGACCGGGTCGGCGACGCTGGGGCCCGGGAGGATCTCGTCGAGGGTCGTGTCGGAGTCGCCCGCCGCGGCCGGAGTCTGGCTGAACGAGACGTACTGGTTGAGCGGCGTGTGCTTGTTGCGGGTCGCCGTCTTCACGGCGGTGATGATCTGGCGGGTGATGCAGAGCTCGGCGAAGCTGCGGAAGCTCGACTCGCGATCGGTGCGGTAGTCGCGAATCGCCTTGTAGAGGCCGAGCAGGCCTTCCTGGATCAGGTCGTCGCTCTCCCCGCCGAGCAGGAAGTAGGACGAGGCCTTGAGACGGACGAAGCCGCGGTAGCGCCGAACCATCTGGTCGTACGCGTCGGTCCGCCCCTCCTTTGCGAGGGCGACTAGGTAGTGATCATCAAGCTCAGCTTGAGGGTTAGCGGTGGAAACAGGGGACGATAGAGCCACAGATCCTTCTCCTTTTCGAGACGAAGGGTCGTGACGCCTGTACCTCCCCTGGCGGCGCCGATATTGACTGGCCGAAGCTCAGACTAAAGCTGAGCTTCACCCTTATTGACGGGGCATTCTTACCGGCCTGCAGAGTTCTGTCAACCCCAAAGGGCAGGTTTTGCCAGGGCGTGCCCCTGGGGCGGTCCAGGACCAAGCGGGGCGGTCACGGCGCGGATTCCGCATGGCAGCGCCATGTGGGAGCCGCGACGGGGCCGAATCCGCGCAGCGTCCTGGGCCGCATCCAGGGATGCGATTCCTGGCAAAATCGGCCCGTTAAATTGCGGATTTCTTGCAACTGCCATTGCAGGTGCTAGAGGTTCCTACCGCTGGCGAAGGGACTCGAAGAGCAGCGCCGTCGCCGCGGCGGAGACGTTGAGCGAGTCGACTTTGCCGCGTCTCGGCAGGGCGACCAGGCTGTCGCAGGCCGAGGCGACGCGGGGGCGAATGCCCTTCCCCTCCCCGCCGAGCACAACGACCGTCGGGCCGCTCAGGTCGACGTCCCAGGGCGCCTGGTCCGCGCCGGCGTCGGCTCCCCAGATCCAGAAGCCGCGGTCCTTCGCCTGCCCGAGCCAGTCGGCGAGGTTGCGCACGTGTGCGACCTCGAGCTGCTCGACCGCGCCGGCCGAGGCCTTGCAGACGACCGCCGTCACCTCAGCCGAGCGCCGCTCGGGAATGACGACGCCCGCCGCTCCGGCGAACTCCGCCGAACGGCAGACGGCGCCGAGATTGCGCGGGTCCTGCACCTGGTCGAGCGCGACGATCAGCGCGTCGGGCCGCCCCAGCAGCGCTCCGGGGTCCGCGTACGGGTACGGATCGACCTCGGCGACGACCCCTTGATGGTCCGGCGACCCGCAAAGCCGCTCGAGCTCCTCACCAGCCACATCGGGCGCCCGCCAGACCCGCCGCACGGCACGCCTCCCCCGCTCAGCCTCCTCGACCGGCCGCCGCCCGTAGATGATCTGACTATCGGCCATCAGGCCTTCGGAACCAGCTTCGCGCCATCCGCCCCATCGCGAACCTCCCACCCGAGCTCGGCGAGCTGGTCCCGAATCGCATCAGCCCGCGCAAAGTCCTTGGCAGCCCGAGCCTGCTCCCGCTCATCCAGCAACTCGCTGGCCCGCTCGTCGCTCTCAGCCCCCTCGTCCGGCTGGGCGAGCGAGCCGAGGCCGACGAGCCCGAGCATCTCCGCCAGCGCCTCAGAAGCCCCCGGGATCTCCTCCCGGTTCGCTTCCCCGACAAGCTCAAACACCTCGGCCATCGCGCGCGGAGTGTTGAAATCGTCGGCCAATGCTTCGCGGAACCCTTCGAGGCGGACGCCAGGGGAGGTCCCGGCGGAGCCTCCCCGCTGTTGCTCCGACGGGGCCTCCCCTGGTGGCCGCCCCCCCGGATCGGCCACCGGATGCTCTCGAAGGAAATTCCGAACCCTCTCCACGCGCGTCACCGCCTGCTCCATCTGCTCGGCCCCGAACGCCAACGGCTGCCGGTAATGCCCCGAGATCAGGTACGCCACGACCGCCTCACGCCCATACCGATCCAGCGCCTCAGAGAGCTGGAAGATGTTGCCCTCGGACTTCGACATCTTCGCCGCGTCCGTCTCGATCATCCCGTTGTGCATCCACACCCGCGCGAACGGCCGCCCGGCGGCCTCCGACTGCGCGATCTCGTTCTCGTGATGCGGAAAAACAAGGTCCGATCCGCCGCCGTGAATGGCAAATGAAGGGCCGAGCTCGGCCTCGGCCATTGCCGAACACTCGATGTGCCAGCCGGGCCGGCCGGGGCCCCAGGGCGAGTCCCATTTCGTGTCCTCGCCCTCCTTATGGGCCTTCCAGAGGGCGAAGTCGAGCGGCTCCTGCTTGAGCGACTCCGAGCCGGCCTCCTCGCCCTGGTCCATCTCCTCCGTGCGCCGGTTGGAGAGCTTGCCGTAGGGCCGGAAGCTGCGCACCTTGAAGTAGACGTCACCCCCCGACTCGTAGGCATGGCCGGTGTCGATCAGCTCGGCGATCAGCTCGAGGATCTCGCCAATCGTCTCGGTCGCCAGCGGCTCCGCGTCGGGGCGTCCCAGGCCGAGCCTGCCCGTGTCCTCGAAGTAGGCGCCGGTCATCCGCGCGGCGAACTCCGCCGAAGGCTCGCCCGCCGCCCGCGCCGCCTCGTAGATCTTGTCGTTGATGTCGGTGACGTTGACGACCAGCTTCGCCCGGTAGCCCTCGCTCTTGAGGAACCCGGCAAGCAGCGAGAAGACGACGAACGGCCGCGCGTTGCCGATGTGGATCCGGGAGTAGACGGTGGGACCGCAGGCGTAGATGCCGATCTGATCGGCGGGGTCGAGCGTGCGCAGCTCGCCGCTCAGCGTGTCCCTGATCCGCACCTCACGCATGAGGCCGGATGCTAGAGGGGTTCAGAAGGTGCGGTAGCCGGCCCCGGAGGGCGATGCCTCGTTGCGCGACCAGGTCGGCGCCGTCTCGTCGGCCGCCGCGAGGATCTCGCGGCGCGCCCGTTTGGCGCTCGCCTTGATCTCCTCCTCGGCCGTCTGCCGCAGCCGCTCCTCGCGCTGCTCGGCCTGGCCGCGGATCCGCTCGGACTCGGCCTGAAGCTGCCCCTCGGCGCGGGCGCGGGCCTTCTCGGTGGCCTCGCCTTCGACCTTCTCGACCAGCACGCGCACCCGCTCCTCGGCTTCGCGCCGCACATCCTCGGTCCCCTGCATCACCCGCTCCTCGATCTCCGCCTCGAGCCGCAGCGCCAGCTGGTGGGACTCCTCTGCTCGCGCCTCGGCCTCGGCGGCGCGCTGCTCGGCGGCGGCGACCCGGCGGTCGGCCTCGGTCTGCGCCTTTTCGAGCACCTCGCGGGTCCGCTTCGAGGCCTCCTCTTCGGTTCGCTTCACCGCGTTCGCGACGGTCGCGTCGACCTTGCCCCGCTCTTCGGTCAGCTGGGCGGCAAACGTCTCGCGATCGGCCTCGGCCCGCTTCTGCGCCCGCTCGAAGGCCTGCTCGGCGCGACCGCGGCCCTGCTCGGCCTGCTTGACGCGGGACTCGACGGCGCGACGCTTCTCGCGCTCGGCCACGATCCGCTCGCGCCCCTGCTCGCCGATCTTCGCCAGCGTCGCCTTCGCCCGCCGCTTGACCTCGGCGACCTGCTTCTCGGCTCGTGATTCAGCCTCGCCGGCGCGCTTCTCGGCCGCATCTACGCGCTCCTCGCTTTGGCGTACCCAGAGGAGCGCCTGCTCAGCGACTCCCCGGACATCCTCGCGCGCCTCCGCCACCGCCTTGAGCTTGATCGCCGGATCACCCATCCGTCCGCAACCTACTACCCAGTCCGGAGGCAATGCCACCCAGACCGGGTTCCGAAACACGCAAATAGCAGAGAACCAAATTGGGGCGGGCGGACGGTTCCCGATTACCGTGCCCGCGGGGGCGCGACTGGCCAAGCTGGGCGCCGCACACCGACGAGCGAATAGCAGAGCTATTCGTGAGGAGGTGGGTGGTGATCCAGCGCAGTGCCAGGTGCGTCATCCGGGGGTGCGGGAATCGGAATCGGCCGTCCGGTCCAATTTCCGGAGATCCTTCTTCAGGACCTTCCCCGTCGCGTTCCTGGGCAGCTCCGGCATGAACTCGACTTCGCGCGGCGCCTTGTAAGCGGCGAGGTGCGCCTTGACATGCGCCTGCAGGTCCTCGGCCGACACCTCGACCTCGCCGGCGAGCACGACGAAGGCCTTCAGCCGCTGGCCGAACTGCTCGTCCTCGACCCCGATCACCGCCACCTCCTCGACCGCGTCGTGATCGGAGAGCAGGTCCTCGACCTCGCGTGGGAAGACGTTCTCGCCGCCGGAGACGATCATCTCGTCGTCGCGGCCGTCGATGAACAGCCGCCCGCCGGAATCGAAGTGGCCGACATCGCCGCTCGACAGCAGCCCGTCGATCTCGTCCTTGCCGCCGCCGCCGGTGTAGCCCTCGAAGGACATCTCGTTGCCGACGAAGATGCGGCCGACCTCGCCCCGCGGCACCTCGCGCCCGGCCTCGTCGTAGAGACGGACCACGGTGCCCCGCGGCGGCCGGCCGGCCGTGCCCGGCGCCGCCCGCAGTTCCTGCGGAGTGGCGATCGCGCCCCAGGAGACCTCGGTCGAGCCGTAGAGGTTGTAGATGTTGTCGCCGAAGCGGTCCATCCAGGCCAGCGCCAACTCGCCCGGCAGGGCCGAGCCGGAGAGCGCCGTGATCCGCAGCGAGGAGAGGTCGTAGCGGTCGAGCGTCTCAGCGGGAAGCTGGAGGATGCGCTGCAGCATCACCGGCACCACCGCCAGCACCTGGGCGCGGTTCTCCTGCACGGCGAGCAGCGTGTCCTCGGGGTCGAAGCGCCGCCGCAGCACCATCGTCGCGGCGGTCGGCAGGCTCATCACGAAGTGCAGAAAGCCCCAGGAGTGGAAGAGCGGCGCGGCGATCGTCATCGTCTCGCGGCTGCGGTACGGGATCCGGTCGAGCAGCGCCGCCACCGCCCCCAGCCCTTCGGGGCTGGAGCGCTGGGCGCCCTTCGGCGTCCCGGTCGTGCCCGAGGTGAGGATGACGAAGCGCGGCTTGTCGGGGGGCGGCTTGCGGTCGACCTCGTCGCCGGCGGCGATCAGCGAGTCGAGCGTCGGCGCCTCGGCGGCGCCATCGGTCCAGGCGACGATCCGCCGCACGCCCTCGTCCACCCCGTCGAGCAGCTCGCCGAACTCCTCGTCGTAGACCAGCGCCTTCGGCCCCTCGCGCCGCGTCACCTCGACCAGCTGCGGCCCGGCGAACATCGTGTTGAGGTAGAGCGCCGCGGCGCCGAGCTTGGCCGCCGCCAGCGTCGCCTCGATGAAGCCGCGGTGGTTGCGGCACATGATCCCGACCCCGTCGCCGTAGCCGATCCCGATCCGCGCGAAGGAGTCGGCGAGCGCGTTGGTGCGGCGGTGGAGCTGCTCCCAGGTGAGTGAGCCGCGCTCGTCGACCAGCGCCGTCGCATCCGGGTGGTGGATCGCCGCCGTGGCGACGCCGGTCGCCGGCGAGGCGCCCCAGCGCAGGAACGTCGAGCCGATCTTCAGCGCCTTGTCGGGCCACAGCGGCTCGACGATGCCGGCTTCGCGCAGCACCCTGACCTCGAACGCTTTGTCCGAGGCCGCCTGCCGCGCCGCCGCTGCGATCGATCCGAGCCTGCCCATGCGAGGAGGAACCCTATCCGTCCTAATCGCTATCGACCGAGGCGACTGCGATGCAGGCGATTCCCTCGCCGCGGCCGATCCAGCCCATGCCCTCGTTGGTCGTCGCCTTGACGCTGACCCGGGCCGAGGTGGCGTCGGCGAGGATGGCCTCCATCTCCTCGCGGTAGGGCGCCAGGCGGGGCTCCTGGCAGACGAGCGTCGCGTCGACGTTCTCGATCCGGCCGCCGATCGTCCCGACCACGGTGCGCAGCATGTCGATCGAGGCGGCGTCGCGCCAGCGCTCGTCGTCGTCGGGGAAGAGCGTGCCGATGTCGCCCCTGCCGGCGGCCCCGAGCAGTGCGTCGATCACCGCGTGGGTGAGCACATCGGCGTCCGAGTGGCCGGCCAGGCCGCGCTCGTGCTCGATCTCGACCCCGCCCAGGATCAGGGTCCGGTCCGCGGCGAAGCGGTGGCTGTCGTAGCCGATGCCGACGCTCATCTGCTCAATCCTCGCCTACCCGGGCGGGCAGCGGCTCCAACCTGCGCTCGCGGCGCTCGAAGACGGCGATCTCGTCGACGCCGAGCTCGGCGAGGAAGTCGAGCGCGCGGTCGTAGCCGAAGCCGACCTGCTCGGGCAGGTGGGCGTCGGAGGAGAGGGCGAACGGGGCGCCTGCCTCGACGCAGAGCTCGGCGAAGCCGCGCGCCGGGTAGAGCTCGCCGACCGGCTTGCGCAGGCCCGCGGTCGAGAGCTCGACCGCGATGCCGCTCGCGGCGATCGCCTCGACCGCCGGCTCGTAGTAGTGGCGTGGGTCGCGCTCGGGCAGCGGCCGGCCGCGTCCCCAGACCTTGACCAGATCGGGGTGGGCGAGGATGTCGAAGAGGCCGGCTCGGGCGCACTCGGCGAGCGCCTCGAAGTAGCGGCGCCAGACCTCGTCGGCGTCGCCGGTCCGCTCCCAGACGTCCCAGCCCTCGTGGTCGACGGCCTTCTCGCCGACGAAGTGGACCGAGCCGACGACGTAGTCGAACTCGCGCGCCGCGAGCAGCTCGGCGGTGCGGTCCTCCGCCCCGGGGACGAAATCGCACTCGACTCCGAGCCGCAGCCCGGCGCCGCGGACGAACTCGCAGTAGGCATCGAGGTCGTCGCGCGCCTGTTCCTCCCAGAACGGGTGGCGCCACAGCTCGAGCGCCTGGACGAAGCGGTAGATGTGCTCGGAGACGCCCAGCTCCTCGATCCCGGCGGCCTGCGCGGCCTCGCGGTAGCGCTCGACGTTCTCCGCCGTGAAGTAGCGCTCCGCCGTCGTTTCGGGCTCGTCGGGCCGTAGGTGGAGGTGGTAGTCGGTCAGCATCGGGGCACCACGTTACCCTCGCGCGGGCAATGATCCACCTGCGGATCGTCGTTCCCACTCCCAAGTCCGAGCGCGTCGTCGACCTGCTCGAGGCAACGCCCTCGGTCTCCAGCCTGGCTCGCTTCGCGGGAGCCGCGCTCGACCCGAAGGGAGACGTAATCCTCTGCGACGTCGCCCGCGAGGACGCCAGCGTCGTGATCGACGACCTGCGCGAACTGGGAGTGCCGAGCGAGGGGTCGATCTCGATCGAGGAGATCGACTCGCAGCTCTCGGCCGCCGCCGAACGGGCCGAGCGGGCGGCCGGCGGCCTGGCCGGCGACGCCGTGGTCTGGGAGGAGGTCGAGGCGCGCACCTCCGAGGCGACCGAACTGAACGCCAACTTCCTCGCCTTCATCGTCCTCGCCTGCCTGATCGCCTCGGTCGGCCTGATGCTGGGCCAGCCGATCCTGATCGTCGGCGCGATGGTCGTCGGCCCGGAGTTCGGGCCGCTTGCCGGGCTCTGCGTCGCCGTCGTCCAGCGCCGCGGGGAGGTCGCCCTGCGCTCGCTGACCGCCCTCGCGGTCGGCTTCCCCTGCGGCATCACCGCCGCCTACCTCTTCGGTCAGCTGACCAAGGCGACGGGGCTGGTCGACGCGGGCTTCAAGCTGACCGAAAACGAACTGACCTCCTTCGTCTCCAACCCCAACAAGTTCTCCTTCGTCGTCGCGCTCTTCGCCGGCATCGCCGGCACGCTCTCGCTGACCTCGGCCAAGTCGGGCGCCCTGGTCGGGGTGCTGATCTCGGTGACGACGATCCCCGCCGCCGCCGCGATCGGCGTCGCCGCCGCCTACGCCGACTGGCCCTCGTGGCGGGGCTCGATGGAGCAGCTGGTGATCAACCTCGGCGCGATCCTGATCGCCGGAGTGCTGACCCTGCTGGTCCAGAACCGCGTCTTCGAGCGTCGCCGCAGCCGGCATCGTGGCGACTTCTCCCGCGCCGCCGCCGGCCTCTCGACCGAACGGCGCCACCGGTGATCCGCCAGCTCGCGATCATGCTCGGCGCCTTCGCGCTCGGCACCGCGGTCGCCGCGGCGCTCGGCGCGGTCAGCTTCGGGGTGGCCCTCGGCGTCGGTCAGGTCTGCTTCGCCGCGGCCCTGGTCTGGGTCCTACTGAGCTGAGCGCTCGGCGAGCAGCAGCTCCGCCACCCGCAGGTCCAACGGCGTCGTCACCTTGAGGTTCTCGGGCGGCGCCGGATGGATCAGCACCCTCCCCCCCGCCGACTCGACCATCATCGCCTCGTCGGTCGCGCTCTCGACCTGCCCGGGGTTTCCCTCGAGTGCCCGCCGCAGGGCATCCACGCGGAAGACCTGCGGAGTCTGTGCAGCCCAGAGTCGCCCACGGTCGACGGTCGTCTCGATCACCCCGCCGGCGGCGCGCTTGATCGTGTCGGTTACTGGGGTCGCGGCGATTGCGCCGTCCGCCTCGGGGTCGGCGGCGAGGGTCGCGACGACGCCCTCGATCAGCTCCGGCGTGACCAGCGGGCGCGCCGCATCGTGGATCGCGACCAGCTCGGTGCCGACCGCCGCGAGCGCGTTGGCGACCGACTGGGCGCGGGTGGCGCCGCCGTCGACGACGCCGAGGTCGTGGCCGCCGAGGTCGTGGACATGGCCCGGTGGGCAGGCGACGACGATCGAGTACACGCCGGCCGCGGCGCGCAGCGCCGCGATCGACCACTCGACCAGCGACCGGCCGGCCAGCGGCACGAAGGCCTTCGGGCCGCCGGCTCCGAGCCTCTCCCCGGAGCCGGCCGCCGCGATGACCGCAGTGACGGATTCAGCAGAACTGCTACGCAGTGGCGGCGAAGCGCTCCTCCAGCAGCCCGTCGAGGTACTCCTCCGCGCCGTCCTCGTCCTTGTCGAGCGCGTACATGAACTCCGAGGCGAGGATCTTCTTCGCCCGCGTGTACATCTGCTTCTCGCCGGTCGAGAGTCCCTTTTCCATCTCGCGGATCGCCAGGTTGCGGACGACCTCGGCGAGCTCGAAGACGTCACCGGTCTTGATCTTCTCGCGGTTGTACTTGAAGCGCCGGTTCCAGTTCTTCGGCATCTCCGACACCTCGTCGGTGAGGACGGATGTGACCTTCTTGATTTCCTCCTCGTCGATGACCCGCCGCAGGCCCGCCTTGCCGGCGTTTTCGCAGGGGACCATCACGGTGAGTTCGTTGTGGAGGATCTTGATCGTGAGGTAATCGCGCTCCTCGCCCATCAGCTCACGCGCTTCTTTCTTCATCACCAGGCCCGCGCCGTGATGCGGGTAGACGACCTTGTCGCCTTCCTCGAAGTCGCACACGTACTCGACTTCCTCGACGCTGACCTCGGTGGCCTCCTCTAGCTGGGGAATCGCTCTGCTCCTTTCGATTTTGCGACGGCCTCTGCTGACCGTCAACTCTGTAAGTACCTGTCGACCAAGTCGACCTCCTGGAGCCTGCGCAGGCCCTCGCGGATGTCCTTGGCCCTCGTCTGCCCGACGTCCTCAACCGCCTCCAGGTCGGCGTCGGAGGCCGCCAGGACCTCCTCCAGACCGCCGAGCTCGCGGATGATCTTCTGGACGACGAGCTTGGGGATGCGCGGGATGCGCCCCATGATCCGGTAGCCGCGCGGGGCGACCGGGAAGTCGAGCGTGTTGAGCTTGCGGTCGTAGCCGAGCAGCTCGGCGAGGCGGCCGAAGTCGAGGACGTCCTCGTGCGGCATGCGGGCCAGCGACTGCAGCGCCGTGGCCAGGTTCTGCTCGGTGTCTTCGACCAGGTAGTCGCGGATCAGCGCCGTCTTGTCGGCGGCGACGCCGACCATCGTCTCCTCGAGCTGCATCTCGATCAGCCGGCCCTCGGTGCCGAGCTCGACGATGTAGCGCTCGACCTCGACCGCCATCCGGGTCGTCAGCTCGGCCCGCTGCAGGGCGGTGAGCGCGTCGTAGAGCACGCCGCCGCCCTCGAACTCGAGCACGGTGAGGCGGTTGGAGACATGTTCGAGCCGCTCGCGGTACTTCTCCAGCGTCGCCAGGCCCTGGTTGGCCTTGGCCAGCACGGCGGGGATCTCCTGCAGGATGTACTTGGTGCCCTCGACGTAGAGCGAGACCACATCGCGGCGCTGCGAGATCGCGACGACCAGCGCCTTGGTCTGCTTGGAGACGCGCTCGGCCGTACGGTGGCGGGTGCCGGTCTCCGAGGAGAGGATCGTCGGGTCGGGCATCAGCTGCACGTTGGCCCAGACGATCTTGGTCGCCTCGGCGTTGAGCACGATCGCGCCGTCCATCTTCGCCACCTGGTAGAGCATCGCCGGCGTGTAGTCGATGTCGAGCCTGATCCCGCCGGACAGCAGGTGGGAGATGTCGCCGGGGTCGCCGACGACGATCAGGCCGCCGGTGCTGGCGTGGACGATGTTGTCGAGGCCTTCGCGCAGCGCCGCGCCCGGGGCGACGACATCCAGCGCCCGGAGTAGCCGGGGGTCCTGGCGTTCCGCTAACTCGTGAAGCTCATCGCCAGGCGCCGAAGACATCTCCTCTAGGATGGCAAATTCCGCTCTGGAATGCGGTCTGGCTAATCCCTAGTGGAAAGGTCGGAAAGGACGTTGTCAAGCGAATCGGTCACCTAAAGGTGGAATCGTCGGTGATGGGCGTGGTGGTGGAGCTGATCTGACGGCGGATCGCCCGCCACGGCGGGGTCGGGACCGGCCGAATGCGGATCTCGTACGAATGTCCAGGTCAGCGCGGCGCCGACAGCACATAGTCCCACGAGCACCCAGGTCGAGGCGCCGACGGCGTCGGCGAAGGAGCCGTGGGCGGCGAGCAGGGCGTGGAAGACGGCGCCGACGACGGCGAGCGCGACCGTGCCGGCCATCACCCGATCCATCGCCAGCACGCCGGAGGCGATGCCGACCTTCTCCGCCGGCATCGCGGCCATCGCCGCGGTCGACATCGGCGCGTAGACGAGGCCGAGCGCGATGCCGAAGGGCAGGTAGCCGGCGAGCAGCAGGACGTAGGAGCTGTGCGGGCCGATCCCGGTGAGCACCGCCAGGCCGAGCGTGCCGAGGACCATGCCGGCGGTCATCAGGCCGCGGGCGCCGAAGCGCGCGATCAGGCGGCCCGAGAACGGCGAGATGAAGACCATCGGCACGGTCACCGGCAGGATCATCAGGCCGCTGAGCACCGCCGAGTGGCCGCGCACATCCTGCAGGTACTGCGGCTGGAAGAACATCACCGTCCAGTAGGCGCCGACCAGGGCGAAGGCGGCGGCGCTGGCGCCGAAGTAGGGGCCGTTGCGGAAGAGCGAGAAGTCGACGATCGGCCCGGCGACGCGGTGCTCGATCCGCCAGAAGGCGTAGAGGGAGGCGAGCCCGGCGATGCCACAGGCGGCGACCGCGCCGCCGCTCCACTGGTCCGCCTGGACCAGCGCCAGGACGACGGCGGTCAGCCCGAGCGCCAGCGCCACGAGGCCGGGGACGTCGATCCGGCGTCCCGAGCCGGGATCGGTCGACTCCGGCGCCGCCGCCCACATGATCGCGATCCCGGCAAGCGCGATCGGCAGGTTGATCCAGAAGATCAGCCGCCAGTCGATGTCGACTAGCGCGCCGCCGGCCAGCGGGCCGATGCCCAGCGCGATGGCGGAGATCCCCGCCCAGATCCCCAGCGCCCGCGCCTGCTCGCCGGCCGGGAAGGCGTTGCAGACGATCGCCAGCGAGAGCGGCAGCATCGGCGCCGCGCCGAGCCCCTGTAGCAGGCGGCCGAGGATCAGCGTCAGCTGGTCGCCGGCCGCGCCGGAGACGACCGAGCCGAGGCCGAACAGGACCATGCCGATCAGGAAGAGCCGCTTGCGGCCGAACTGGTCGCCGAGCCGCCCGGCGGTGATCACGAAGGCGGTGATCACCAGCAGGTAGCCGTTCATCACCCACTGCAGGCCGGCTGCGCTCGCGCCGACGTCGTGGCGGATGCTCGGCAGGGCGAGCGCGACCACGGTCGAGTCGAGCATCAGGATGAACAGCCCGAAGCAAGCCCCCACCAGCGTCCACCAGGGCCGCGTCCGCTCGTCGATCCGAAGCATCCGAGGGCGAACCTACCCCCACCCCCGGATGCCGACGGGCCGAAAACCCACGATATACGTGGGTTTTCGGCCCGTCGGCGGGCTGTTCAGGTGGCGACGAGGTCGCGTGCCGGGTCGATATTCCACCGGACGCCGACCTCGGCGAGCTCTTCGCTGAGCGGCCAGCGGTCCGGCCGCTCCTCCCCCTCGTGCTCGGGGCTGGCGCCCTTCAGCGCCATGCAGCCGGCGTTGTCGCCGACCGCGCGGATCGCCGCGACGTCCTCCTCGCTGAGCCGCTGCTCGGCCGGCATATGCGCCAGTTCGACCCGCTTGGCCTCGATCGGGCAGGCGTCCGGACCGGCCTCCTGGATCAGCGTCGGCACCACGCACTCGACCGCCGGGTGGGCGAGGTTCCACTGGCAGGCGAGCTGAATCGGCGTCAGCCGCGCCCGTTCGGCGATCGGCAGCACCTGCTCAAGCTTCTCCAACCCGGCCTCGATCCAGCCGGCCGGGCGGAACGCCCGGTGGTCCCCCTGGGCAAGTTCCATCCCCGGCCGCAGGTCGCCCCAGAAGAGGCCGCCGTAGTCGACCACCCGGGTGATCACGCGGACGTCGTTGCGCGCCGCCGCGTCGAGGCAGAGCTCGCCCGGCCAGGGCTCAAACGGGTTGAGGATGATCATCGCCCAGTCGATCCGCTCGCCGAAGCGCTCGATGCAGGAGATCAGGTCGAGCGTGAAGCCGTTGGCGGGCCCGGGCGCGACGCCGATCTGCCCGGCGAGCCCCTGCTCGCGCAGCGCCGCCATCGCGTCCCAGACCGCCTCGCTCGAGTAGCCCGTGCGGTCGGGGTTGTGCAGCAGCAGCAGATCGAAGCGCTCGGCGCCGAGCCGCTCGAGGCTGCGCTCGGCCGCCATCCACAGGTAGTCGCCGTACGCGTCCGGCCCGCGCAGGCGCGGGTCGGTGAAGCGCGGGAAGCCGCGCGGGCCGTCGCGCTCGCCCGCGTAGAAGTCGTGGCCGACCGCGCCGACAAGCGAGTACTCGCCGCGCGGCACTCCGGACAGCGCCCGGCCGACGATCCGGTCGGCCTCGCCCTGGCCGTAGGTGTCCGCCGTGAGCACTGTGTCGATGCCCTCGCCGGGCCGCAGCAGCGCCTCCAGCCGCTCCTCCTCGATCGCCTCGCCGAAGCGGATGAAGCGGCCACCGCTCCAGCTGCCGAGCGCCGCCCTGCCCGGCTCCCTCATTTGGTCGAGCTGTCGCCGACCTTCTCGGGCTCGGGCTCGGGCTTGGGCTCCGGCTTCTTCGCCGGTTTCTTCGGCGCGACGATCGTCAGCTTCAGCGGTTTGTCCTCGGCGTCGCCGGCGGCGTCGCGCTCGACCAGCACGGTCGAGCCCGGCGTCATCTGGCCCTGGCGCAGGACCTCGTCGGCAAGCGGGTCCTCGATGTAGCGCTGGATCGCGCGGCGCAGCGGCCGGGCGCCCATCGAGGGGTCCCAGCCTTTGTCGACCAGCAGGTTCTTCGAGTCCTCGCTCAACTCGAGCTGCAGCTCGTGCTCGGCGACCTGGACGCGGACGCGGTTGATCATCAGGTCGATGATCTCCTTGACCTCCTCCTTGGCCAGCTTGTGGAAGACGATCAC
This sequence comes from Solirubrobacterales bacterium, assembly GCA_035266685.1. Classification (GTDB taxonomy): domain Bacteria; phylum Actinomycetota; class Thermoleophilia; order Solirubrobacterales; family 70-9; genus VRUE01. The sequence goes on from DATFMX010000036.1 coordinate 14,712, forward strand.
CTCGTCGATCCGGTTGAGGAACTCAGGCCGGAAGACTTTTTTGAGGTCGCCCATGATCCGGTTTTTCATGTCGTCGTATGACATGCCGGTCTCGTCGGCGACGGTGAAGCCGATCGAGGTGTTCTTGGCGATCTCCGAGGCGCCGATGTTCGAGGTCATGATCACGATCGCGTTGCGGAAGTCGACCGTGCGCCCCTGGGCGTCGGTCAGCCTGCCGTCCTCGAGGATCTGCAGGAGGATGTTGAAGACGTCCGGGTGCGCCTTCTCGATCTCGTCGAGCAGCAGCACGCTGTAGGGCTTGCGCCGCACGGCCTCGGTCAGCTGGCCGCCCTCGTCGTAGCCGATGTAGCCCGGCGGCGAGCCGACCAGGCGGCTGACCGCGTGCTTCTCCATGTACTCGGACATGTCGATCCGCACCAGCGCTTCCTCGTCGCCGAAGAGGAACTCGGCGAGGGTGCGCGCCAGCTCGGTCTTGCCGACCCCGGAGGGGCCGAGGAAGATGAACGAGCCGGCCGGCCGCTTCGGGTCCTTGATCCCGGCGCGCGAGCGGCGGATCGCTTTCGAGACGGCGGTGATCGCGACCTCCTGGCCGATCACCCGCTTGTGCAGCTCCTCCTCCATCCGGATCAGTTTCTTCGTCTCGGCCTCGGTCAGCTTGAAGACCGGGATGCCGGTCCACATCGAGACGATGTCGGCGATCTCCTCCTCGCCGACGTCGGGCCGCTCAGCCGAGTCGCCCTCCGACCACTCGTCTTCGAGCTGGCGCTTGCGCGTCGTCAGCTGGCGCTCGGTGTCGCGCAGGTTGGCCGCTTTCTCGAACTCCTGCGCCTCGATCGCGGCCTCCTTCTCGCGCCGCGTCTTTTCCACTTCCTCCTCGAGGTCGCGGTAGACCGGCGGCGCGCTCATCGACTTGATCCGCATCCGCGAGGCGGCCTCGTCGATCAGGTCGATCGCCTTGTCGGGCAGGAAGCGGTCGGAGATGTAGCGGTCGGCGAGCTCGGCGGCGGCGCTCAGCGCGTCGTCGGTGATGTTGACGCGATGGTGCTGCTCGTAGCGCTCGCGCAGCCCCTCGAGGATCTTCACGGTGTTCTCGACCGAGGGCTGGTCGACCTTGATCTGGGCGAAGCGGCGCTCCAGCGCCGAGTCGCGCTCGAGGTATTTGCGGTACTCGTCGAGCGTCGTCGCGCCGATCGTCTGCAACTCGCCGCGCGCCAGCGCCGGCTTGAGGATCGAGGCGGCGTCGATCGCGCCCTCGGCGGCGCCGGCGCCGACGAGGTTGTGGAGCTCGTCGATGAAGAGGATGATGTCGCCGCGCTGGCTGATCTCTTTCATCACCTTCTTCAGCCGCTCCTCGAACTCGCCGCGGTACTTCGAGCCGGCGACCAGGGCGGCCAGGTCGAGCGTGTAGATCTGTTTGTTGCGCAGCAGCTCCGGCACCTCGCCGTTGTTGATCCGCGCCGCCAGGCCCTCGACCACGGCGGTCTTGCCGACGCCGGGCTCGCCCAGCAGCACCGGGTTGTTCTTGGTGCGGCGGGAGAGGATCTGCATGATCCGCTCGATCTCGGTTTCGCGACCGATCACCGGGTCGAGCTTGCCCTCCTCGGCGAGCTTGGTCAGGTTGCGGCCGAACTGGTCGAGCAGTTTCGAGCTCTTTTTGCCCGAGCCCTCGCCCGGACCGCCCGCGCCGCTGCCCTGGCGACGGCCACCGGGACCCGACAGCATGCGGATCACCTCGTTGCGGATCTTGTCCGAGTCGGCGTCGAAGTCGAGCAGTATGCGGGCGGCGACGCCCTCGTTCTCGCGCACCAGGCCGAGCAGGATGTGCTCGGTGCCGATGTAGTTGTGGCCGAGCGAGAGCGCCTCGCGCAGCGCCAGCTCGAGCACCTTCTTGGCCCGCGGGGTGAACGGGATCTGACCGGAGGTGACCTCCTCGCCGGAGCCGACGATGCGGACCACCTGGGAGCGCACGCGCTCAGTCGTGATGTCGAGAGACTCGAGGACGCGGGCGGCCAGGCCCTCCTCCTCGCGCAGCAGGCCGAGCAGGATGTGCTCGGTGCCGATGTAGTTGTGTTTCAGCGTGCGAGCCTCTTCCTGTGCCAGGACCACTACCTGTCGGGCTCGCTCAGTGAATCTCTCGAACAAAGGCTTCCTCTCTTGACCCTCTACAGGTCAAACGCGATTTGCGGTCGGAAGTACCGGGGACGCCCTTCGGTTATCGGTAAGCGTCCATCTACCCCTTGAACGATACCGAGACCGGCCGTCCGGCCTTGGGTCCCCGATTGCCGCTCGTAGCGGCTTTTTCGCCCGTTTCGAAGCGGCGTGGTCGAGGTTTTGACCGCTATGCGACTCAAACCTCGACCACGGTGGGGGTTGGGTCAGGAGCGCATCGCGGGGAAAAGGACGACCTCGCGCAGGCTGCGCGCTCCCGTCAACATCATTGCAAGCCGGTCAACGCCGAGGCCGACGCCCCCGGTCGGCGGCATTCCGTGCTCGAGCGCCTCGACGAAAGCCTCGTCGTAGGGCTGCGCCTCCTCGTCGCCGCGCGCCAGCTCCTCGGCCTGCTGCTCGAAGCGCCGCCGCTGCTCGTCGGGGTCGTTGAGCTCGCTGAACGAGTTGGCGATCTCGATCCCGCCGATGAACGCCTCCCAACGCTCGACCAGGCCGGGCTCGCTGCGATGCGCCTTGGCGAAGGGCGAGAGCTCGACCGGGTAGTCGACGACGAAGGTCGGCTGGATCAGCTGCGGCTCGACCGCCTTGGAGAGCAGGCCGTCGACCAGCTTGCCCCAGCCCTCCGCCGGGTCGGCCTCGCCCCCCATCGCCGCGGCAAGCGCCTCGCGCGTCGGGTGCTCGGCGATGTCGATCTGCGCCCGCTCGCGGATCGCCTCGCGCAGGGTGACCCGCCGCCAGGGCGGCGCCAGGTCGATCTCGACCCCGTCGCGCTCGACCACGGTCGTGCCCAGCACGCGCTCCGCGACCTCGGCGACCAGCAGCTCGAGGTCGTGCGCGGTCTTCTCGTAGTCGGCGTAGGCCTCGTACCACTCGAGCATCGTGAACTCGGGGTTGTGCTTGTGCGAGACGCCCTCGTTGCGGAAGTCCTTGCCCAGCTCGTAGACCTTGTCGATGCCGCCGACGACCAGGCGCTTGAGGTAGAGCTCGGTGGCGATGCGCAGGTAGAGGTCGCGGTCGAGCGCGTTGTGGTGGGTCGTGAAGGGGCGCGCCAGGGCGCCGCCGTAGAGCGGCTGCAGGACCGGCGTCTCGACCTCGACGAATCCCAATTCGTCGAGCCGGCGGCGGGTCTCGGCGATCGCCCTGGTGCGGATCAGGAAGACGCGCCGGCTCTCCTCGTTGGCGAGCAGATCGAGCTCGCGCTGCCGGTAGCGGGTTTCGACGTCCTCGAGGCCGTGGAACTTGTCGGGCGGTGGCCGCAGGCTCTTCGCCAGCAGGCGCCAGTGGTCGATCGCCAGCGAGAGCTCGCCGCCGCGCCGCGTCGCCAGCGCCGTCCCCTCGACCCCGACGAAGTCGCCGAGGTCGAGCTCGACCAGCGCCTCGAACGCCTCGGCGCCGAGCCTGTCGGCCGTGGCGTGCAGCTGGATCTGCCCGCTGCCGTCGCGCAGGTCGAGGAAGGCCGCCTTGCCGTGACCGCGCCGCGCGACGAGCCGCCCGGCGACCCGGTGCCGCGAGTCGGTCTCCATCCCCGCCGCCAGCCGGGCATGCGCCGCCCGCACCTCGGCGATCTCCTCCCGTTCCTCGAACGAGTGGGGAAACGGATCGATCCCGGCCTTGCGGATCCTTTCCAGCTTCCCCCTCCGATCGCGAAGAACGTCTGACAGCTTCTCGTCGCTCATGATGCGAGCCTATACGCGGGCTGCAGAGGCGATCCCGGTAGGGCCGGAACGTCTTGTACCTTTTTGTCGACTGCCCCGGGCGGCAGCTGAACCCAAACCTTCAAAAAGGTTAAGTGGAGGCCCTACCGGGATCGCCTCTCCTAGACGCTCTCGATCTTGGTGATTTTGAACTTCTTCTTCGGCCCGCGCGGCGTCTCGACCTCGACCACGTCGTTGCGTTTGTGGCCGAGCAGCGCCTTGCCGATCGGCGACTCGTTGGAGAGCTTCTGCTCTGCCGGGTTGGCCTCGGTCGAGCCGACGATCTGGAACTTCTGCGAGTCGCCGCTCTTCTGGTCCTTGACATGGACGACCGAGCCGAAGCTGACGGAGTCGGTGTCGACTTCCTTCTCGTCGATCACGGTCGCCCGCCGCAGCCGCTCCTCGAGCTGGGCGATCCGCCCCTCGACCAGCGCCTGCTCGTTCTTCGCGTCGTCGTACTCGGCGTTCTCGGAGATGTCGCCGAACTCGCGCGCCTCCTTGATCCGTTCCGCAACCTCACGCCGCTTGGCGGTCGACAGGTACTCGATTTCCTCTTTGAGCTTCTCGAGCCCTTCCGGAGTGATTACGGCTTGACGAGTCACTTTGCGCTGGACCTCGCTTCGGCGTTGCTGGACGGTGGTCTGTTCGGTCCGTAGACCAAAAATGCCCGGGAACGACGCCTGTGGACGCCGCACCTGGGCCGGAAGTCGCGGGATTATAGCGAGGGCGCCGGCTCGACACTCAGGGGTTTTTGGGCGTCCGCCTGGGCGGCGATCAGCTGCCGCGCCCTGGGCAGGTCGGCGCTGCGCTGGAGCTCCTGCGCGACCTCCTCCGAGGCGCCGATCGCCTCGGCGTACCAGGGGTAGAATTTGCGCAGGTAGCGGGACGCGCGCTCGGGCCCGAGATGCTCCTCGGCGCGGTCGACCGTCCACAGCAGCTCGGCGACGACCTCCTCGCGCGAGGGCGGCCCGGTTCGGCGCCCGGTCAGCTCCTCGAACAGCCACGGGTTGCCGAACGAGCCGCGCGCCAGCATCACCGCGGCGGCGCCGGACTCGCGGTAGGCGCGGCGCGCCGACTCGGCGTCGTCGAGGCCGCCGGAGACGATCACCGGAACGTCGATCCGCTCGACCAGCTCGCGGGCCAGCGCGTAGTCGGGGCTGCCCTTGTGCTTGATCGTCGCCGCCCGCGGGTGGAAGCCGATCGCCGCCGCGCCGCCCTGCTCGGCGAGTCGGACCGCGAGCTCGAAGCCGGAGCGGTCGCCGGGGCGCAGGCCGGAGCGCAGCTTCGCCGTCACCGGCAGCCCGCTGCCCTCGCGGGCGCCGCGCAGCAGGGCGAGCGCCAGCTCGGGGTCGGCGAGCAGCTCGACCCCGGCGCCGGTCTTGCGCACCTTGCGCACCGGGCAGCCCATGTTGATGTCGATCAGGTCGGCGCCGGCCTCGGCCGCGACCGCGGCGCCGGAGCGCATCACCTCCGGGTCGTGGCCGAAGAGCTGCACGGAGACCGGGTGCTCGTCGGGGTGGATCCGCATCAGCTCGCGCAGCGTGCGCTCGTTGCGGTAGTGCAGGCCGAAGCTGGAGATCATCTCCGAGACGGCGAGCCCCGCCCCGTGGCGCTTCGCCTGCAGGCGCACGAACCAGTTGCCGATCCCGGCAAGCGGCGCCAGCAGGACGCGGTTGGGGATCGCGACGCCGCCGACCTCGAAGGGATCGGTCAGCGGCGGCTGGGTGTCAGCTGTTCCTCTCATGGATCAGACGTAGGCCCTTCAGGGTAAGCATCTCGTCCACCTCTTCGATCGTCTCCGCGAAGGGGACGACGACCCGGGCGAGGCCGCCGGTGGCGAGGACGTCGGCGTCGCCCAGCTCCTCTTCGATCCGGCCGACGACGCCGTCGATCATCCCGGCGAAGCCGAAGACGAAGCCGGACTGGATCGCGGCGCGGCTCGAGCGGCCGATCGCCGTCTCCGGCTCTTCGAGGTCGATGCGGCCGATGCGGGCGGCGCGGTCGATCAGCGCGGTCAGCGAGATCTCCAGCCCGGGCCCGATCGCGCCGCCGAGGTATTCGCCCTCCGCGGAGACCGCGTCGATGTTGATCCCGGTGCCGAAGTCGACGACCACGCAGGCGCCGCCGAAGCGCTCGTAGGCGGCGATCGCGTTGACCAGCCGGTCGGCGCCGACCTCCAGCGGGTTGTCGATGCGGATCGGCATCCCGGTCTTGACCCCGGGCCCGATCGTCAGGCACTCGGCGTCGAGGTAGCGCTCGGTCATCTGCTCGTAGTGGACGCCGAGCGGCGGCACGACCGAGGAGACGCAGACAGCGTCGAGGTCGGAGAGGCGCATCTCGCAGAGGCCGAACAGGTCGGCGATCTTCTCCGCCAGCTCGTCGCCCGTCGCCCCCGAGCGGGTCTGGAAGCGCCAGTGCTCGGCGAGGCGCTCGCCGTCGAAGGCGCCGAGGTGCGTCTGGGTGTTGCCGACGTCGACAGCGAGCAGCATCTGCGACGCGAGTCTATGATGGCTCGCCGTGGAGGCGCGGCTCTATGTAATCCCCGGATCCCATCCCTCGATGGCGGCGCGGCTGATGCTCGAGGCGAAGGGCGTCCCCTACAAGCGCACCGACCTGCTGCCGGTGGTCTCGAAGGGCGTCCTGCGCGTCCTCGGCTTCCCCGGCATCACCGTGCCGGCGCTGAAGCTCGACGGCCGCAAGATCCAGGGCACCGGCAAGATCGCCCGCGAGCTCGACCGGCTGCGGCCGGAGCCGCAGCTGGTCCCGACCGACCCGGAGCGGCGCGCCGCCGTCGAAGGGGCGGAGAGCTTCGGCGACACCGACCTGCAGGAGCCCGTGCGGGCGGTCCTCTGGTGGGCGTTGCGCAAGGACAAGGCGCCGCTGCGCAGCTACTCCGAGGGAGCGAAGCTCGGCATCCCGATCGGGCTGGCGCTGAAGACGGCGGGGCCGATCGTCGCCGCAGCCGCCCGGCTCAACGAGGCGACCGACGAGAACGTGCGCCGCAGCCTCGCGGCGCTGCCGGCGATGCTGCAGAAGATCGACGACTGGATCGAGGCCGGCGTGATCGGCGGCGAGCAGCCGAACATCGCCGACTTCCAGATCGCCCCCAGCCTGCGCCTCGCGATGACGCTCGACGATCTGCGCCCGACGATCGAGCCGCGCCCGGCGGGGCAACTGGCGCTGCGCCTCGTCCCGGACTACCCGGGGCACTGCCCGCCCGTCCTCCCCCCGGCCTGGCTTCAGCCGCTGCGCTCAGAGACCGCGGCGGCCTGACGCATCCGACATTCACCCCCCTGGGGGGTGGTCAAAGTCGGATGGGCGAGCGCTCGACGCGTTCGTCGAGCTTCGCAAGCGCCTCGGCGAGGCGGGTGCCGTCGGGCAGGGCGAGCTCCGGGTCTAGCTCGAGCAGTGGCGCGAGCACGAAGCGACGGCTCGTCACCTCTGCGTGCGGCAGGGTCAGGCGGTCGGTGGATAGCTCGAGCTCGCCGAGCAGCAATAGGTCGACGTCGAGCGGGCGTGGGCTGTGGCGCGGCGACTCGAGGTCGCGCCCGCGCTCGGCCTCGACCGCCTTGCAGACGTCGAGCAGTTCTTCCGGCTCCAGCTCGGTGCGGATGCGGATCGCCGCGTTGAGGAAGTCGGGCTGGTCGAGCAGCTCGCCGACCGGCTCGGTCTCATAGGCCGACGACACCGCCTCGACCTCGACCCCACGCTCGCCCAGCATCGCGACCGCCGCCCGCAGGTGCCCGGCGCGGTCGCCGACGTTCGAGCCCAGCCCGAGGTAGCCGATCACGACCCCTCGGCTTCGCCCTCGTCGTCCTCGGCGGCGCGCTCCTGGGTCACCTCGACGCCGACCTCCTGAATCGAGAGCGGCAGCGGCGGCTCGGGCTTGGAGGCGCGGACCCGCACCGACTCGCAGCCGTAGCGCTCGATCAGCCGCCCGCCGACGACCTGGGCGAGCCGCTCCAGGGTGCGGTAGCTGCGCTCGGTGGCGGCGAGGGCGACGATGTCGCAGACCTCGGCGTAGTCGACGGTGTCCTCGATCCGGTCGGTGAGCACCGCGTCGCAATCGGGCACATCGAAGGAGAGGTCGAACTCGAGCCGCTGGCCGACCTCCTGCTCGGCGTCGCTGACGCCGTGGTGGGTGTAGATCGAGATCCCGCGCAGGTCGACCTCGACCCGCGACTCGATCCCGTTTCCGTTCGGTTCGTCCATGGACCCATAGTCTCCCGGTTCAGGCCGGAGCGAGGATCGCGTTCGCGACTTTCACCGCCTGCGCCGCCTCGGCGACGTCATGGACGCGCAGCACGCCGGCGCCCTCGGCGGCGGCGAGGATCGAGGAGGCGATCGTGCCGCCGAGGCGCTCCTCCACCGGCGAGCCGTCGATCTTGCCGATGAAGCTCTTGCGCGAGGTGCCGATCACCAGCGGCCGTCCGAGCGCCCGCAGCTCGCCGAGCCGGCGCAGCAGCTCGAGGTTGTGGTCGAGGTCCTTGCCGAAGCCGATCCCGGGGTCGAGCCAGATCCGCTGCTCGGCGACGCCGGTCGCTACGGCCACCTCCATCCGCTCGGCGAGGAAGGCCTTCACATCCTCGACCACATCGTCGTAGCGCGGGTCCTCCTGCATCGTCCGCGGGTCCCCCTGCATGTGCATGAGGACCAGCGTCGCCCCCCGTTCCCCGCAAAGCACCCCGATCTCGGGATCGTGCCGCAGGGCGGTCACATCATTGACGATCGACGCCCCGGCGTCCAAAGCCGCCCGCGCCACCTGCGCCTTCGAGGTGTCGATCGAAACCGTGGCTTCCCCGGCCAACCCCTCGATCACCGGCAGAACCCGCCGCATCTCCTCCCCCGCACCGACCTCTTCAGCCCCAGGCCGAGTCGATTCCCCCCCCACATCAAGAATCTCCGCCCCTTGCTCCAAAAGCTCCAATCCATGCCCGATCGCGGCGGCGGGATCCAGGTACCTGCCCCCGTCCGAGAAAGAATCGGGCGTGACATTGACGACACCCATCAGCTTGGGATTCGCCATCAACCGCCGCCTCCTCCGCTTCGCGTCCGGGGGCGGCGGCTATGCGCCACACCAGCCCCGCTCGCGGGAATCAGACTGTGACGCTCGCTAATCAGTGGCACAGGCGTGCATTGCGGGGCATCTCGCGCGGGTGGCGCGGTAGGTGGGGGTGTTCGGCCGGTGAGGCCGCTAACACCCTCACCTGCCGCGACAGGACCCGCGCGCCACTAACTGGCGTCGCCGCCCGCGAAACCAGGCCTGGGCCGCGGGTTCGGGCGCGCCCCCTCGCGAGCCGCCCGTTCGGGCTCCGGCGCCGGCTCGGCCGGCGCCGACGGCTCCTCCTCGTCATCGACGAAGACCTCGCTCTCCGGCTTGCCTTCGAGCAAGGCGACGAACTGCTCGGCGTCGATCGTCTCGCGATCGAGCAGGATCTTGGAGATCGTGTCGAGCTCGGCGCGCTTCTCGTTGAGGATGTCCTTGGAGGTCTGGTGGGCGGCCTCGACGATGCGGCGGATCTCGTCGTCGATCTCGCGCGCGATCTCGTCGGAATAGTCGGGTTCGGCGCTGAATTCGCGGCCGAGGAACGGCTGGCCGCGGTCGTGGCCGAAGACGCGCGGGCCGAGCCGCTCGGACATGCCGAAGCGCATCACCATCTGCTTCGCCGTCTCGGTCACCTTCTCGAGGTCGTTGGAGGCGCCGGTGGTGATCTCGCCGAAGACGATCTCCTCGGCGGCGCGCCCGCCCAGGGTCATCGCCATCGTGTCGGTCAGCTCGGCGCGGCTGGTCAGGAACTTGTCCTCGGTCGGCAGGCTGATCGTGTAGCCGAGCGCCTGGCCGCGGCTGATGATCGAGATCTTGTGGACCGGGTCGCAGTTGGGCAGGATGTGGCCGACGATCGCGTGGCCGAGCTCGTGGTAGGCGGTGATCAGCCGCTCCTTCTCGCTCATCACCCGGGTCTTCTTCTCCGGGCCGGCGATCACCCGCATGATCCCCTCCTCCAGCTCGTGCATGGAGATCTCGCGTTTGCCTTGGCGGGCGGTCAGCAGCGCCGCCTCGTTGATCAGATTGGCGAGGTCGGCGCCGGTGAAGCCGGGCGTCTGGCCGGCGAGCGCGTCGAGGTCGATCTGCTTGCCCAGCGGCTTGCCGCGCGTATGCACCTCGAGGATCTTCTTGCGCCCTTTGCGGTCGGGGCGGTCGACGACGACCTGGCGGTCGAAGCGGCCGGGCCGCAGCAACGCCGGGTCGAGGATGTCGGGCCGGTTGGTCGCGGCGATCAGGATGATGTTGTCTTTCATCTCGAAGCCGTCCATCTCGACCAGCAACTGGTTGAGCGTCTGCTCGCGCTCGTCGTGGCCGCCGCCCATACCGGCGCCGCGGTGGCGGCCGACGGCGTCGATCTCGTCCATGAAGATGATGCAGGGCGAGTTCTGCTTCGCCTGCTCGAACAGGTCGCGCACGCGGCTGGCGCCGACGCCGACGAACATCTCGACGAAGTCCGAGCCGGAGATCGAGAAGAAGGGCACGCCGGCCTCGCCGGCGACCGCGCGGGCGAGCAGCGTCTTGCCGGTGCCGGGCGGGCCGTAGAGCAGCACGCCCTTGGGAATTCGGGCGCCCAGCGACTGGAATTTCTTCGGGTTCTCGAGGAATTCCTTGATCTCCTGCAGCTCCTGCACCGCCTCGTCAACCCCGGCGACGTCGCGGAAGGAGATTTTCGGCGCGTCGACCGACATCCGTTTGGCTTTCGATTTGCCGAAGTTCATCACCCGCGAGCCGCCGCCCTGCATCTGGTTCATCAGGAAGATCCAGAAGCCGAAGAAGAGGACGAAGGGCAGGATGTAGGTGAGCAGCGAGAGCAGGCTCGAGCCGCCGGTGCCGTGGACGTCCGTCTTCACGCCGGCGTCTTTGAGCTGGTTGATCAGGCTTTCTTCGGCGTCGGGCGGGTAACCGGTCGAATAGCTGTGCCCGTCTTCGCCGCCCTGGCCCTTTTCCTTGACGTCGAGCGTGTTGTCCTTGGTGTTGACGTCGACTTCTTCGATCTGCCCGTCGGCGATCAGACCCGGGTGGGCCTTGGAGCCGATCAGGTCGCCGTAGTTCGGGTTCTCCGTGCTCGGGCCGGGGCTGATCACGCGCTGGGCGACGAACGCCAGGATGACCACCAGCAGGATCGGAAAGGCTGCGCTTTTGAAGAAACGCCTCACAGGGAAAATTCAGCGTACCAGGGCGGTTTCAGCTGTCTCGATCGAATCATCGGCCGGGGATCACTGATTCAACGCGGCGACGTAGTCGAGGTTGCGGTAGCGCTGCGCGTGGTCGAGGCCATAGCCGATCGCGAAGCGGTCGGCGATCGGGAAGCCGACGTAGCGCGGCGGCCTGACGCCCTCGCGCAGGCGGTCGGGCTTGATCAGCAGCGCGCAGGCCTCAAGCGAGGCGGGCTCGCGAGCTTCCAGGTTGCGCTTCAGGTATTGCAGGGTGAGCCCGGAGTCGATGATGTCCTCGACGATCAGCACGTGGCGGCCGGCGATCGGCGCGTCGAGGTCCTTGAGGATCCGCACGACGCCGGAGGAGTCGGTCTGCGAGCCGTAGCTGGAGACCGCCATGAAGTCGATCTCGCAGGCGATGTCGAGGTGGCGCATCAGGTCGGCGAGGAAGATCACCGCCCCCTTCAGCACGCCGACCATGAACAGGTCGCGACCCGCGTAGTCCTTGCTGATCTGCCGCCCCAGCTCGGCGACCCGCCGCCGCAGCTCCTCGCCGGAGACGAGCGTCTCGCCGATCGCCTCGGTCGCATCGCTCACGGACGCAGACTATCTACCGCTCAGCGCGCAGGACGCCGCGCTCGGCGATCGCGCGGACGCCGCCGCCGAGATCGAGCATCGCGGTGCCGGTGCGGCGCAGGGCGGCGACCTCCTCGGCATGGCGGGCGGCGCCCGCGACCGGCCGGCCGGCGGCGCGGTCGGCGAGCTGCTGGACGACGAGCCGGCGCAACGCCGGCGGCAGCTCGGCCAGCCGCGCGAGCTCGATCGTGTTGCGGTCCGAGCCGTTCGAGCCGTCGAGCTCCGCGGCGACCAGCGCGTCGAGCACCTCGGCCTCGTCGCGCAGCAGCTCCGCCGTGCGCAGGACGTTCCGCGCCGCGGCGGGATGGACGTCGGCGAGCGCCGCGGCGAGCCCGTGGCGCACGCGGTTGCGGGCGTAGGCGGAGCCGGCGTTGCTCGGATCGTCGCGCCAGGCCAGCCCGCGCTCCTCGCAGTAGGCGGTGGTCCGCTCGCGGGTGAAGCCGAGCAGCGGACGCACCAGCCTGCCGTCGCGCGGCTTCATCCCCAGCAGCGCCCGCCGGCTCGGCGAGGAGGCAAGCCGGTAGAGGATCGTCTCGACCTGGTCGTCGGCGGTGTGGCCGGTCGCGATCAGGCCGTCGTCCGCGAGTGCGAGCTGCGCCGCGGCGGCGTAGCGCGCATCGCGGGCCCAGGCCTGCAGGTTGCCCGGCCCCTCCGGCCGCCGCGGTCGCTCGGCCTCGAGCCGCACCCCGAGCCGCGCGCAGAGCGCCGCGCAGTGCTCCTCGTCGGCGTCGGAGTCGTCGCGCAGCCCGTAGTTGACATGCAGCGCCGTGACCGCCTCCGCGCCGAGCAGCCGCACCGCGAGGTCGAGCAGGCAGACGGAGTCCCGCCCACCGGAGAGCATCGCGACCACGGGCGTCCCCGGCGGCAGCATGCCGCCCTCGCGCACAGCCTCGAGCATCGCCTCGTCACTCAAAATCACCTTGCAGTGTAGGTTCAGCGGCAGCTATCCGATTGTGCTTAACAAGTATTTGGCTAGTGGTTATAGCTGGAATAGGGCTTTAACCGCTAAACTAATAGCTGTTATGAGGATAGAGTCCCTAATGGCCGACGCAACCGTCGTCGAGGAGCTGGGGCGGCGCCTGAGACAGGTGCGACTCAAGCAGAACCTCACGCAGCAGGGCCTGGCGGAGGAAGCCGGTGTCTCCGTGGCGACGATTCGCAACCTCGAGGACGGCAAGCGAACTCAGCTCGTAACCCTGATCCGGGTCCTTCGCACCCTCGGTCTGCTTTCGGGCCTGGACCAGCTGGTGCCGGTGCAGGCGCCGAGCCCGATCGAGCAGTTGAGGCTCCGCGGCAGAGAGCGGCAACGCGCCTCGTCGCCGAGGTCCAAACCTTGAGCACCTTGGCCGAGGTCAAACTCTGAGGGAGGCGCGTGGGCGCCGTCGCGCTCGAAGACGGCGACCCGATCGCGACGTTCGAGTACGAGCCGGACTTCGCCGCCGACGGCGTCGAGCTCTCGCCCCTGGTCATGCCGCTGCGACGAGGCGCCCGCTACCGCTTTCCGAACCTTGCGATGGAGAGCTTCTCGCCGACGAG
>DATFMX010000037.1:0-16255 GCA_035266685.1 Solirubrobacterales bacterium
CGGCTCTCGATGGCGGGCCTCGTCGGCTACGTGGAGTCCCCCCGCTCCCACGGCCGCCTCTGGCACGCGACCGAGCTGGGGGCGAGGTTGGCGCGGGAAGCCGGGGTGCTGCACGGTGAATTGCGCCTGATCGGCGCCGAGGGGGCGGCCGGGCCGCTGCAGGCCCACACGCTGGCGGTCAACGACGCCATGATCTGCTTTCTGCAAGACGCGCGGGCGCGCGGCGACGATTTCGGCCCCTTCGCCTGGCACCACGAGGTCTCCCACCTCCTCTCGCGCGGGCGGGGACGGCGGCGGCGCACGCTGATCGCTGACGCAGTCCTCACCTACCTGCGCGTCGCCGAGGAGGGCGTCGCGATCGAGCAGCGCTTCCTCGAGCTCGACCGGGCGACGCTCTCGGTCGACCGACTCGCCGGCGAGCTGGCCCGCTACGCGGAGCTGCACGGGGCTCGGGCGAGGAAGGGCGGAGAACCGCTGTGGCGCTCGCTCTATCCGCTCTTCCCGCCGGTCCACTGCGTGCTGGCGGGCGGGGGACGGGCGGCGCTCGAGCGGCGCCGCTCCACGGTGCTCGCGCTGCTGCGCGGCGATCCCCGCGTCTCGCGCGCAAGGGTGTCGATCTCGGTCTGCCTGCTGGAGGACCTGTGGGCACAGGGACCCTTCGCGCCGATCTTCCGCGGCGTCCGCGACCCGGGACGCGCGGTCGATTGGCTCGGCGCCGAGGGCCGACAGGCAGAGGGCGAGCAGCGATGACCGGAGCGTCCCGCCCGTCCCCGCAGGCCGACCGGGCAACCCTGTTGAGATCTCGGGCGCGTGGAGCTAGACATGTCCGGACGACAGAGCCGGGATCGCGGGCGGGCAGCGGCCGGCGGCCCGGGCGGACCAGGAACCGAGGAGGCGATCATGGCGACAACCCCCCACTCCACCCCGACATCGAGGCGTTCACGCGCTGGTTCTGCGACTGGTGGCTGCGACGCGGAAGGCAAAGTGGCGACGAAGAGCGCTGAGACACCGCTGCCTCGCGCGGTCGCCTACATCCGCGAGTCGACCGAGGAGCAGGGCCAGGGCTTCTCGCCCGACGCCCAGCGCGAGCAGATCCGCAAGTTCGCCGCCGAGAACGGCCTCGAACTCGGCGAGGAGTACTCCGACTTCCACTCCGGTTGGCGCAAGGCCGACGCAAGGCCACAGTTCCAGCGGCTGATGACCGACGCCGCCGAGCAGCGCTTCGACGTCGTCCTCGTCTACCACACCTCCCGCTTTGCCCGAAACCAGGCCGAGTCCCGCCGCTACAAGCAGCTGCTGCGCGAGCGGCTCGGCATCCGCGTCGTCTCGGTCACTCAACCGATGGGCGAAGACCCGACCGACCCCTCCGCCTTCCTCGCCGAGTCGATCCACGAGATGTTCGACGAGTACTACTCGGTCTCGCTCTCCTTCTGGACCCGCACCGGGCTGCGCGAGAAGGCCCGCCAGGGCCACCTCCTCGGCCAGCTTCCCTGGGGCTACGTGCGCGACCCGGACTCCAGCCTCGCCGTTCCCGACCCCGAGCGGGCGCCGCTGGTCCGCGAGCTGTTCGAGCTCTACTCGACCGGCCAGGAGTCCGACCGCACGATGGCCGCGTGGCTCAACGCCAAGGGCGCGCGGACGAGCCGCGGGCGAGCTTTCGGGAAGGACACCGTGCGGGACATGCTCTTGAACGCCGCCTACTGCGGCTACGTCACCGGCATGCGCAGCAAGGACCGTTCGATCAAGGGGCTGCACGAGCCGCTCGTCCCCGAGGAGCTGTTCGACCGGGTTCAGCAGATGCGGACCTGGCGGGCGCGGGTCGTCAAACCGGGCCGGCCCTCGGAGGAGTACCTGCTGCGCAAGCTCCTCTACTGCGAGCGCTGCGAAGCCCGCATGCACGGCCAGAAGGGATCGACCCCGCAGGTGCGTCGCTACATGTGCTCGACCCGCCGCTACGGCGGCGAGTGCGAGCAGCCGATCACCAAGGCCGAACCGCTGGAGGCGCAGATCGTCGAGTGGCTGCGCGGCTTCCAGCCCGACGAGGATCTGCGCGCCGTGGTGCTCGCCTCGCTGCGTCAGGCCGCCAAGCGCGAGGGCGGCGACGGCGCGCGCCGCAAGGAGCTCGGCGGCCAGCTCGAGAGACTGCGCGAGCTCTACGTGATGGGCGACCTGACCAAGGACGAATACGAGATCCGCTGCCAGGCGATCGCAGAGGAGCTGGAGCGGATCGGCCCGCCGCTCGATCCCCAGATCGAGCGCGCCGACGCGATCCTGCGCGACTTCGCCCGCTTCTGGGAGGTCGAGCCGAAGGCGGCCGAGCGCCGCAAGCTGATCGCCTCGCTCTTCGACCGCGTCTGGCAGGACGAGGGCCAGATCGTCGCGGTGAAGCCGCGCGAGCCGTTCCTGCGCTACTTCCAGCTCGCCGACGAGGTCGCCCGGCTACGCACGGGTGGCAATCGCGGGGACAAGGGTGGGGGTGGTCAACCCCGCAAGAAACGCAGCAAACCGCATGGGAATGCGGCAGGTGTCAAAAGCGGGAGCGACGGGACTCGAACCCGCGACCTCCGGCGTGACAGGCCGGCGCTCTAACCAACTGAGCTACGCCCCCGAGGGATGGGCGATCTGGTCGCCCTGGGGGCATTATCTCAGGGTCGCTGGATTTGCAGCTTGAAGGCAGCGGCGCGGCGGTGGGCGGCGTGCAGGGCGACGCGCAGCTGGGACTGGCCGCAGACGGTGAAGTTGAGCCGGTGGCGGAAGCTGAGGCCGTGGCGGGAGCTGCGCAGGACATGGCCGGCCGGGTTGAGCAGGCTGAGGCTGTAGCGGCTGCGGCCGGCCGGGCGCAGGCTGACCAGGCCGTCGAGCGGTGTCTCGAAGGCGCGCACGGCCGCGCCCCCATGTCGCGGCGGCACCCGGCCGCGGAGCTGAAGGGTCCTGCGGCCCGGCCAGGGGCGCAGGGCGTCTTCGCGAATCGCCGCGAAGGCGCCCGCGTCGGGCTCGAGGCTGCGCACCCAGCGCCAGGGGACTTCGGCATCCGGGAAGCGCATGTGCGCGTAGCTCTCGGCGAAGGCCTCGCCGGGGTCGCGGAAGTAGTGCAGGCCCTCGTTGCCGGGAAACAACGCGCCGGCGCGCGAGCGGCGGCAGACGTTCTCGTAGCTCGACCAGCGCGCCGTACCCCAGTCGAGCGCCACCGGGAACGGCGGCGGCGTTTCGCGGTGGCGGGCGATGTGGTGCCCGTACTCGTGCGCGAGGACGAATTCGCGGCTCGCCCCGTCCGGCGCCGCCGAGCCGTCGCCGTTGAGGAAGATCTTGTTCTCGCCGCCGTAGTAGCAGGCCTGCGCCCCGTATCCGCAGTCGAATTCGATCTGGCTCGGCGTGTCGAGCTGCACGGTCAGCCGCTCCATCTCGTCGCCGTGCGCCAGCGTGCCGAGGAAGTCGGCGAGCTGCTGCGGGTCGGCGGCGTTGCAGATCGCCTGGCAGGCGGCGGTGGCGGCGATCGCCACCGTCGTGCCGCTGCCGTCGTTGACCGGGTAGCGGCTCGCTTCCGCGGTCGCCGAGATCCGCGCCGAGCCGGCGCTCGGCGACCGGATCACCGTGTCGCGCCGCACTTCCCCGCTCGCCGGAGCGGCGAGGAGGAGCATCATGGCCATTCCCGCAAGCGCCCCCGCCGGGCGCTTGCTCAAGGGGCGGGCCCCGGGTCTATCTCGTAGGCCTTCGCCGGCAACGCGGCGGAGGGCGGGCGGCGCGGCGGCAATGCGCGGCTCGCCGCCGCCCCGCCCCGCCCTCGCTTCGCCCGGCGACCCGCCCAGCGCGGACGTACCGGGTCGAAGTTGAGCAATGAGCTCCAGGTGTCGGTGCCGATCGCGCCGTTGACCGGCAGGCCCTGGCTTTCCTGCAAGGCGCGGACCGCCGCCCTGGTCCGCTTGCCGAAGATTCCCGTCACCGGCAGCCCCGGCCGCACCGCCGCCCGCAGGTGCTCCTGCGCCCAGACGACCAGGTCGCCGCGGCTGCCGCGCTTCAGCAGCGGATGGGATTCGACCGGCCGGTAGCCGAACACCGGACCGGCGGTGCGCCGGCCGAGCGCGCGCCAGCCGGCGCCCGTCGTCTCCTGCCAGTCCCACCAGCTCGGCGGCTGGCCGCCGTAGCTCTGGGCGAAGCGGCGGAAGCGCAGGATGTCCTTGCGCGCGGCGCCGCCGTAGGTCTGGCCGAGCGGGTAGACGGGCCGGCCCCAGAGCCAGTTGAAGAGGTAGGTGTGCTCGTAGACCGCGCGCACCGAGGTGCCGATCGCCTTCCAGTACATCTGCGGCTGGTTGACCGTCGCGCCTTCGGGGCCGAGCAGGACCGAGTAGGGGAAGGACGGGTGGTAGTCGACGTAGGGGAAGCCGGCGAGCGAGAGCGGAAAGGCGGCGCCGATCCGGGCGCGCAGGGCGCGGATGTAGCGGTCGGCGGCGGCGTACTTGCCCTCGTACTGCCCCTCGGCGTCGATCACCAGACAGTCGGCGCCGCGGCGCACGGCACTCGCCCCGACCCGGGCCTCGCCGACCGGGCTGTCGCCGTAGACGAACTGCCAGGCGCAGACGTCGAGCCCGCCGCGATGCAGGGCGGCGACGAGGCTCGTGCTGAACTGCGACCAGACGCTGCCCCCGTCCCCCGCCTTTATGTAGAGCGTGCCGATGCCCGCGCGGCGAGCGCGGGCGAGGATCGCGGGGACGCTGCCGCCCTCGGAGCGGTCGACGTACCAGATCCACATTCCCTGGCGGTCGAACGGCGTTTCGCCGCCGGCCGCGGGCGGCGCGGCATCCTGTCCCGCACCACCCGGGGCGGCGGAGGCGATGCGCGTGTCAGCCATTAGCGCCATCACGATCACGATCGCCAGGAGCACCAGGCGGAGCCCTGGCGCCGGAGTGCTGCTGGTCCTCACATCAACGTTCAACACGGTAGCTCGGAAAGCGTCGCGCCGCCAACTCTTCCATCCCCCATTTCCGTACCGAGTTTGCGATGCGGTTGTCTGACCGGTACGGGAGCGGTGCGCCGCCGGACTAGTATGAGGCCGTCCGCCGAATCGGTCCGCCCGGAGCGCCTGCATCCCCTCGACTCGCAAGATCCTGTGCACGCTCGCCCTCGCCGCGGCGCTGCTGGGCGTTCTCGTGGCGAGCGCCGGCGCGGGCGGCGGGGGCGGCTCGCGCGGAGGCGGCGGCGACCTCGTGCGGGCAAAGCTCTCGCAGGCCGGCCGCGAGCTGATCCTCAGCCTGCGCACCGCCTCGCCGCTGCCCCTGGCGCGACTCGACCGCCAGCCGGGCGGCGCCGGGGACTCCCGCTACCTCTGCCTCGGGCTGAGCCGCGCCGGGCGGCGCGGCGAACGGCTGCTCTGCCTCGGCGGCGCGCGGAACACCCACAGCCGGGTCGGCCTCGAGCTGCGCAACGGGCGGGGCCGAGTGGTCGAACGGGCGACCCTGGCGGCGCGACTGAAGCGACCCAGCGGGACCAAGCTGGTGCTCGCGATCGACCCGGCCCTGGCCGGCCTCGAGCCGCATCGCTACCGCTGGCGCCTGGTCGAGAACCGGCGCGGCTGCGCGGCGACCGGCTGCGCCGAGGCGCTCCCGGCTCGCGGCGCCAAAGTCTTCCGCCTGCGTCCCGTGCGCCCCGTCGGCTGCAGCGGCGGCGAAGCGGGCGAGCTGCGCAACGGCCCGCGCGACCGCAACGTCGTCGCCCTCACCTTCGACGACGGGCCGAGCGAATACACCGAAGACTTCCTCGACGTCCTGCGCGAGAAGCACGCCCACGGGACCTTCTTCGAGCTCGGGCAGGAGATGCCCGGCCGCGAGGACACGATGCGGCGCATCCTGCGCGAAGGCGACGAGATCGGCGACCACACGGTCAACCATGTCGAACTTCCCGGCTACTTCCAGATCGCCGGCGCCGCCGCCCGCATCCGCTCCTCCACCCACTTCGAGCCCTGCCTCTTCCGGCCGCCCGGCGGCGCCGTCAACTCCTCGGTCATCGACACCGCCGGCGCGCTGGGCATGCAGACGATCCTCTGGGACGTCGACCCGGCCGACTGGACCAACCCGGGCAGCGGCGCGGTCTACAGCCGCATCGTCTCCGCCGCCCGGTCCGGCTCGATCATCCTCATGCACGACGGCGGCGGCGACCGCAGCGGCACCCTCGCCGCGCTGCCGCGGATCATCGATACGCTGCGCGGCCGGGGCTACCGCTTCGCCACGGTCAGCGAGCTGCTCGGCCATCGCCTCCTCTACCGGCCCTACGACTGACGTATCCAAGGCAATGCGAATCGCGATCGTAGGCACCGGCATCTCCGGACTCGTCGCCGCCCACCTGCTGCACCGCGAGCACGAGATCGCGGTCTTCGAGGCGGCGCCGCGGCTCGGCGGCCACACGAACACGGTCGAGGTCGAGAGCGAGGACGGGCCACTGGCGATCGACACCGGCTTCATCGTCTTCAACGACCGCAACTACCCCCGCTTCGAAGCGCTGCTGCGCGAGCTCGGCGTCGCCACGCTGGCCTCGCACATGAGCTTCTCGGTCTCCGACGGGCGCGGCGGGTTCGAGTACGCGGGGACGCCGCGAGGACTCTTCGCCCGTCCCTCCCACCTCGTCAGCCCGAGCTTCCTCGGCATGCTGCGCGACTGGCGCCGCTTCAACCGCGAGGCGCGCGAGCTGATCGGGATGAACGGCAGCTCGCCCTCGCTCGGCGAGTGGCTCGAGCGGCGCGGCTTCTCGCGCCACTTCGTCGAGCGGCTGATCGTCCCGCAGGCCTCCGCCGTCTGGTCGGCCGACCCGCAGCAGATGTGGAGCTTCCCGGCCGCCTTCATGGCCGAGTTCTTCGACAACCACGGCATGTACAGCCTGCGCGACCGGCCGCGCTGGCTGACGGTGGGCGGCGGCTCGCAGCGCTACGTCGAGGCGATCTCGGCGCCGTGGCGCGACCGGGTGCGGCTGGGCGCGCCGGTGCGGCGGATCGAGCGACTGCCCGACGCGGTGCGGATCGAGGCCGAGGGCTGCGAGAGCGAGCAGTTCGACCAGGTGGTGCTGGCGACCCACTCCGACCAGGCGCTGGCGCTGCTCGCCGATCCGAGCGAGGCCGAGCGCGCGATCCTCGGCTCGATCCCCTACCGGCGCAACGAGACCGTCCTGCACACCGACCGCTCGCTGCTGCCGCGCCGTCGCGCCGCCTGGGCGAGCTGGAACTTCCACCTCGGCGAGCAACCGTCCGGGGGCAGCACCGTCACCTACTGGATGAACAACCTGCAGCGGCTGCGCGCCGGGCGCGAGTACCTGGTGACGCTGAACCGCAGCGCGGCGATCGACCCGGCGAAGGTCCTGCGGCGGCTCGTCTACGACCACCCGGTCTACACGCGCGAGGGCGTGCGGGCGCAGGCGCGGTACGCGGAGATCGGCGGCCAGCGGCGGACCCACTACTGCGGCGCCTACTGGGGCTGGGGCTTTCACGAGGACGGCGTGCGCAGCGCCGAGCGGGCCTGCGCGGCGATCATGTCCTCCACCGCTGCGCGGTCGAGCTTTGAGCCGCTATCCGAACCAAACCTCGACCGCGGTGCGGTGGGTGGCGGTGCGGTGGCATGACCGCCCCCGCCCCCACCCCCGCGCCCGCGCCCGCCTCGGCGATCTACGAGGGCCGGCTGCGGCACCGTCGCTTCGCACCGGTCGAGCATGAGTTCAGCTACCGCCTCTACATGGCCTACCTCGATCTCGACGAGCTGCCGGGGGTGCTCGACCCGTTCCCCGGCTGGTCGGCGCGGCGGCGGGCGCCGGCGCGCTTCCGCCGCGCCGACTACATGGGCGACCCGGCGCGACCGCTGGCCGAGTGCGTGCGCGACGCGGTCGAGCGGGCGGGAGCGCCGCGGCCGTCCGGGCCGGTGCGCCTGCTCGGCAACCTGCGCAGCTTCGGCCATGTCTTCAACCCGGTCTGCTTCTACTACTGCTTCGACCCGGCCGGCGAGCGGGTCGAGGCGCTGGTCGCCGACGTCACCAACATCCCCTGGGGCGAGAGCCACCCATATGTGATGACGGGCGGCGAGCGCGGCGGCCCGGCGCTGGACGGGGACTTCGACAAGCGGCTGCATGTCTCGCCGCTGATGGGGATGGACCACCGCTACGAGCTGCGGGCGAGCGAGCCCGGGGCCGGCCTGACGGTCCACATCGACTCCCGCGCGGCCGGCGAGGACGACGGCGAGAAGGCCTTCGACGCGACTCTCTCGCTGCGCCGCCGCGAGCTGAGCACGGCGACGCTGACCCGGATCCTCGTCCGCTATCCGGCGCTCTCGCTGCAGGTCGTCGGGCGGATCTACCTGCAGTCGCTGCGCCTGAAGCTGAAGGGCGCGCGCTACTTCCCCCACCCAAACGGGCGAAAGCCGGGTAACTTCATCTCACCATGAGCAACCGGATAGCGCGCCTCGTCGTCCTGGTGCTGCTCGGCCGCCTGCGCGACGGCCGGATCGAGATCGCCGAGGCGGGGCGCCAGCGCGCCTTCGGCCCGGCGGACGCCGAGCTGCGGGCGACGGTGACGGTGAGCGACCCGGCGGCCTGGCGCGGCGCCCTGCGCGGCAGCGTCGGCCTCGGCGAGGACTACCTCGAGGGCCGCTGGGAGGCCGACGACCTGGTCGCCCTGCTGCGGATCGCGGCGCGCGAGCTGCAGCGGCCGAGCCGCCTGCGCCGCGCGCTCGCCCGGGCGCGCGGCCTCGCCCACCGGCTGCGCCGGCTGGTCCCCGAGAACAGCCGCCGCGGCGCGCGCGAGAACATCTCCGCCCACTACGACCTCGGCAACGAGCTCTTCTCCGCCTTCCTCGACGAGCGGATGATGTACTCGTGCGCGCTCTTCCCGACCCCGGGGGCGAGCCTCGAGGAGGCGCAGCTGGCGAAGCTGGAGCGGATCTGCGCGAAGCTCGAGCTCGGGCCGGGCGACCACCTGCTGGAGATCGGCACCGGCTGGGGCGGCCTAGCTGTACACGCGGCGCGCGAGCACGGCTGCCGGGTGACGACGACGACGATCTCGCGCGAGCAGCACCGGCTGGCGGTCGAGCGGGTGCGCGAGGCCGGGCTGCAGGACCGCGTCACGGTGCTGCTGGAGGACTACCGCGACCTGCGCGGCGAATACGACAAGCTGGTCTCGATCGAGATGATCGAGGCGGTCGGCTGGCGGCACTTCGACGAGTTCTTCCGCCGCTGTGACGAGCTGCTGGCGCCCGACGGGCTGATGTTCCTGCAGGCGATCACGATCGACGACGGCCTGTATGAGGCCGAGAAGGCGGCGCGCAGCTTCGCCAACACGCATGTCTTCCCCGGCGGCTGCCTGCCCTCGCAGGCGACGATCGCCGCCTGCCTGGCGCGGGCGACGAGCCTGCGCGAGGTCTGGGCGGCCGACATCACGGCCAGCTATCCCCCCACCCTGGCCGCCTGGCGCGAGCGCTTCCTCGCCGCCTGGGAGCGGCTGCGCCCGCGCGGCTACGACGAGCGCTTCCGCCGTCTCTGGGTCTTCTACCTGACGCTCTCCGAGGCGGGCTTCCGCGAGGGCCGGATCGGCGACGTCCAGGCGCTGCTGGCGAAACCGCGATACTCCGCGATGCCGTGATCGTCGAGCGGACCGAGAACCCGATCTGGCTGTCGAACGCCTACCTGGTCGCCGACGAGGCGAGCGGCAAGGGCGTGCTGATCGACGGCAACGACGAGCTGGGGCCGCTGCTCGAGCGGATCGAGCACGACGGGATCGAGATCACCCACGTGCTCGTCACCCACCCGCACGGCGACCATGTCGCGGGGCTGGCCGAGGCGCGGCGGAAGCTCGGCGACCCGCCGCTCGTCGCCCACGCCGAGTGCGCGGCGGAGCTGCCCGACGAGGTCGCGGTGACGCTCGCCGACGGCGAGAAGCTCGAGGCGGGAGGGGTGGAGATCGAGGCGATCCTCACCCCCGGCCACGCCGCCGGCCACCTCGCCTTCCTGGTCGAGGGCTCCGACGTCTTCACCGCCGACGTCCTCTTCAAGGGGACCGTGGGCGGGACGATGGCGCCGGGCGGGTCGGGCTTCGCCGACCTCAAGGCCTCGGTGATGCGGCTGATGGAGCTGCCGCCGCAGACCCGCGTCCACCCCGGCCACCGCGAGCCGACGACGATCGGCGAGGAGTGGGAGTCCAACCCCTTCGTGCGGGTCTGGCGCGGGCTGGAGGAGACGAGCGACGAGCAGGTCACCGTCTGGGACCGCGCGGCGAGGCTGAAGCTCTGGGCGCCCGACTACGACGGCGGCAACAAGGCCTGGATCGTCTTCGCCGACGACGGCCTGGAGGCGATCGTCGGCGGCTCGCAGGTCGTCCGCGGCTAGCCCGCACGAGCCTTGTCCCAGTCCCAGAGCCGAAAACCGGCCCACGGACGGATATGCGATAGGAGCGGCGGACGTTTGGCCTGAAACTTCTCCGATGCTCCTGCCGCTGGCGCTCACCGCCACCGAAGTAAAAAGCTTCTTCTTCGACTGGTACCCGGTCTTCGGGGTCTTCTTCATGTTCGGCCTGCTGCTGGTCTTCGTCACCCTGCTGCGCGGCACGCTCGGCGCGACCAAGCCGGAGACGGTCAAGGCGAGCAAGACCGAGCCGGTCCTCTGGGAGGAGGTGCAGGGCGTCGACGCGGCCAAGGACGAGCTGATCGACGTCGCCGAATGGCTGCGCGAGCCGAAGCGCTTCGAGGCGCTCGGCGCGCAGGCGCCGCGCGGCGTGCTGCTCTTCGGCCCGCCGGGGACCGGCAAGACGATGCTCGCGCGGGCGGTCGCCGCGCAGGCGGGAGTCGACTTCTTCTCGGCGTCGGGATCGAGCTTCGTCGAGATGTTCGTGGGGAGGGGAGCCGCCCGCATCCGGCGCCTGTTCAAGGAGGCGCGGAAGTCGGGCCGGGCCGTCATCTTCATCGACGAGCTGGACGCGGTCGGGGGGGCGCGCAGCGGCGGCGGTGGAGATGGCGGCTCGAGCGAGCGCGAGCAGGCGCTGAACCAGCTGCTGGTCGAGCTCGACGGGTTCGAGAAGGACCCGGGGACGGTGATCGTGATCGCCGCCTCCAACTACGTCGACAAGCTCGACAAGGCGCTGCTGCGGCCGGGGCGCTTCGACCGCCAGGTGCTGGTTTCGCCGCCGGACCGCGACGGCCGCGAGGCGATTCTGCGCGCGCACGCCAAGGGCAAGCCGCTGGGGCCCGACCTCGACCTGACCGATGTGGCGCGCAAGACGACCGGGATGACCGGCGCGCAGCTCGCCAACGCGCTCAACGAGGCGGCGATCATCGCCGGGCGGGCGGGTCGCGGCGCGCTGGCCCGCGAGGACCTCGACGAGGCGCTGCTGCGCCAGTCGGTCGGCTCCCAGCAGGCGCGGCGGCTGACGCCGAAGGAGCGGCGGATCGTCGCCTACCACGAGGCGGGGCACGCGCTCTGCCGGCGGCTGCTCGGGCTCGACCCGCCGGAGATCCTCAGCATCGTGCCGCGCGGGCCGGCGCTCGGCTTCGTCGGCCACTCGCCGCAGGAGGACACCTACCTGAAGTCGCGCGAGGAGCTGCTCGACGAGTTGGTGACGCTCCTCGGCGGGCGCGCCGCCGAGGAGGAGGTGATGGACGCCTCCTACTCCGGCGCCGTCGACGACCTGCAGCGCGTCCACATGGTCTGTCGCCAGATGGTCGCCGAGTTCGGCATGGGCGTGGCGTTGGACGCCGACGGGGCGCCGCCGATCGCGCTGCCGACCGGCGACTACGCGCTCTCGGACCGCACGCGGCGCGACGTCGACGTCGCGGCGATGACGCTGGCGCGCGAGGCCTACCGGCGGGCGCGCGGGCTGCTGTCGGCGAATCGCGAGTGCCTCGACGACCTGGCGGCGGCGGCGCTCGAGCGCGAGACGCTGACGCGCGAGGAACTGGACGACGTCTTCGCCGCGCACGGGCTGCCGGCGAGCAGGCGGGTCAGCGTCGGCCCGCCGGCCGCGGTGCTCTCGTCCGAGTCGCCGAAGCCGGAGTAGAGTCTCCACTCGGTGAAAGCCGAGGATTACTACTTCCCGCCCGGCGAGTCGCTTGCGCGGCGGGTACACGGCGAGCGCGCGGTCGGCCTGCTCTACGGGCAGCGGGCGCTCTTGATCGGGGCGCTCGAACCGCTCACCTACACCGGCACGATGCTACAGACGCGCTCCGGCGACCGGCCGTTCGAGCGCCTGGCGCGGACGGCGAAGGTGCAGGAGACGGTCTTCCTCGGGACGCGGGCGGAGGCCGACGAGGTGCTGGCGCGGGTCCATCGCCTGCACCAGACGATCGAGGGAGAGCTGCCGGACGCGGCCGGCCCCCACCCCGCCGGCACGCCCTACTCCGCCTTCGACCCCGAGCTGATGCTGTGGACGCTGGCGGTGATCGCCGACTCGGGGCGCGAGATGTACGAGACGCTGGTACGGCCGCTCGACCCGGAGGAGCGCGAGGCGCTGTGGCGCGACTACGTGCGCTTCGGCGAGCTGTTCGGCCTGCCGCCGAGCGCGGTCCCGTCGAGCTACGCCGAGTTCCGGGCCTGGTTCGACGGCAAGCTCGCGGCGCCCGACCTTACGGCGACCGAGCACGGGCTCGAGATGGCGCCGCTGGTGGCCTTCCGCCAGCCGGTGCCGCTGCCGGCGCGCGGCAACCTCGCGGTCCAGAACCACATCGTCAAGGGCACGCTGCCGCCGCGCGTGCGGCGGATCTTCGGCATCCGCTGGACGCGGGCACACGAGGCGAGCTTCCGCGCGATGGCCGCGGCGAGCCGCCGCACCCACGACAGGTTCCCCTACCGCATGCGCCGCGGTCGCAACGACGTCTTCTTCGACGTCGTCACCGAGCAGGAGCGCCGCCGCGGCGGCACCGTCACGCCCCAGCTGCGCGCCTCTTGAGCGTCCGCTGGTGGTCGATGCGGCCGGCGCAGAACCGTAAGCCGGCGACGTATCGCTGCCCGCTCTGCGGCAAGCACCTTCCGGCGCTCAGCGAGCACTTCCTGATCGCCCCGGAGGGCGACATGAACCAGCGCCGCCACGCCCACACCGGCTGCGTCCTCGCCGCCCGCAAGCGAGGTGCGCTGCCGACCGAGGACGAGTGGCGCCGCACCCAGCCACGGGCGCCGTCGCTGTGGGAGCGGCTGCGGGCGAAGCTCTCGCGCTAGCGCATCCGACATTGACCACACCAGGGTGTGGAAAAAGTCGGAAGCGCGCTCAGGAGGCGAGGCGGAAGCGGGCGCCGGCGCGTGCGAGGCGGTCGAGGCAGCCGGTGCCGAGGGCGGTGGCCGGGGTCAGGCAGCCGGCGCGCTGCGGCGTCGCGCCGTCCTCGGCGAGCAGCAGGCCGACCTCGCCGAGCATCGTCGCGGTGGTCAGGTAGCCGGGGTGGCCGTCGGCGTCGAGCTCGACCCGCAGGTTGTGGCCGCCGACGGTGCGCGCGTCGAGCGTCAGCATCCACGACCACTGGTCGAGCTTCTCCTTCGGCCCGAAGCCCGAGCCCGGGAAGGCCCTGCGCATCAGCGCCGCCGAGCGCCGCCGGACCGAGGGGCGCGCGCGGGAGAGCGAGCGAAAGCCAGCCTGCATGCCGGCCAGCGCTCCCGCGGCGGCGTAGCGCAGCGGCAGCGAGGCGGAGCCGCCGGGGATCGCGATGCCCTCGCGGTAGCGCGGCGGCTCGGCGCCGTCGCCGCGCTCCGCCGCGAGCAGCGCCGCGGTGCGCTGGATCACGGCCGGGTTGATGAAGGCGGCGGGACTCATCGGCGCGATCGCGTCGCCGCGCGAGTTGACGCGGGGCGCCAGCTCGATCGGGCTGCGGCGGCGAATGGCAGCCGCCGCGTCGGGGTCGGTGACGAGCGCCGCCGGATCGACGACGAGCTCGGCGTCCTCGCCGCCGGTGGCCTCGGCCATGCTCTGCATCGTCCCGCCCGACATCAGGTCCTCGAGCCGCAGCCGCCCGGACGGCTGCCGCGTCGCGATGTCGAGGTCGACCTCGGCGAGCGCCTCGTCCCAGCGCTCGCGCGCCGTCTCGGCGGCAAGCAGTACGGACAGGTCGGGCGGCAGCGCCTCGAAGCCGCAGACCTCGACCACCTTCACCCCGGCGGCGGCGGCGCGCTCGTGGTAGGCGTCGATCATCCGCCGCGCAAAGGGGATCTCACCGGACAGGTCGACGTAGTGGGCGCCGGCGGCGACGCAGGCCTTGATCACCGGCTCGCCGTAGAGGGTGTAGGGGCCGACCAGGTCGAGGACGACGCGGGTTCGCGACGCCATCGCGGCCAGCGAGGCCGGATCGGAGACGTCGGCGACGAGGACCTCCGGCGGCTCGATCCCGACCTCGGCCAACACGCGCTCGACCTTGCCGGGGTCGCGTCCGGCGGCGGCCCAGGTCGCTCCGACCTCTGCCGCTCGCTCGGCGAGGTAGGCGGCGACGCGGCGCCCGGTGACGCCCGTTGCGCCGAGGACGACTACCGAGAGATCCCGCTCGCTCATCCCTCGCCCTCGACGCGGGCCTTCAGCTCGCCGGGGCGGGCGTTGACCAGCATCGCTCTGGCAGCGGACTCGACCGGGCCGCGGATCAGCATCCCGAGGACGCGCCCCGGGTCGCCGTCGAGCGTGTAGGTCGCGCGGGTGCGGCCCTCGCCCAGGTCCTCGAGCTCCCACGAGCCCTCGACCGACTTCAGGTCGCCCTTCTCCTGCGCCCAGGAGAGGCGGGTCGGACCGGCATAGCTGAACCGCACGTGGGTCGTCACCCGCCGGACCTTGATGTCGCTGACACTCTCAACCAGGGTCGGGCGCCCCTCGGAGTCCCGCTCCAGAGCGGTGAGGGCGACCAGGCCCCCCTGCCAATCGGGCGCCGTGAGGACATCCTCGACCACCGCCCAGACCGCGTCGATCGGCGCGTCGATCTCGGCACTCGCAGTTCCGCCCATGTGCGCCATCGCCAAGCAGGCTAAACCAGGCCTGGGCCCCCTGCGCGATGGCCCCGAACCTGGAATGGGCGGTACTGGGCTCGAACCAGTGACCCCCTCCTTGTAAGGCGCTCTGGCAGATTGTAGAAGAGCGACTGGGACCTGCCCGTGTGCAGGGGATTCGCGCGATTGGCCGGGACTGGGTCTCGGGCCGAATGTGCGTGGATAGACGCCGATTTGGCCCGTTTCGGGCACTCGTGGGCACGAGTGCCCGAACGCACCGATTCCATTACGGCGGTAGGTGTATAGGGAGTTTTCGTGATTTCGGAGAAAACGCCCTATACTTTTACTGCCATGGCCACCTCACCCAACCAGATGGGACCCACCCGAACGCTGAGCCGTCGCGAGGCGGAACTCGTCAGCTGGCTCGAGGTCGAAAGGCCCAAGAGCGTCAGCCTGGCAGAGATTTCAAGCGCGCTCGACTGGCCGCAGAAGCGCACCTACAGCGTCACCTCTCGGCTCGTAATGAAGGGCTGGTTGCACCGGACCCGCGCCGGCCACTACGAACCGCTCCTGGGCGAGAGTGCTGGGATTCTGGTGCCCAACCCCTGGGTCGCTCTGACGAGCTGGAAGGTCCCCCACTACGTCGCGCTCTCCTCCGCGGCCTATGAGCACAACCTCATCCCCGACCGTCCCGGCGCGGTACAGGTCTGCGTTCCTATCGGGACCACGGCGCCAGCTGGCTGGCAGGAGCTGGCGATCATGCTGGTTCCGAGGCGAGCATTCCGGCTAGACGGCAGCCGGCTCACCGAGGCTCACGGCGTCACCGTTCGCCTCGCCGGGATCGAGCGAGTGCTCCTCGACAGCGCAACCATGCCGGGGCGCGTAGGTGGCGTGTTCGGGCTTGCGCGCATCGTCGACCGCGGCCATAAGCAGGCCGACTGGCGGCGCTTCGTCGAGCTGGCGAAGAAGACCACCCGGGGAGCCGCGGCAGCCCGCCGGATCGCAGCTCTGCTTGAGATCCTCGGCCAAAAAGTGCCCCCGGCTCTGGCCAAACTTGCGAGCGCAAAAAAAGGCGCCGCGCCGATCTACCTCGGCAGCACCCGCGTCCACGGGCGCCGCGGTGAGATCCTGCCTCGCTGGCGCGTGCAGCTCAACGTTAGCCCCGAGGCTCTACGAGAGGAGGTGACTCGCTGATGATCGCCCAGGCCTTCGTCCGCCAGTTCGCAGCAGGCCAGAAAATCGACCTCGACGTCGCCGATCAGGAGGTGGTCCTCCACTACGCCTTGGCGCGGCTGAACGAGATCGGCCTGGTGGGGTATCCGCCCGACGAGCTGACGCCAGGACCGCTGCTCTT
>DATFMX010000038.1:0-10757 GCA_035266685.1 Solirubrobacterales bacterium
CTGCATCCCGAGGCAGATCCCCAGGTAGGGGATCGAGCGCTCGCGGGCGATCCGCGCCGCTTCGACCTTGCCCTCGATGCCGCGCTCGCCGAAGCCGCCCGGGATCAGCACCCCGTCGACGCCTTCCAGGCGCTCGGGCTCGAAGTTCTCGGAGTCGACCAGCTCGACGTCGACCTCGACCCCGTGGTGGAAGCCGCCGTGCCCGAGCGCCTCGATCACCGACTTGTAGGCGTCGGCGAGCTGCACGTACTTGCCGACCAGGGCGATCTTGACCTTGCCCGACGCCTCGTCGGCGCGGCGCACCATCGCCTCCCACTCACCCAGGTCCGGGGCCGGCGCCTCCATCCCGAAGTGGTCGAGGACCAGGTCGTCGACGCCCTCGACGCGGAAGACGAGCGGCACCTTGTAGATGTTGTCGACGTCGTTGGCGGAGATCACCGCCTCGACCGGCAGGCTGGCGAAGAGCGCGATCTTGCGGCGGATCTCCTGGTCGAGCCGGCCCTCGGAGCGGCAGACGAGCGCGTGCGGCTGGATCCCGATCCGGCGCAGCTCGTTGACCGAGTGCTGGGTCGGCTTGGTCTTCAGTTCGCCGGCGTGGCCGACGTAGGGCACCAGGGTCAGATGGACGAACATGCTGCGCTTCGGCCCGAGGTCGGTGTAGAGCTGGCGGATCGACTCGAGGAAGGGCAGCGACTCGATGTCGCCGACCGTGCCGCCGATCTCGGTCAGCACGAAGTCGACCGACTGCGACTCGGCGACGATCAGGATGCGGTTCTTGATCTCGTCGGTGATGTGCGGGATCACCTGCACGGTGGCGCCGAGGTAGTCGCCGCGGCGCTCGCGGTTGATCACCGTGTTGTAGACCGAGCCGGCGGTGACGTTGGAGGCGCGCGAGGTGTTCTCGTCGGTGAAGCGCTCGTAGTGGCCGAGGTCGAGGTCGGTCTCGGCGCCGTCCTCGGTGACGAAGACCTCGCCGTGCTGGAAGGGGCTCATCGTCCCCGGATCGACGTTGATGTAGGGGTCGAACTTCTGTAGCTGCACGCGGTAGCCGCGCGAGACGAGCAGGCGGCCGATCGAGGCCGCGGCGATCCCCTTGCCGAGGGCCGAGACGACGCCGCCGGTGACGAAGATGAAGCGGGTGTCGCCGCTCGTCCTGCTCATTACGCGAGACCGAATTTCGCGCGCATCACGATCTGATTCTCTGCGGGTGAAATTCGGGCGAAGCCTTTCTTCATCTGCCGAGCGAGTCTAGCCAGCGCAGGGGCGGAACCGAGTCGATCGTCGCCGAAATAGATCGCAACTCGCCGAAAATCGTCAGTCCGGCGACCGCGGCGAGGGCGATCAGCCGCCCCGTCCCGCCCAGCGTGGTCAGCAGCCAGACGCCGCCGATCGCCCCGACCAGGTTCGAGCCGGTGTCGCCGAGCATCGCCCGCTCGCGCAGCGTGAAGGCGGCGCCGACCAGGACCGGGCCGGCGAAGATGCCGAGCAGGTCGAGCGGCGCGAACGTCCAGGCGCCGAGGCAGAGCGCCGCCCCGAGCAGCGCCAAGCCCTTCTCCGCCCGGCCCGGCCGCAGGTCGAGCAGGTTGAAGGCGTTGGTGGCGAGGATCAGCAGCGCCACATCAGCCAGGTAGCGCCACGATTCGAGCCCGCGCCCGGAGACGACGTAGGCGGCAAGCGCGAGCGCGCCGATCGCCTTGATCGCGCCGGTCGAGAGGCGACCCTCGCGCAGCGCCCGGGCGTGGCCGCGCCAGCCGCGCGGCGTGTTCGCCGCCTCGCCCTGGCCCAGCGAGTCGTCGAGGAAGCCGAGGAAGGCGACGCCGATCACGTAGGGAAGCCAGCGCCGCAGCGCGGGGTCGAGCAGTTCGAGGCTGCCCCGGTCGTCGAGGAAGGCGAGCGGCGCCAGCGCGACCAACCCCGCCGTCGCCAGCACCGCGCCGAGCGGGAAGGCGAGCCGGGCGCCGCGGAAGTTCTCGCGCGCGAGGCCGGCGTCGAGCAGACCCCGCACCCCTGCGGGGACGATCAGCAGCGCCACCGCGATCCCGACCGGAAAGCCGATCCAGGTCATTTGTGCGGTTCGAGCAGGTCGGGCAGGAGGCGGTCCGCGCTGCCCTTGACGCCGAAGCTGCCCTCGGCGCCGAGCAGCGCGAAGACGGTCGCCAGGCGCCCGGCGACGAGGTCTACGTCGTCGACGCTGGAGAGGTCATTGCCGACGAAGAAGGAGAACGAAGAGGGTTCGCTGTGGGTGCTCTCGACCCCGACAGCGGGCGTGTGCGTGCCGCCGATCCCTCGCAGCAGCCCCGACTCGATCCGCCCGGCGACCGCGCGCTGCTGCGGCCCCATGCCCTGCGGCTCGTCGCGCACGACGATCACCGCGTCGAGCGCGCCGAAGTTGCCGCTGGCGCGCGAGAAGAGGTGGCCGCGCACGGGCTCCAGCAGCGTCCCGCCGCGCACGATCTGGCGCCCGAGGCCGGCGCCGAGCGCCGTCTGCAGATCCGGTTCGCGGGCCAGCTTGGCGAAGCGCGTCTTCGCGAGGTCGCCGGCGATCCCGTGGGTGTCGATCGGCTCGCGCACGACGCCGACGCCGACCAGATGGCCGCCGGCGGGCGCCAGCGCCCCCTCGATCGCCCCGTAGACGTCGCCCGGCAGATCGCCGAAGGCGACCAGGCCGATCCGCCGCCCGCGCAGCCTGTCGCGCACCAGCACCGGGTAGACGCGGCCGGAGAACTCGTTCGCCCGCCCCAGTTCGCCGTTCAGCTGGTCGGCCCGCTGGCGCGCGTCCTGCAGGTTGCCGGTCAGGCTGTGCTCGAGGTCCTTGCGCGTGTTGCTCAGCGTGTCGCCGCCGAACTCGGCGCCGATCAGGATGCCGATCGCCAGCGCGAGGAAGACCGCGATCAGCGAGGTGGCGTGGTAACGGGCGCTATAGCCCAAGCCAGATCTTCACCTTCAGCCAGAGCAGTTCGAAGAGGTCGTTGAGCGCCGGCGAGGTGATCGTGACGACGGCCAGCAGGATCGCGAAGGCGACGAGGAAGAGCGCCGCCGGGGCGACGGTCGAGGGCGGGTTGTAGAGCCGGCTGACGCCCTTCGCGTCGACCAGCTTCTCGCCGATCCGCAGGCGCGTGAGGAAGGTCGATGACATGCCGCCGCGCTTGCGGTCGAGGAACTCGATCAGGTTGAAGTGGGCGCCGACGGTGACGATCAGGTCGGCCCCCTTCTCGTAGGCCATGAGCATCGCCACATCCTCGCTGGTGCCGGCGGCAGGGACGAGGGTGTGCGTCAGGCCCAGCGAGAGCAGCCGCTCGCGGCCCGGCGCGCGGCCGTCGGGGTAGGCGTGGACGATCAGCTCGGCGCCGCAGCGCAGCGCCGCGTCGCCGGCGGAGTCCATGTCGCCGAGGATCACGTGCGGCTTCAGGCCGGCTTCGAGGCAGCCGTCAGCGCCGCCGTCGACGGCGACGACAAGCGGGCGCACATCGCGGATGTAGGCGTTGAGCGCCCTCAGGTCGCGCCGGTGGCGGTCGCCGCGGACGACGATCAGCACCTGGCGGTCGCGGAAGGAGGTCTTGGTCGCCGGGAACTCGATCGCACCGGTCAGCAGATCGGTCTCCTGGCGCACGTGGGCGACCGTGTTCTCGGCGAACTCGGCGAGCGCCTCGTCGACCCGCGCGCGCTGCTCGCTCAGCCGGTTTTCCAGCTCCTCGACCCCGAGCACGTGGCCGCGCAGGATCTCGCCGCCCTCGCCATCGCCGACGACGCCGCCCTCGATCGTCAGCTCGGCGCCCTCCTCGAGCAGCTCGAACGGATCGCCGCCGGCGACGGTGGCGTCGATCAGCGCGACGCCGGCGTGCGCGAGCAGCAGCGGGCCGGCGTTCGGGTAGCGGCCGTCGCTGGAGGGCGAGGCGTTGATCACGGCGCGCACGCCGCTCGCGAGCAGCTCCTCGGCGGCGATGCGGTCGACGTTGACATGGTCGATGACGGCGACGTCGCCGGGCCGCAGGCGCTTGACCAGGTCCTTGGTGCGACGGCCGAGCCGCGCGCTGCCGCGAATCGGCCCGGCGGCACTTGCCGCGCTGCGGCGCGAGAGCAGCGCGGGGAGGCGACGGCGACTGGGGGTGGCCACGGTGTGAGGTTAGCCGTTACTCATGCCGCCGCAAGCAGCTCGCGCGCGTGGCGATCGGCCGCCTCGTCGCTGCTCTCCCCGCCGAGCATGCGGCGGATCTCGGCGACGACGCCCTCGCCGTCGAGCCGCTCGACGGTGGCGAGCGCGCGCTCGCCGCTCGCGTCCTTCTCGAGCCGGAAGTGGGTCGGCGCCAGCGAGGCGACCTGCGGCAGGTGGGTGATGCAGAGCACCTGGCGGCCCTCGCCGAGGGCGCGCAGGCGCTCGCCGACGACGCGCGCCGTCTTGCCGCCGACGCCGGCGTCGATCTCGTCGAAGACCAGCGTGCCGGCGCCCGCCGCCTCGCCGAGGCCGCTGAGCGCCAGCATCACGCGCGAGAGCTCGCCGCCCGAAGCGGCGTCGCGCAGCGGCGCCGGCGCCATGCCGGGGTTGGGGGCGATGCGCAGCTCGACCGTCTCGCGGCCGTTCGGGCCGAAGCCGTCGGGATGGGGCTCGAGCTCGACCTCGAGCGTCGCGCCCGGCATCGCCAGGCCGTCGAGCTCGCTCGCGACCCGCTTCTCCAGCGGGCCCGCCGCGGCGGCCCGTCCCTTGCTCAGGCGCTTGCCCAGCTTCTCGCGGCGCGCCTCGGCCTCCGCCAGCGCCGCCTCGGCCTCGGCGCTGCGCGTCTCCGCCCCTTCGAGCCGCTCGATCTCGGCCCGGCAGTGCTCGGCGTGGGCGAGCACCGAATCGACGCTGCCGCCGTGCTTGCGACAGAGGCGGTCGAGCGCGTCGAGCCGCTCCTCGACCTCGGCGAGCCGCTGCGGGTCGGCCTCGACCCGGTCGAGGTAGGCGCGCAGGCCGCCGGCCACATCGCCCAGCTCGACCGCGAGAGCGGCGAGGCGCTCGCCGAGGCCGTCGAGCTCGGCGTCCACCCCACCGGCTCCCTGCAGCTGCGATTCGGCAGCGGCCAGGGCGCTCGCCGCGCCGCCGCCGTCCTCATCGGCGCCGGCGGCAGCCGCCAGGGCGCCGAGCGCCGCCTCGCGCAGTCCCTCGGCGTGCCGCAGGCGCTCGCGCTGCGACGAGAGGTCCGCCTCCTCGGCCGGGTCGGGCGCCACCTGCTCGATCTCGGAGAGCTCGAAGCGATGCAGGTCGAGGTCGCGCTCGCGGGAGCCGTCGCGCTCGCGCAGCTCCGTCAGCTCGGCCGCCAGCCGCGCGCACTCGCGGTGGGCGGCGCGGTAGCGCTCGCGCAGGGCGAGGTGGTCGGCGCCGGCGAAGCCGTCGAGCACATCGAGCTGCGCGGTCGAGATCGTCAGCTTGCGGTGCTCGTGCTGCCCGTAGAAGGCGAGCAGGCGGCCACCGAGCAGCTTCAGGTCGGCGGCCGAGGCGGCGCGGCCGGCGAGGAAGGCGGCGGTGCGCCCGGCGGCCGAGACCCGCCGTCCCAGCACGATCTCCTCCGTGCCACCCGGCAGGCGCTCGGCGAGCTCCGCCATCTCCGGCTCCTCCAGCAGCCCCGGTGGCAGGTCGAAGGCCCCCTCGACCCAGGCCTCATCCGCCCCCGGCCGGACGATCTGCGGACGCGCCTTTCCACCCATCAGCAGATCGAGCGAGTGCGCGAGCACGGTCTTGCCGGCGCCGGTCTCACCGGTGATCGCGTTCAGCCCCTCCCCCAGCCGCAGCTCAGCCCGCTCGATCAGCAGCAGGTTCTCGATCCGGAGCTCGCGGAGCACGCTCTCTTGGTAGCAGTAGAGGCGGACCGATTGGGTTTCGGCGGGCGGGTCCTGTCGCGAAACGAGGGGGTTTTAGCGGTCTGTTCGACCGAAAACCCCCTCATTCCGCGCCACCCGCCCGAGAAGCGATTACGCAGGGGCGGGCTCCACTGCCTCGGCGTTCGCGGAAGCTTGGACGAAATCGCTCGCGCGGACCAGGGCGAAGCCGAGGGCGGCGCCGATGAAGGAGAGGATCGCGCCGATCAGGAGGATCTCGTTGAAGCCGCTGACGAAGGCGACGTTGGCGGCGTGGACGACCTCGGCCCGCTGCCCGGGCGGGGCGGCGCCCGCGGCGGCGCGGGAGCCGCCCGAGGCGACGGCTTCGGCCAAGCCCGGAGGGGCGCCCGGCAGGACGGTCGAGAGCTTCGAGTCGACCTGGGACTGGAAGACGGCGCCGAGCGAGGCGACGCCGGTCGCGATCCCGACCTGGCGGAAGGTCGTGTTGATCCCCGACCCCATGCCCGCTTTGGCCGGCGGAACGACGGCGATCGCCGCCTGCCCGATGCTGGGGTTGGTCAGCCCGATGCCGACGCCGGCGACGAGGAAGCCGGGCAGCAGCGCGGAGATGTCGGAGTCGGCGCTGAGGCCGTGCATCGACAGCAGCCCGGCGCCGACCAGCGCCAGCCCGATCCCCATCAGCACCCTGATCGGCACCCGCTGGGAGAGCTTGCCGGCGATCGGCGCGACGACGAAGGAGAGCACGGTCAGCGGCAGGAAGCGCAGGCCGGTTTCCAGCGGCGAGAAGTCGAGCACCCCCTGCATGTAGATGGTCAGGTAGAGGAACATCGCGAACATCCCCGCCGAGAGGCCGAAGGCGACCGCGGAGACGCCGTTGAAGGCGGGTTTGCGGAACAGCGCGAGGTCGAGCATCGGATGGCTGCTGCGCGCCTCGACCGCGAGGAAGGCAAGCAGCAGCGCCACTGAGCCGGCCAGCGAGGCGACGATCGTCGCGCTCCCCCAGCCCTCCGGGTTACCGCGGATCAGGCCGAAGATCAGCAGGAAGAGGCCGCCGGAGAAGGTTGCCAGCCCCGGCAGGTCAATCCGCTCCGGGTCCTGGGCGGCGACGTTGGCGAGGCGCAGCTCGGTCAGCGCGACGGCGACGATCCCGATCGGGATGTTGACGAAGAAGATCCATTCCCAGCCGAGGTGCTCGGTGATCAGGCCGCCGACCAGCGGGCCGATCGCGACGGCGCCG
The DNA here is from genome assembly GCA_035266685.1 of Solirubrobacterales bacterium. Lineage (GTDB taxonomy): Bacteria > Actinomycetota > Thermoleophilia > Solirubrobacterales > 70-9 > VRUE01. The sequence goes on from DATFMX010000038.1 coordinate 7,052, forward strand.
CCGACCGTCGCCCCCCAGACGCCGAACGCGGTGGCGCGGTCGCGGCCGTGGAACTCCTGCCCGATCAGGGCGAGCGAGGTGGCGAACATCGCCGCGCCGCCGATCCCCTGCAGCCCGCGCGCCAGGTTGAGCAGGGTCGGGTCGCCGGCGATGCCGCAGAGGAAGGAGGCGAAGGTGAAGAGGCCGAGGCCGAGCGAGAAGACGCGGCGGCGGCCGAGCCGGTCACCGAGCGAGCCCGCGGTGAGCAGGAAGGCGGCGAGCATCAGCGAGTAGGCGTCGACGACCCACTGCAGACTGGAGAGGCTCGCGCCGAGGTCGCGCTGGATGTCGGGCAGGGCGACGTTGACGACCGTGATGTCCAGCAGCAGCATGAACGTCGCCAGCGAGCTGAGGGCGAGGGTCCACCATTTGCGCGCCATCGGCGCAAACCCTAGACAACGTCCAGCGTCGGCTCAGACGGCCAGGTGGCCGAACTTGTCCCTGATCCTGCCGTAGAAGCTGGTGCCCGGCAGCTGGGCGAGCCGGCCGACGTTGTCGGCGAAGGCGAGCTCGATCGCGGCGCCGGACTCGAGCAGGCCGGCCGGGGCGCCGTCGATCGCAACATCGACCGGCTCACGGCCGCTCGCGTTGCCGACATGGAGCACATCGCCCGGCGCGACGACCAGGGCGCGCGCGGTGAGCGAGTGCGGGGCGACGTAGGAGACGACGTAGCCCTTCACGCCCCAGGCGAGGATCGGCCCCTGGTTGGCGAGGTTGTAACCCGTGGAGCCAACCGGCGTCGCGGCGACCAGGCCGTCGCAGCGCACGCGGCCCACCTCCTCGTCGGCGATCCTGTAGCTGAGCTCGGCGACGCGCTCGTGCGGCCGGCGGATGAAGCTGACGTCGTTGAGGGCGACCCGCGGCTCGCCGTTCACCCTGGCTTCGAGACCGGGCAGATCGATTGCCTCGATCTCGCCGGCAAAGGCACGGCGCATCCCCTCGGCCGCGTCGTCGCGCTCGACCGCGGCGAGGAAGCCGACAGTGCCGAAGTTGACCCCGAAGACCGGCACGCCGCTGCGGGCGAAGTGGCGCAGCGCGTAGAGGATCGAGCCGTCGCCGCCGAGCACCAGGCAGAGGTCGGCCTGGTGCGGCAGGAGGTCGACGACCTCGATCTCCTTCGCCAGCCCGCCATGCTTCTCCGCCTCGTGGGTCGAGGCGACGAGCCGCCAGTCGGCCTCGCGCGCGGCGGAGACCGCGAGCTCGACCGCGGCGGTGGTCGCCGGCGGGTGCGAGTGGGTGATCAGCGTGGCGAGGCGCGGGCTCACGGCTCGACCTCGAGCAGGGCGGACCCCGGGTCGGCGAGCGGCTCGCCTGCGCCGCCGCACCAGACGAAGGTCTCGCGGTTGCCCTTCGGTCCCGGCAGGCCGGAGGAGGCGAAGCCGCGCACCGGCAGGCCGAGGCTCTGGGCGACATCGGCGACCGCGAGGATCGCCTCGCGGCGATCGGCGGCGTCGCGGACGACGCCCTTGCGCACGCGCTCGCGGCCGAGCTCGAACTGCGGCTTGACCATCGCCAGCAGCTCGCCGCCGGGCTGCAGGCAGCGGGCGACCGCGGGCAGCACCTTGGCCAGCGAGATGAAGGAGACGTCGACCGCGGCGAGGTCCGGCGCGAACGGCAGGTCGTCCGGCGTGAGGGCGCGGGCGTTGAGGCGCTCGATCACGGTCACGCGCGGATCCTCGCGCATGCGCAGGTCGATCTGCCCGTAGGCGACGTCGAGCGCCACGACGCGGGCGGCGCCGCGCTGCAGCAGGCAGTCGGTGAAGCCGCCGGTCGAGGCGCCGACGTCAAGGCAGTCGCGGCCGGAGACGTCGATCGCCAGCGCTGCGAGCGCGTTGTCGAGCTTGATCCCGCCGCGCGAGACGAAGCGGGGCCCCTGCGCGAGGCGCAGGTCGGCCTCGGGGTCGACCAGCTGGCTCGGCCGCAGGGCGATCGGCCCGTCCTCGCCCAGCCGCACCTCGCCCGCCCGCACGGCGCCCGCCGCCGCCGAGCGCGACGGAAACATCCCGCGAGCAGCCAAAACCGCGTCTATGCGCGTCTTTTTGCCCACCGTGGCCACGCAGCAACGGTACAGCCGCTCGAACGGGCGTCCAAAGGAAAGACTTGCCAAACGTTTAGCGAGACCTTAGAATTGGGTAGAAGAATCGTCCAACCAGGCGGCAGACAGCAGTCCAAAGAGGCTCTGTGACTCGCCTCACACACAAATCGCACGTATGTTCGTACTCTGAATTCAAGGATTCATGAGAGAGGACCGATAAAGAGCATTGAAAACTTCTTGGTCGGACCCGGCGCCGCTCATATGGCAGTCGACTCCCATCGACTCGCCCCGCGGCACATAAGGGCCCACCTACCTCCCACGGATCCACATATATAGAGATACATATCTCTCCTCCCTGTAGTAACCCCAGAAACGCCCCGCCTCCCCGGTGGGGCGTTTTCTGTTGGGCGGGCTTGCTAGAGGAGCCTGGGTCAGTAACCCCGCCTGAGCCGTCCGGCGCACTCGGGACGATTCTCCCTGTACGCGAGCAGGAGGGATGATCGCCGGTGACAGCGCTGACCGAGGAGCAAGAGCAGCTGGTGGAGATCGAGCAGGCCCGGCCGCAGGAGGCCGACCGCGCTCCGATCGCCGAGCAGAAGACTTTCCGCCCCTACGAACCCGACCAGGTGTTGAGCGACACTCAGTTTGAGCACCAAGACCACGGTCAGCGTCATTCACGCTGAGCACGCTGAGGGTCGGCTCTCCGCTTCCGGTCGGCCACCGCCCCCGTCGCGGAGCCGACGACGTAGGAGGAGGCGGAGCGACGGGGGCGGTGCGCCTACCCCCGGTGTCTTCGCGATCAGCCACGCAACATAGGTTGACCCTGGCGCCGGAACGCCCGCCATGGGAGCCTCGCGCACGTGCACGCCCTTCTCCTTCTCGCGCTCGTTGCGGGATCGGCGCCGGTCGCGGCGCTCGCGCTACGCAAGGCTGCCGCGGTGCTCAGCGTCGCCGTCCCCGAGGACCAGATCGCCGCGATGCTCGCCGGCGGCGAGGGGCCGGGGCTTCCCGCCGCCGCCCGCTGCCCCGACTGCGGGGGTCAGCTCGGGCCCTGGCCCGGCTACAGGCGCATGGTGCGCCATCGTGGTCGCACCCGACGCCTTCGGCTGCACCGAGCGCGCTGCCGGAACTGCGGGCGCACTCATGCGCTCGTGCCGAGCTTCCTGACCGCCTACCGGCGCGACGTCGTCGCGACGATCGGCGAGGTCCTCCTCGGTTCCGCCTCAGGGCGAGGGCATCGCCCGCTCGCCGCCGCGGCCGCCGTTCCGGCGTCGACCGCGCGCGGCTGGATCAGGCGCGCCCGACGCGGGTGTGCGCCCACCGGGGCGCGGCTGCGGCGCCACGCCTTCGAACTCGATGTCCAGCCGAACCGCTCACCGCCGGCCACAGACCCGGTCGGCAACCTCTTGGAGCCGATCGCCCTGGTCACACAAGCGGCGCAGGCGCGCTGGGGCGCCGCTCTTGGACGCGTCGGCCCCTTCCAGATCGCCACCGCGGTAAGCGGCGGGCGGCTGCTCGGTCCCTGGCCGTCGGCGTAGTCCGGCGCCGACGTTCACGGTCGGGCGCCCGCCGACGCCCGCTCATGGTCATCGGGAATGTCGCCTGCATGCTCAAACTGAGTGTCGCCCTACA
>DATFMX010000039.1:0-11460 GCA_035266685.1 Solirubrobacterales bacterium
GTTTCGCGGCATGGGCGCGCCGGAGACCGAGATCGTCGTCAGCGGCGAGGTCAAGTCGGTCGAGGACGGACGGGCGACGATCGACGTCGTCGCTTCCCAGGGCGAGAACCAGACGATTCGCAACGCAGAGGCGGAAGTCGAGCTCTGACGGCTCCTAGAATGGAGCCGATGCTCTCCGAGCGACAGGAGTTGATCCTGCGGCTGGTCGTCGACGCTTATCTCGCGTCGGGCAAGCCCGTGGCGTCGAAGCCGATCGCCGAGGAAGCCGAGGTGGAGTGGGGGGCTTCGACGGTGCGGTCGGAGCTTGCGGCGCTGGAGGCTGCCGGCTACCTGACCCATCCGCACACCTCGGCCGGCCGGGTGCCGACCGAGGTCGGCTATCGCTATTACGTCGACCGGCTGATCGAGTCCGGGGCGCCGCAGCCCGCCGGCGTGGAGCTGGAGCTGTCGCGCCTGCGGCGCGAGATCGACACGGCGATGCGCGAGACGACTGCGGCGCTCGCCCAGGTGACCGACCTGATGGCGCTGGCGACGGCGCCGGCCCCGGCGACGGCGACGATCCACCGGGTCGAGGTCCTGCGCCTGCAGCCGCACAAGGTGATGGCGATCGCGATCTCCTCGACCGGGGCGATCGCCAAGCGCGTCTTCGAGTTCGACGCGCCGGTCGACCCCGGCCTGGTCGAGTGGGCCTCGAGCTACCTCAACGAGTCGCTTGCCGGGCTCGGCGTGGGCGCGCGGATGATCGCCACCCGCCTCGCCGACCCGGAGCTGGACGAGCTCGAGTCGCGCTTTGTCGCCACCCTCGGCCCGGCCTTCACCGAGCTCGAGCAGGAGACCGGCGAGAGCCTCTACATGGAGGGCGCCTCGCGGCTGCTCTCCGAGGACCACCGCCGCGACCTGCCGGCGGCGGACCGGCTGATGACGGCGCTGGAGCGCCGCGCCGGCGTGCTCGGCATGCTGCGCTCGACGCTCGATGAGCGCTCGGTCTTCCTCTGGATCGGCGCCGAGAACCCGCAGCCGGAGCTGCGCTCGGTCAGCGTCGTCGGCGCCAACTACGGCCTCGCCCACCGCAACCTCGGCTCGGTCGGCGTGGTCGGGCCGCTGCGGATGGACTACGCGACCGCGATCGCCTCGGTGCGCGGCGCGGCGCGCGAGCTCTCGCGCTACTGCGAGTCGGTCTACGGCTGATGCCCCGCGACTACTACGAGATCCTCGGCGTCGGTCGCGACGCCAACAAGGCCGAGGTGAAGACGGCCTTCCGCAAGCTCGCCCGCGAGCTGCACCCCGACGTCAACGACCACGACCCCGAGGCGGAGGAGAAGTTCAAAGAGGCGGCCGAAGCCTACGAGGTGCTCTCCGACCCCGAACGGCGTCAGGCCTACGACGCCTACGGGCACGAGGGGCTGCGCGGCGCCGGGGCGGCGGGGCAGGCCGGATTCGGCTCGGTCGAGGACATCTTCCAGGCCTTCTTCGGCAGCGGCTTCGGCTTCGAGGGCCGGCGCGGGCCGATGCGCGGCCAGGACCTGATCCACCAGGTCGAGATCTCCGCCGTCGAAGCGATGCTGGGGGCGAAGATCAAGGTGCCGAGCCACGAGGGCGAGCGCGAGATCGAGCTGCCGGCAGGCACGCAGCCGGGCAGCCAGTTCGCCCTGCGCGGCAACGGCATGCCGGGCACCAACGGCGGCCCGCCCGGCGACATGGTGATCGCCATCCAGGTGATCGTCCCCGAGCAGCTCTCCGAGGAGCAGCGCGAGCTGGCCGAGCGGCTCGGGGAGACGCTGGAGCCGCACAACCTGCGCTCACGGCGCGGCGGCGACGGCTTCTTCAGCCGCGTCCGCCACTCCTTCTTCGGTTGATCCGGCTCGCGGTCCGCTGCCGTCCGGAGCTCGCCGAGCAGGTGCTCGCCGAGCTGACCGTCTTGGCGCCGAACGGGGTCGAGGAGGAGGCCGGGCCCGGCTACGTCGAGTACGCGATCTACGGCGGCGAGGGGGAGCTGCCGGAGCTGGGCGAGCTCGAGGTGGCCGCCGGCGACGGGCTGGTCGAGGTCGTCTCGACCACCGTGCCCGACGACTGGGCGGACCGCTGGCAGGACTTCCACAAGCCGCTGCTGGTCGGCGAGCGGCTCTGGCTGCGCCCTTCCTGGGAGCCGCCCCGCGAGGGCGCCCTCGACGTCGTCGTCGACCCGGGCCGCGCCTTCGGCACCGGCGCCCACCCGACCACCCGCCTCTGCCTCGAGCTGCTGCTCGAGCTGGCGGAGGCCGGCGAGGCCCAGGGCGCCCTCGCCGACCTCGGCAGCGGCTCCGGCGTCCTCGCGATAGCCGCCGCCAAGCTCGGCTGGGACCCGGTCTCGGGCTACGACCACGAGCCCGCGTCGATCGAAGCGTCAAAGGCAAACGCGGCGATCAACGAGGTCAACGCGGGCTTCGAACCCCTCAACCTGCGCGAGCGCCTGCCCGAGCTCGCCCCAACCGTGGTGGCCAACATGACGACCCCGGTTCTGAAGGCCGTCGCGAGCCTGTGGCCGAACGCTGAAGGGGGGCGGGGAAGGACTCGGCGGAGCCTCCCCGCTGTTGCTCCGACGGGTCCTTCCCCGCCCCCCGCAACCCTCGCGTGTTCCGGCATCCTCCCGTCCGAGCTCGACGAAGTCGCCGCCGCCTTCGCGGACTGCGGTCTCGCCGAGGCCGACCGCCGCATCGACGGCGACTGGGCCGCGCTGCTGCTCCGTCGCCGGTAGCGGATAGTGTTCCCCGCGATGCTGGCGACGATCGTGGACCCGGGCTACAAGTTCGCCCTCTTCCTGCACATCCTGGCTGTCGTGCTGGCCTTCGGCCCGACGTTCGGCTACGGCTTCTTCTTCTCCGTCGCGCCGCAGTACCCGCGGGCGACGCCGGCGATCCTCGCCGGGATCCAGAAGGTGGACCGCTACCTGGTCAACCCCGGCATGATCGTGCTGCTGCTGGCCGGCATCTACCTGCTCGCCGACGGGCCGTGGGAGGGGAGCGACGCCTTCATCTCGATCGGCTTCCTGGCGATCATCGTGCTCTTCGGCCTCCAGCACGCCTTCTTCGGGCCGAAGGTCCGTGAGGCGAAAGCGCTGGCGGAGCGCGATCTACAGGCGGGCGACACCCTCAGCGCCGAGTTCGAAGAGCTCGGCGCCAGGATCGGCAAAGTCGGCACGCTTGCCGGCCTGATCGTCGTCGTGACGATCTTCTTCATGGCTTACAGACCATTCCTTTAGAGCACCCACCACCGGAGGTCTCGCAGCCGATCGCGATGTTCGACTCGGGGGTCGGCGGGCTGACCGTGCTCCACGAGTGCCTCGTCGCGCTGCCCGAGGAGGACTTCGTCTACCTCGGCGACACGGCGATGTTCCCCTACGGCACGCGCGATCCCGAGCGGCTGCGCGAGCGGATCAGGGCGATCGCCGAGCTGTTGCTGGCGGGCGGCGCGAAGCTGCTGGTGATCGCCTGCAACACCGCGACGTCGATCGGCGAGGATGTGGCACGCGAGGTCGGCGCCGAGTACGGGGTGGAGGTCGTGCCGGTGGTCGAGCCGCAGGCGGAGATCGCCGCCGCGATCACCGACAGTGGCCGGGTCGGCGTGCTGGCGACGCCGAACACGGTCGCCAGCGGCGCCTACCGCCGGGCGCTGGAGGAGCAGGGCCGGGCGCTCGCGGTGACCGAGGTCGAGGCGCCCGACCTGGCGCCCTTCATCCAGGACGGCTCGCCCTTCGACCAGGCCGTGGTCGACATGGCCCGCGCCTACTGCGCGCCGCTGAAGCGGGCGGAGGTCGACACCCTGATCCTCGGCTGCACCCACTACCCGCTGGTCGCGCCGATGCTGCAGCGCATCCTCGGCCGCGACGTGCGCCTGGTCAGCGGCGGCCACGCCGTCGCCGCGGCGGCACAGCGCACGCTCGAGCGCGCCGGCCTCGCCCGGCCCGCAGAGGGCGAAGGCGAGTACCGCTTCCTCTGCAGCGGCGACGTCGAGTCCTTCCGTGAGCTGGGCACCCGCTTCCTCCAGATGCCCCTGGGCGATGTCGCGCATGTCGACATCTCCGGGCAAAACTGAACATTCGCCGCGAAAGATTTTCACTTTCGGGCGTTTCCGCACCCACATTTGCGTCGCGATCTGGGAGCGTCGGGCCATGACTTCGACAAGCGCAGTAATCCCATCCGGCAATACCGTATATACTCCCCCTGTGGCCAAGGTGATGATCTCAATGCCCGACGATGTGCTCGAGCGGCTCGATGCCCAGGCGCGCGCCAATCGCGAGACGCGCAGCGGCTTCCTGCGCCGCCTGGCGGAGCGCGAGCTCGACGCCGAGCTGACCCAGGAACGCGAGCAGCTCGAAGCGCTGCTCGACAAGGCGACCGCTCCCATGGGCGGTGAAGCCGTCAGGCTGATCCGCGAAGACCGTGACTCCCGTTGATGCGCTGCTGGTCGACGCAAGCGTCTGGATAGCGGCCCGCGACCCGGAGGACCGGTTTCGCGACGCCGCACGGGCGCTCGTGCTCGACCTGGAGATACCGATGGCGGCGATGGACCTCACCCTCTACGAGGTGGCAAACGCGATGGGGGTCAAGAGGGGACAGTCGAGCGAAGCCCGTCACCTCCTCCGCTTTCTTGCGCAGCGATGCGGCAGTCGGATGATCGAGATCGATGCAGGCTTGGCCGAATCTGCACTCGACGTGGCCGCCGAGCATGGCCTCACGGCATACGACGCCGCCTACGTCGCCGCTGCGCGCCGTCACGGCTGGACTCTGGTCAGCTCGGATGTCGCCGATCTCGTCTCCAAGGGCCTGGCGGTGGCGCCGGACGCCGCCGACTACCCTTCAGGGCAATGAGCGTCCTCGAGCAGATGCAGGCGGATGTGCGCACGGCGATGAAGGCCGGCGAGCGCGAGCGTGCGGCGGCGCTGCGGATGATCGTCGACTCGCTGCAGCAGGACGCCAAGCTGGGCAAGGGCGACGAGGTGGCGGTGCTGCAGCGCGAGCGCAAGAAGCGGCTCGAGGCGGCCGACGCCTACCACGAGGCGAACCGGACCGAGCAGGCGAAGGCGGAGCGGTTCGAGGCCGAGCTGATCGAGGCCTACCTGCCGGCGCAGCTCTCCGACGAGGAGCTGGCCGGGCTGGTCGACGCGGCGGTCGCCGAGACCGGCGCGACCGAGCAGAAGCAGATGGGCCAGGTGATGTCGGCGCTGATGCCGAAGCTCGGCGGTCGCGCCGACGGCAAGCGGGTCAGCGCGGCGGTGCGAGAGCGACTTGGCGCGTAGGCAGCTAACCCTCGACAACAGCGTGGCCGCCGAGCTGGCGGGCTCCGAGGACGCCGTGCTGCGGGCGCTGCGCGGGCGCCTCGACTGCGACTTCCATCTGCGCGGCAACGTGCTGACCCTCGACGGCGACGCATCCGATGTGCAGACGGCGGCGACCGTGGTCGACGAGCTGGTCGACCTGATCGAGCAGGGCCATGAGGTCGCGCCGGGGACGATCGAAGCCGTCACCGGGGCGATCGACGCCGACGAGAGTCCGGCCGAGATCCTCGAGGACGTCGTCTGGCGCCACCGCAACACCAAGGTCGCGCCGAAGACGCTGAACCAGAAGCGCTACGTCGACTCGATCCGCAACCACACGGTCACCTTCGGCATCGGGCCGGCCGGCACCGGCAAGACCTTCCTCGCGGTGGCGATGGCCGCCCACGCTCTGGCCGAGCGCCAGGTGCAGCGGATCATCCTCACCCGCCCCGCGGTCGAGGCGGGTGAGCGGCTCGGCTTCCTGCCGGGGGACATCCAGGCGAAGGTCGACCCCTACCTGCGGCCACTCTTCGACGCGCTCTTCGACATGCTCGACCCCGACCGGGTCAACGGCTACTTCGAGCGCGGCGTGATCGAGGTGGCGCCGCTGGCCTTCATGCGCGGTAGGACGCTCAACGACTCATTTGTGATCCTCGACGAGGCGCAGAACACGAGCCCCGAGCAGATGAAGATGTTCCTCACGCGGCTCGGCTTCAACTCGCGCATGGTCGTCACCGGCGACATCACGCAGATCGACCTGCCGACCGACCAGCGCTCCGGCCTGGTCGTCGTGCGCGACATCCTCAGCGCCGTCCAGGACATCGCCTTCATCCGCTTCGGCGGCGAGGACGTCGTCCGTCACAAGCTGGTGCAGCGGATCGTCGCCGCCTACGACGCTTACGAGCCCCCTCCGAAATCATCGCGGCCCGGATGAGGCCGAATGACGCTGCGTGGATACGGCCCCGTCCCGACGTCCCGCGTAGCGCTGCTACGCGGGAGTCGTGCCGTGTCCGTCCCACTTGGTCATCGACCTCCCCGGACTCGCGCTGATTCCGAAGGTGACTCTTATGGAGATAGTCGCCCCTGAGGGGCTGCGCGTGGCGGTGGAAGCCGCATTGCGCGCAGCCGGAGTCGAGAGTGGCCACATCGCCGTCGAGCTGGTCGACGAGCAGCGGATCCGCGAGCTGAATCGCGATCACCGCGGTGTGGACGCCCCGACCGATGTGCTCGCCTTTCCCGTCGACGGCGCCGGCCCAACCCCCGGTCCGCGCGAGTTGGGGGATGTGGCGATCTGCCCCGAGCACTGCGCCGACGTGACCGAGGCAGCAGTGCATGGAGTGCTTCACCTGTGCGGTTATGACCACGAGACGGACCAGGGTGAAATGTTGTCTACACAGGAAGAGATCATGAAGGGTCTTCTTCGCCCGCCCGGCATGCCCGGACGCGAAGCGGAGGACATGCCGGCTGATGAGGAGGTCCGGTGAAGCGCTCCGGCTTCGTCGGCCTCGCCGGACGTCCCAACGTCGGCAAGTCGACCCTGGTCAACGCGATCGTCGGCAGCCATGTCGCGATCGTCTCGGTGCGCCCGCAGACCACGCGGCGGGCGATCCGCGGCATCGCCACGGATGAAACAGAGGGCCGCCAGCTCGTGCTCGTCGATCTGCCGGGCGTGCAGAAGCCGCGCGATGTGCTGACCGAGCGCATGCAGGCGCGGGTCGAGCGCGAGCTCGCCGACTCCGATGTGGCCCTGCTGGTCGTCAACGGCGAGCAGGGGATCGGGCCCGGGGATCGCTTCATCGCCCGCGCGCTGATCGGCGCGAAGCGCGCGCTGCCGACGATCTGCGCGGTCAACAAGATCGACCGGATCGGCCCGAACGAGCTGGTGCCGGTGCTCGCCGCGGCGGCGGAGCTAGACGGCGTCGACGAGGTCTTCCCGATCAGCGCCCGCACGGGCACGGGTCTGGACGAGTTGGTCGAGCGGCTGAGCGAGCTGGTCCCCGAGGGCGAGTACCTCTACCCGCCCGAGGACCACAGCGACCAGCCGGGTGAGACGATGCTGGCCGAGCTGATCCGCGAGCAGGTGCTCAACCGCACCCGCGACGAGATCCCGCACTCGGTCGAGGTCAACGTCAAGGAGGTCGATCAGCGCGAGGACGGCCTGGTCACCGTGCGCGCCGAGGTCTGGGCCGAGACCGAGTCGCAGAAGGGCATCCTGATCGGCAAGGGCGGCGCCAAGGTCGGCGAGATCGGCGCCGGCGCCCGCCGCTCGCTCGAAGCGGAGCTGGGGGCGAAGGTGCATCTCGACCTCCAGGTGCGCGTGCGAGGGCGCTGGCGAAGGGACGAGGGACTGCTCGATCGACTGGGCATCGAGTAAGTCATACGATTGTCAGATGTTCGAGCAGGTGAAATTCGATGAGCGCGGCCTGGTTCCGTGCATCGCGCAGGACGCCGAGAGCGGCGAGGTGCTGACGCTTGCTTATGCGAACGAGGAGGCTCTTCGTCTGAGTGCCGAGACTGGCGAAGTGCATTTCTTCAGCCGTTCGCGGGGGAAGCTCTGGCGCAAAGGGGAAGAGTCCGGTCATGTCTTGAAGCTGCGGCAGCTGCGGGTCGATTGCGATGGCGACGCGGTCGTTGCGCTGGTCGAGCCGAGCGGGCCCGCCTGCCACACGGGCGAGCGGTCTTGCTTCTACCGCGAGCTGGGCGACGGTGAGCCGGCGCCCGTCGCGCACGAGGCGCTTGCGGCGCTGCAGCGGACGCTGCGCAGCCGCGCCGCCGAGCGCCCCCCGGGCAGCTACACGGTGGAGCTGCTCGAGGACCCGAAGCTGATCGGCGAGAAGGTCGAGGAGGAGGCCGAGGAGGTCGTGCGGGCGGCGCGCGAGGAGAGCGACGAGCGGGTCGCCGAAGAGGCCGCCGACCTGCTCTACCACCTGAGCGTCCTGCTGGCCTCGCGCGAAGTGCCGCTGAGCGCCGCGCTGGAGGTGCTGAATGGCCGTCGCGGCTGACACCGCCGAGCCGAGCCTCGAGCGGGCGCGGGCGCTCGCCGCCGAGGGCAACGTCGTGCCCGTCCGCACACGCTTCGTCGACGACTGCGAGACGCCCGTCTCGGCCTTCCTCAAGCTGCGCGCCGGCGAGCCCGAGGGGTCGCCCTGCTTCCTGCTCGAGTCGGCCGAGCAGGGCCAGGTCGGCCGCTACTCCTTCGTCGGCATCCGCCCGCGCTCGGTGCTGCGCTGGAGCGACGGCAGGCTGAGCGAGAGCGGGGCGGAGGACCGCGCGGCGCCCGACCCCTACGGCGCCGTCGCCGAGACCTTCGCCCGCTACGAGCTCGCCCCGGTCGAGGGCCTGCCGCCGTTCGCCGGCGGCGCGGTCGGCTTCTTCGGCTACGACCTGGTGCGCACGGTCGAGCCGCTCGGCGCGCCCAACCCCGACCCGCTCGGGCTGCCCGACATGGCGCTGATGATCACCGATGTGCTGCTCGTCTTCGACCACCTGCGCCACGAGCTGACGATCATGTCCTGCGCCTTCGCAGACGACGAGGGCGGTATCGACGCCGCCTACGAACGGGCGGTGGCGACGATCGGCGAGGTGCGCGAGCGCCTGCGCGGCGCCGTGCCCGCGCCCGAGCAGGCGATGGTCGCCGAGCCGCCGCGCTTCGCCTCCAACATGGAGCGCGAGGAGTTCGAAGCGGCGGTCGCGCGGATCGTCGAGTACGTACACGCGGGCGACGCCTTCCAGGTGGTCCCCTCGCAGCGCTTCTCCGCGCCCGCCCCGGTCGAGGCCTTCTCGGTCTACCGCGGCCTGCGCGCGGTCAACCCGTCCCCCTACATGTACTTCCTCGAGTTCGGCGACTTCCAGATCGCCGGCGCCTCGCCCGAGCCGCTGGTCAAGGTCCAGGGGCGGCGGGTCGAGACGCGGCCGATCGCCGGCACCTACTCGCGCGGCAGCGACGAGGAGGAGGACCGCCGGCTCGCCGAGCGCCTGGTCAACGACCCCAAGGAGCGGGCCGAGCACGTGATGTTGGTCGACCTCGGCCGCAATGACCTCGGCCGCGTCTGCGAGTACGGCTCGGTGCGGGTCGACGAGCTGATGGTGGTCGAGACCTACTCGCATGTCCTGCACATCGTCAGCCAGGTCTCGGGCACGTTGCGCGGGGACGTCGGGGCGATGGATGTGCTGCGCTCGGCGCTGCCGGCCGGCACGCTGTCCGGCGCGCCCAAGGTGCGGGCGATGCAGATCATCGACGAGCTCGAGCCGGTCAAGCGCTGCTCCTACGGCGGCGCGATCGGCTACCTCTCCTGGAACGGCGACCTCGACACGGCGATCCACATCCGCACCGTCGTGATCAAGGACGGCCAGGTCCACGTGCAGGCGGGCGGCGGCACGGTCGCCGACGCCAAACCGGCCAACGAGTACAACGAGTCGGTCAACAAGGCCAAGGCGGTCTTCCGCGCCGTCGAGCTGGCCTGCGAGCAGCCGGACTGGCCGTGAGCATGCGCGTGCTGGTGATCGACAACTACGACAGCTTCACCTACAACCTGGTCCAGTACCTGGGCGAGCTGGGGGCGGAGATTGATGTGGTGCGCAACGACCGCGCCGCGGTCGAGGAGCTGCTCGGGCGCGGCGCCGACCGCCTCGTCGTCTCGCCCGGCCCCTGCACGCCGGCCGAGGCGGGGATCTCGGTCGAGGCGATCCGCGCCTTCGCCGAGGCGGGGACGCCGGTGCTCGGCGTCTGCCTCGGCCACCAGTCGCTGGTCGAGGCCTTCGGCGGGCGGACGGTGCAGGGCGAGCCGATCCACGGCAAGGACGCCGAGGTCGAGCACGACGGCAAGACGATCTTCGCGGGACTGCCGACACCGCTGGTCGCCGGCCGCTACCACTCGCTTGTCGCCGACCCGGAGCTGCCCGAGGAGCTCGAGCTGAGCGCCCGGCTCGGCGACGTCGTGATGGGCGCGCGGCACCGCGAGCTTCCCGCCGAGGGCGTGCAGTTCCATCCCGAGTCGGTGCTGACGCCCCAGGGCAAGCACCTGCTGGCCAACTTCCTGAAGGGCGGTCGAGGTTTGGACCGGATAGCGGATCGAACCTCTACCGCGGCGGATGCCGGTGCCTAACGACGTCGTCACCAGGGCGATCGACGCGGTCTGCAAGGGCGACCACCTGACCGCCGACCACGCCGCGGCGGTGCTCGCCGAGATCATGCAGGGACGCAGCGAGCCCGTGCAGACGGGCGCCTTCCTGATCGCCCTGCGGGCGAAGGGCGAGACCGTGCCCGAGTTGGTCGGCCTGGCGCGCACGATGCGCTCGCTCGCCGCCCCGGTCGGGACCGAGCGCGAGGACCTCGTCGACACCGCCGGCACCGGCGGCGGGCCCTCGACCTTCAACGTCTCGACCACGGCGGCGCTGGTCGCCGCCGGCGCGGGGTGCGCGGTCGCCAAGCACGGCAACCGCTCCAACACCAGCCGCTGCGGCTCCGCCGACCTGCTCGAGGCGCTCGGCGTCAACATCGAGCTGACGCCGGAGCAGGTCGGCCGCTGCATCGACGAGGTCGGCTTCGGCTTCATGTTCGCGCCGCGCCACCACGCGGCGATGGCCCATGTCGTGCCGGTGCGCAAGGTGCTCGGCGTGCGCACGATCTTCAACTTTCTCGGGCCGCTGACCAACCCGGCGGGGGCGGAGCGGCAGCTTCTCGGCGTCTCGGACCGCCATTACCAGGAGACGATCGCCGAGGCGCTGGTCGGCCTCGGCAGCGTGCGGGCGCTGGTCGTCGCGGCCGAGGACGGGGTCGACGAGCTCGCCGTCTCCGCCCGCACCCGGGTGATCGAGGTGGCCGAGGGGCGGACCGCGGAGTGGTTCGTCGAGCCGGGCGAGTTCGGCCTCGCGGCCGGCGAGCTGGAGCAGGTCGCCGGCGGCAGCCCGGAGGAGAACGCGGCGGCCTCGCTTGCCGTGCTCGACGGCGGCGACGGCCCGCGCCGCGACCTCGTCCTGCTCAACGCGGGCGCCGCGATCTACGTCGGCGGGCTCGCCGGCAGCCTCGCCGAGGGAGTCGACAGGGCCGCCGCGGCGATCGACAGCGGCGCCGCCCGCGAGCTGCTCGACCGTTTGATTGCAGCGAGCGCCCAGCTCGCAGGTTAGGCTTCGTCTCTCTCGTGAGGATGAACGAGCAGCTGATCGCC
>DATFMX010000040.1:0-4694 GCA_035266685.1 Solirubrobacterales bacterium
CTACGCGGCCCTCACCCAGCACGACGGTCGGGTCGTGATCGGCGGCCGCGTCAACCGTACGCCGTCCCCATTTGCCGAAGCACCCTCGATCTACGACACCGCTGAGGTCTTTTTGATCCGCTTCCTGCAGTGAGTCGTGAATCAGGTCAGGGCGCCGGGATCGCTGTTGGCGTTCGGTCGGGTGTGCGCTAGATGAGTAGTGGTTATCGGGCGGTGAGAAAGTGGCTGTCGAGAATCGTGTCTTTTCGGATTGGTGCTTGCGTTAAGAGCCAGCATGTCGGCATCGCTAGCTAGCCCGCAACGAGGAAGGCCAGCGCCGCCCTTGTTGCTGGCCGGGCTGCAAGCACCGCGAGCGCAAGGGCCACTAGCCGTGTAAGGCCGCACTGACTGGTCGATTTGCCACCGTATGCGTGGGTCAATCGACCATTCGGCGCCGAATGGTCGAGCCGTGGAATCAAACTTCTATGGCGTCAGGCCGATCTTGACTTCGCACCAATACAATAAGATGCGTCTATGCCGAAGGCAAGGACGACCGTGACTCTTGACGAGGATGTGTTTCGTGCGGTCAAGATCAAGGCCGCGCGCACGGGCAAGCGCGACTCGCAGGTGATCGAGGAGTCGTTGCGGCGCGACCTCGGGCTCGAAGACTTGGAGGACATCTGGGCGCGGGTGACGCCGGTTGACGAGGGTGAGGCCCTTCCCCTTGCTTACGCCGAGCTGCACGCAATGCGCGGTGAGAGGCGTGCGGCGGGCGGTTCTTGATCCCGGCGTCCTCGTCTCAGCCCTGATCGCTCCGACCGGCACACCGGCGAAGCTGCTCGGCGAGGCTCGCTCCGGAGCGTTCGAGATGGTCGCCTCGTCGCTTCTGCTGGAGGAGTTGGAGGAGTTGGAGGAGGTGCTCGCCCGCGACAAGTTCCGTCGCTACGTCGGCCTCGACCTCGTCGGCGGCGCGCCGATCCTCGCCCTCGCCGACCTGCGCGCCGCCCTCAAGGCGTCAGGCCGATCTTGACCACGCCTTCGCGCTGGTTGCCGAACAGGTCGTAGGCCTCCTCGATCTGGTCGAGTGAAAAGCGGTGGGTGATCATCGGGCTGAGGTCGAGGCGGCCGTGGCGGACCATCTCCATCAGCTTGCGCATCCGCTCCTTGCCGCCGGGGCAGAGCGTGGTCAGGATGCGCTTGTCGCCGATCCCGTAGACGAACGGCTCCAGCGGCACCTCGAGCTTGCCGCCGTAGACGCCGAGGCTGGAGACGATGCCGCCGGGGCGGGTCGCCGCGAGGCAGCTTTCGAAGGTCTGCTGGGTGCCGAGCGCCTCGATCGCGACGTCGACGCCGCGCCCTTCGGTCAGCCGCTTGATCGCCGCGATCGGGTCTTCTTCGGAGAAGTCGATCGTCTCGTCGGCGCCCATCTGCCGGGAGAGCTTCAGCCGCCCCTCGATGCGGTCGACGCCGATCACCAGCGAGGCGCCCAGCAGGCGCGCGCCGGCGGTCGCGCAGAGGCCGATCGGGCCCTGGGCGAAGACGGCGACGGTCTGGCCGATGCGCACATCGGCGGTCTCCGCCGCTGAGATCCCGGTCGAGGCGATGTCGGCGAGCAGCACGCACTGCTCGTCGGAGAGGTCGTCGGGGATCTTCGCCAGGTTCGCCTGCGCGTAGGGGACGCGGAAGTACTCGGCCTGGACGCCGTCGATCGAGTTGCCGAGCTGCCAGCCGCCGATCATCTTCCATTCGTCCTCGTAGCCCGAGCACTGCGCCTCGTTGTGGGACTGGCAGTAGAAGCAGGTCCCGCAGGGGGTGATCGCGCCGACCAAAACCCGTTCGCCGACCTCGTAGCCGCTGACCGCGTCGCCGAGCTGGTGGATCGTGCCGACCGGCTCGTGGCCGACGATGCGGCCCTGCTCGACCGGGTACTCCTCGCGCCAGATGTGGACATCGGTGCCGCAGATCGTCGTCAGCGAGATCTTCACGATCGCGTCCGTCGGGCCGCAGCTCGGCTGCGGCTTCTCCTCCAGCTGGATCCGCTCGCGTCCCTCGAACACGGCGGCCTTCATCGTCTCCATCACATACCTCCTGGGTCGGCGGTCGCCGCCCGCAGCAGCAGGCGCTGCTCGGCGGCGGCGACGAGGCTTCGGGCGCGGTCGACCGCGTCCATGTTGACCGAGATCGCGTCGATCCCGGCTCGGACCAGCAGTTCCGCGTACTCGGGATACACCGAGGGCGCCTGGCCGCAGATCGAAGTCTGGAGACCCAGCTCCCTGGCCCGCCGCAGCAGCCGCGTGATGTACTCGGTCACCGCCAGGTCGCGCTCGTCGAAGACCTCGGCGACCAGCTCGGAGTCGCGGTCGGCGCCGAGCATCAGCTGGGTCAGGTCGTTGGAGCCGATCGAGATCCCGGCGACGCCGAGCTCCGCGTAGCGCGGCAGGTGGAAGAGGACCGAGGGCACCTCGGCCATCACCCAGAGCTCGAAGCCGGGCCGCGAGAGCAGCCCCGCCGCCTCGAACTGGGCCCGACAGGCGACCAGCTCGCGCGGCGTGCGGACGAACGGCACCATCACGTGGAAGTTCTCGTGGCCGGCGTCCCAGACGCGGCCGATCGCCTCCAACTCGAGGCCGAGCAGCTCGGGCTGCTGCATGTAGCGCAGCGCGCCGCGGTAGCCGATCATCGGGTTCGCCTCCTCGGGCTCGAACTCCTCGCCGCCGCGCAGGCCGCGGAACTCGTTGGTGCGGAAGTCGATCGTCCGGTAGGTGATCGGCCGCGGCGCGAATGCGTTGGCGAAGGCGGTCAGCGACTCGGCCATCCTGGCGACGAAGCCCTCGCTGCGTTCCTCCTTGACCAGCTGCAGCGGGTGGACGCCCTCCAGCGCCTCGACCACCATCAGCTCGGCCCGCAGCAGGCCGCAGCCCTCGACGTCGAGCGCCGCGGCGCGCTCCAGCTGCGAGGGCTCGGAGAGGTTGACCAGCAGCTTCGTGCCGGTGACCAGCGGCGCCGCGCCGGCCGCGGCGGACTGGGAGGTCTCCGCGACAGCCTGACGCGGCGCCGAGTCGCCCCCGCTGACCGTGCCCGCGCCGGCGTCGACCGTGACGACCTCGCCGTCGCGCAGGACCTTGGTCGCGTCGGCGGTGCCGACGACGCAGGGGATGCCGAGCTCGCGCGAGACGATCGCCGCGTGGCAGGTCATCCCGCCGGAGTCGGTGACGATCGCCGCCGCGCGGCGCATCAGGGGAACCCAGTCGGGCGCAGTCATATGGGTGACGAGCACCTCGCCGTCAGCCAGCTCGGCGCTCCCGCCGAGCGCGGCGATCACCCGCACCGGGCCGGCCGCGACACCGGGCGCCGCGCCGAGCCCGCGGACCAGCTCCTCGCCGGTGCCTGCGGGCTCGGGGGCTGCCAGCGGCTCGCCGCCGGTGGCCGTTACCGGCCGCGACTGAAGCATCCACACCCGGCCCTCGGGGTCGAAGGCCCACTCGGTGTCCTGCGGCGTGCCGTAGTGCGCTTCGATCCGCACGCCGAGCTCGGCCAGCTCGTGTACCTCCTCGTCGCTCAGCGCCGGCTGCTCGGACTCGTGCTCGCCGAGCTCGCGGGTGCGCGTGCCGCCGCCCTCGGTTCCCTCGATCGTCAGCTCCTTGCGCCGCACTTCGCGCTGGATCACGTTGAGCTTCTGCTTGCCGACGACGTAGCGGTCGGGCGAGACCGAGCCCGAGACGACCGACTCGCCGAGCCCGAAGGCGCCCTCGATCACCAGCTTGTCGAGCTCGCCCGACGCCGGTTCGATCGTGAACATGACGCCGGCCCGGGTGGAGGGGATCTGGCGCTGGACGACGACCGCGATGTCCATGTCGGCCTGGCCGAAGCCGCGCTTGGCCCGGTAGTAGATCGTGCGGGCGCCGAACAGCGAGGCCCAGCAGCGGCGCACGGCCTCCAGCGTCGCGGCGGCGCCGCGAACGTTGAGCATCGTCTCGTTCATGCCGGCGAAGCTGGCCGACTCGGTGTCCTCGGCGGTGGCTGAGGAGCGCACCGCGACCGCCATCTCGGCGTCGTCGCCGGCGAGCCGCTCGTGCGCCTCGCGCACCGCCTCGGCCAGCCACTCGGGCAGCGGCTCGGCTTCGACCGCGGCGCGCACATCGTGGCTGGCCCGTTCGAGCGCCTCGGTGTCCTCGACGTCGACCGCGGCGAGGCGCTGCTCGATCCGCTCGCGCAGCCCGCCGGCGTCGCAGAAGGCCGCATAGGTGGGGGCGCCGACGACGAAACCGGGGGGGACGGGGAAGCCGGCGGCGGTCAGCTCGCCGAGGTTGGCGCCCTTGCCGCCTGCGTAGTCGACGTCCTCGCGTGAGAGATCGGCGAAGCCGCGGACGGCGTCGATGGTTGCTTGGCTCATGCTTCAGTCCTTTCCAGGACGGGGGACGACGAGGACGGGGCAGGGGGCGATCGCGACAAGTCGGGAGGAGACGGAGCCGAGCAGCAGCCGGGTCATCGGGCCGTAGCCGCGCGAGCCGGCGACCAGCAGGTCGACGCCGTCCTCGCAGGCTTCTGCGAGCGCCTGGGCGGGCGGGCCGTCGAGCCGCCGGCCGTCGACCGGCACGGCGTCGCCGGCCGCGGCGACGCCCTCGGAGATCACCTTGTCGGGATCCGGCGGGTTGACCGGCGTGTAGCCGGCGGCGCCGGGCAGGGCGATCGGCGGCGCGACGACGGTGAGGACG
>DATFMX010000041.1:0-9344 GCA_035266685.1 Solirubrobacterales bacterium
AAACAAACCTCTACCGCGGCGGGTGGGGTTGCCGCCCTGGTTGCTGTTGCGGTTCTCGGCGTCGTCGCTCTCATCGGCGGCGGGGTTTCCGGCGCCGCCGGTTCGACCGAGTTTGGCTTGCGCGTCTCCGTGCTCGACGTCGGCCAGGGCGACGCGATCCTGCTGCAGCCGCGGGGCGCGCCGGCCGTGCTGGTCGACGGCGGGCCGCCGGGCGACGGGATCGCGGCCGAGCTGCGCGACGCGGGGGTCGATCGGCTCGGCGCCGCGATCGTCACCCACGACCAGGCGGACCACGCGGGTGGTGTCCGCGACCTGCTCGGGACGATGCCGATCGAACGGGTCTACTTCGGCGTTCTGCGGCGTTCGACCCTCGCTCAGATCCACGCCGCGGGAATCGCCACCGCACGCCTGGCGCGCGGCAGCGAGCTGCGCGACGGGCGACTGCGGCTCGACCTGCTCTGGCCGCCACGCGAGCTGCTCGCCGGCCCGCACCGCGGCGAAGACCCGAACCGGCTGGCGATCGTCGCGCTGGCCCGCTGGCGCGGCTTCTCGATGCTGCTTACCGCCGACGCCGAGGCGGAGGCGACGCCGCTCGACCCCGGCCCGGTCGATGTGCTCAAGGTCGCCCACCACGGCAGCGACGACGCCGGCCTCGGCGCGCTGCTCGATCGCACGAGGCCGCGGCTCGCGGCGATCTCGGTCGGCGCCGGTAATCCCTTCGGCCACCCGACTCCGGGGACGCTGGCGACCCTCGCCGCGCACCGCGTGCCCGTGCTGCGCACGGACCTGGACGGGACGGTGACGATCGAGGTGAGCCGCGCCGGCTTCCGCGTGGAGCCCCGCGGCTGAGCCGCCTCAGTCGCCCCGGCGTGGAATGGACTGGACGAATCATCGAATCGATATTGGGGTTATCTCGCCCCGGGGCTTGTATCGGCGCGTCGCCGGCCGATGGACGTATCGGTGCTCCACAAGTACGCACAGCGATCGCCGCGGCCGGGCCTCCTCGTCAGGCTGCTGGGCACCGGAATGCTGGAACGGGCGCGGGCGACGTCCCTGGCCCTGCTCGGGGCGACCGCCGCGGTCGGACTTGCGATCGTCGCGCTCGCCCTCAACCAGGACTGGCCGTTGCTCGAAGGCAGCGCGATTCCAGCGGCGCCCAGGGAGGACGTCGGAAGGGCTTCGGTCGTCGCTCGACCCGCCCCGGCGCCTAGCGCGCATGCCGCCGCCGATCACGGTCAGGTCGGCCGGCGGGTCGATCGCGCCGCCGGGAGCGCCGCGGCCCGTCCCCATGCGGTGGCCGTAGCGCCCTCGGGCGGCGAGGAAGCGGCCACTCTCGTCGTCTCCGAGCAGGCGCCGGCGAGGCCCCCCGGGGGCGTGCCGAAGGCGAAGGCCCCCTCCACGCACGGCGCGGCGCCCGCCGGCCCTTCGCAGCCGACCCAGCCTGCCGCTCAGCAGCCGCCGGCGACGCCCGCCGCTTCGCCGGCGCCGCAGCCCGCGGCAGCGCCCGCACCCGCCCCCGATCCAGCGCCGGCCCAGCCGGAAGCGGTCGCCTCGGAAGCCCCGCCGGAAGAATCCAACGTCCCCTCGTGGAGTCACGGCGACGGCCACGCCTACGGTAGGGACGGCGAGCACGGTGGAGACGACCACGAGCATGGCCACGGTTGGGGGGACGGCGGGCACTAGACTCGGCTCGGTGGCCGAGCTGCGCTCCCTCTACCTGATCGCCGGCACCGACGGGGCAAAGATCGACGCGACCCGGGCGCGCCTCAGGGCGCGCGCCGAGCGCGACGGCGGCGCCGCCGCTTTAGCGGTCTTCGAACCCGGCGAGGGACGCAGCGCGCCCGACCACGAGGCGCTGCTCGGAGCGATCCCGGCGATGTCGCTGACCGAGTCGCGGCGCTACCTGCTGGCCGACGGGGTCGAGCGCTGGCGCGAGCGCCAGCTCGACGAGGTCGCGGCCGTGCTCGGCGACCTGCCGCCCGACCTCAGCGTCGTGCTGATCGCCCGCGCGAAGGCGCCGGCGAAGCTGCTCAGGGCGGTCAAGGCGGCGCAGGGCGAGATCCACGAGTTCGAAGCGCCGAAGGCGCGGGAGATGCCACGGGTGCTCGTCGCCGAGGCGAAGCGGCTCGGCTTCCGGCTCGACCCCGCGGCGGCTCGCATGCTCGTCGACCGCATGGGCGCGAGCCCGCAGCGCCTGCACAACGAGCTCGAGCGCCTGGCGCTCTGGGCCGGCGAGGGGGGCGAGGTCGGCGCCGCCGACCTCGACGCGATGGTCGCCGATACCTCCGAGGCCGTCGTCTGGGCGCTCTCCGACGCGCTGCTGGAGCGCGACCCGGCCGCCGCGCTGCGGATCGCCGAGCGCCTGATCGTCCAGGGCGAGAACGTCACCGGCCTGATCTACGGCCTCGCCTCGCGCCTGCGCAAAGCCTGCGCCGCGGCGGCGATGCTGGAGGAGGGGACGCCGCCGCCGCAGGTCGAGTCGAAGCTCGGCATGCACCCCTACGCGGCGAAGCAGCTGGTGCGCCGCCTGCAGGACGCCGAGCTCGCCGACCTGCACGAGGCGACGATCGCCCTCGCCGACCTCGAGGTATGGCTACGGGGAGGGGCGGATTACGGGGAGGATCTGGCATTCACGCTTGCGCTGAGCCGCGCGAGCGCCGGTGCATAGCAAGGACGCAGGGAGCGTGGCGTGCTCTGCACGCGAGCGACCGAGGACGCCGCTAGGCGCCGGCGATTCGCGCGGCTCGGGACTTCTTGCGGGCGGCGGTGTTCTTATGCAGCGCGCCCTTCTGCACGGCCTTGTCGATGCGGGAGACGAGCTCGCGGTGGGCGGTCTCGATCGCGCTCGCGTCGCCGCCCTCGATGGCGCTCTCCAGCCGCCTGAAGTAGGTCTTGACGGTGCTGGTGAGCAACCGGTTCTCGGTTCGCTCCCGACCGCTGCGTAGGATTCGCTTCTTCTGTGAGGCAATGTTCGCCATGAGCGCGGCGCCGGACTATACCGAGGCTGCGGATTCATCCGAGACCCGATCCGAGCGCCGCCCCGGGCGGATCGCTCGCTCGACCGCTTTTTTCTCCGTCGCGACGGCCGCCTCGCGCATCGCCGGCCTCGCCCGGGAAATCGTCGCCGCGGGCTATTACGGCGTAAACGGGCCGATGTCCGCGTTCACGATCGCCTTCCAGGTTCCCAACCTGGTGCGGGCGCTTTTCGCCGACGCGGCTCTGCAGCCGGCCTTCGTCCCGGTCTTCACCGAGCAGCTCGAGCAGGGCAACCACAAGGAGGCCTTCCGCCTCGCCTCGACCCTGCTGCTGCTGGTGACGATGGTGCTGGGCGCGATCACCGCCTTCTTCGTCCTGCTGGCGCCGGTGATCATGCCGGTCTTCGCCCCGGGCTTCGAAGGACCGATCCTCGACCTCACGGTGACCCTCTCACGGGTCCTCTTTCCGATCCTGATCCTGCTCGGGATGAGCGGGGTCGTCGTCGGCATCCTCAACAGCTACGACCGCTTCGGCGCCTTCGCGATCTCGCCGCTGTTCTGGAACCTGACGATCATCGTCGTCGTCGTGCTGCTGATCCCGCTGTTCCACGGGCAGGACCGGATCTACGCCTACGCGATCGGCATCCTCGTCGGCACCCTCGTCCAGCTGACGATCCCGACCTTCGACCTGCGCAACACCCCGTTCAAGTTCGAATGGAGCTTCGATTGGCGCAACCCGAACGTGCGCCGCGTGCTGCTGCTGATGCTGCCGGTGACGATCAGCCTCGGCCTGATCAACTTCAACGTGCTGATCAACAGCATCTTCGGCAGCCTCGTCAGCGATCAATCGCCGGCGGCGATCGACAAGGCGTTCCGCATCTACCAGCTTCCACAGGGGATCTTCTCGGTCGCGATCGCGACCGTGCTCTTCCCGACCCTGGCCCGCTTCGCGGCGCGCGGCGCGCACGACGACCTGCGGGCGACGATGGCCAACGGGATGCGGCAGATCCTCTTCGTCCTGCTGCCGGCCGGCGCCGCGATGCTCGTGCTCGCGACGCCGATGATCCGGCTCGTCTACCAGCGCGGCGAATTCAACCCCGCGGATACGACGCTGGTCGCCACGGCGCTCTTCTGGTTCGCCTTCTCGCTGCCGACCAACGGCCTCTACCTGCTGCAGACGCGCACCTTCTTCAGCCTCCAGCGTCCCTGGATGGCGACCGGCCTCGCCACCGTCGACCTCGTCGTCTCGGCTCTCAGCGCGTTCGTCCTCTACAAGCCGTTCGGGACCGGGGGGGTAGTCGCCGGCACCGGCATCGGGACGACCGCCGCCGTCCTCGCCCAGTCGATCGTGCTGCGGCGCGAGCTCGGCGGGCTGGAGCTCGGCCGGCTGTTAGCCGCCGGCGCCAAGATCGCCCTCGCCTCGGCCGCCCTCGCCGCGGTCAGCTTCGGCGCCTGGGACCTGCTCGACGGTGCCCTCGGCCGCGGCCTGCTCGGCCAGATCGTCTCGCTGGGAGCGGCGCTCGCTCTCGGCGGGCTCGTCTACGTCGGCGCCGCCAAGCTGTTGCGCATCGCCGAGCTGGAGCAGGTGATGCGCCTGGTTCGGCGCCGCGGGTAATGCTCGACCTCTCGCGCTACCTGCTGGGCGTGCTGGAGCTGCTGGCCCTGGGCGGCTTCGCCTGGTTGGGCGCGTCGGCGGTGCGGGCTCGCTTGGCGCCCGACTTCACGGGAGCTCCCGCGTATCTCGCAACGGCCGTGGTCGCGCTGGCCCTGCTGATCTGGACCGCCGAGCTGCTCGGCAGCTTCGGGTGGTTCGAGGCGGGGCCGTACGTCGCGGTTGTGGCGGCGGTCGGGTTGGCGCTTCGGTACGTCTGGGGGGGAGGTCCGGGGGGTCCCTCCGTCTTGCTGGGTTTTTCGCCCCCGATGCTCCTGGTCGCTGTCATCACCGCCGCCGCGCTCTTCAAGTTCGGCATTGATGTGAGGTCAAAGCTCCTCACCGGGATGACCGGGTTCGATTCGACCTGGTACCACGGGCCGTTCGCTGCCGGGTTCTTTCAGAGCGGCGATACGTGGAGCTTGCATTTCATCGCGCCGCAATTCCTGGCGTGGTTCTACCCGGCGAACGCGGAAATCTTCCACGCGGCCGGGATGCTGGCGTTCGGCCGGGACTTGCTCTCGCCGCTGCTGAATCTCGGCTGGTTCGTCGGCTGCCTGCTGGCTTGCTGGTGCATCGGCAGGCCGTACCGCGTGGCGCCGTGGTCGATGGCGCTTGGAGCCATTGCGCTGAGCATGCCCGTGCTCGCGGACCAAGCGGGGGAAGCTCGCAATGACATCGTCGGGATCTTCTTCCTGCTTGCCGCCGTTGCGATTGCTCTCAATGCATGGTCGTTGGGTCAAGACGTCGATTCCGTTCGCGCTTCTCGTCGCATGCCGAGGGAAAGTGCGAACGCATTTCTGCTTGTCGGCCTCGCCGCCGGGCTGGCCGCCGGGACCAAGCTCAACTTCCTCCTACCCGCCGCAGTTCTCGTCCTGGGCTCCCCGTTTCTGGCGCCGGCCGGGAAGCGCCTGCGTGCCTTGGCGGCGACCCTCCTCGCCGCATTGGCCGGCGGCGGCTACTGGTACCTGCGCAACCTGATTCACACCGGCAACCCGCTGCCCTGGTTCGACCATGTCGGGCCGATTTCGCTGTCGGCGCCGCAACAGGCGCTCGGCGGACGCGAAGGGCACAGCGTGCTCGGCTACCTGACCGACGGCTCGGTCTGGTCCGAATGGCTCCTGCCGGGACTGCACGGCGGCCTGACGATCCTCTGGCCGCTGATCGGCGCCCTCGCCCTGGCGGGTTTGGCGCTCTGCATCGTCCCCTTCCGACCGCGGTCGAGGTTCGATCCGCATAGCGATGCAAACCTCGACCGCGGTCGGGACCTGGCGCTGCTGCTCGTCGGCCTCGCGGGCCTCGCCGCGATCGCAGCCTGGCTGATCGCCCCAACCTCAGCTTCCGGGCCGGACGGGATGCCGCGAGGCTTCGAATCCGGGCTCCGCTACCTCGCTCCCGCCCTCGTACTGGGTCTCGTCGTCCTGCCACCAGCGCTCCTCCCGCGGGAGGCTCCGACAGGACCCGCGGGCCAGAACGCATGGTCCGGCTGGCGATTCGCGGCGATCACGGCACTCGCAGCCGCAATTGCGATCGGCTACCCCGTCCAGCGCCACTACCTGCGCGACCGCTACGCCAACCCAACCTTCGCCGCCCCCGGCCTAAACGCCGCCTTCAAGTGGGCCGACGACATCTCGAACGCCCGCATAGCCACCACCAGCACCCGCCAGTACCCCCTATTCGGCCGCGACCTCTCCAACCAGGTCCAATACATAGGCGAACACCAACCCCACGGCGGTTTCACCGCCCCAACCACCTGCCGCCGCTGGCGAGAACTGATCAACGAAGGCCACTACGACTACGTAATAACCACCCGAGACCGCCTAGAACCCGCCAAGCCTCCATACCCCACCACCGCCACATGGACGGAAGGGGTAGGCGCCGAATCAGTCCTCCGCAAGCCCCCCACGGTCGTCTTCAAGCTCACCAAACCCCTAGATCCCTCGGCCTGCCCGTAGCTGGCGACTGTCCCGTGGAATAGGAAGGGAAACCCGCCAGGCATCCGACCCGGCGAACCGACAGGAGGGGATCGGGACTCTCTCGCCGGTGCCTCCCCTCGGCACCGCGGAGTGATTCCAGCCGCGAAGCGGCACCAAATTAATCCGCCAAAGGCGGATTTAGGCATCCGGCGAGAGAGTCCCGATCCGCTCCCGGGCGCTGGCGAGAGAGTCCCGGAGCCCTCCCGCGCCTCGCCCTCGCCATACTCCGCTGGCCGATGGACCAGATCCGAAACTTCTCGATAATCGCCCACATAGACCACGGCAAGTCGACCCTGGCCGACCGCATCCTCGAGCTCACCGGCTCGATCGACCCGAAGAAAATGCAGGCGCAGATGCTCGACTCGATGGACCTCGAGCGCGAGCGCGGGATCACGATCAAGGCGCAGGCCGTGCGGGTCGAGTACGAGGCCGCCGACGGGCAGGCCTACCACCTGCATTTGATCGACACCCCCGGCCACGTCGATTTCTCCTACGAGGTCTCGCGCAGCCTCGCCGCCTGCGAGGGCGCCCTCCTGGTGGTCGATGCCGCGCAGGGCGTCGAGGCGCAGACCGTCGCCAACACCTACCTGGCGATCGAGAACGGCCTCGAGCTGATCCCGGTGATCAACAAGGTCGACCTGCCGGGCGCCGAACCGGAGCGGGTCGCGGCCGAGATCGCCGACCTGCTCGGCGGCGACCCCGGCGAAGCGCTGCGAATCTCGGCCAAGACCGGGGAGGGCGTGCGCGAGGTGCTGGAGGCGATCGTCAGCAGGGTGCCGCCGCCGGGCGGCGAGGAGAAGGCGCCCACCCGCGCCCTGATCTTCGACTCCGAGTTCGACCAGTACCGCGGCGTCGTCGCTTATGTGCGGATGGTCGACGGCGCCTTCCGCAAGGGCGAGCGGATCGTCGCGATGCAGAACGGCACCGAGGCCGACATCGACGACATCGGCTTCTTCCGTCCGGCGATGACCCCGGTCGGCGGCATGGAAGCGGGCGACGTCGGCTACCTGATCACCGGGATCAAGGACGTCGCCAAGCTGCGCGTCGGCGACACGCTGACGGCCCTGGAGCGGGCCGCCACGGAGCCGCTCGAGGGTTACCGCGAGGTCCGCCCGATGGTCTTCTGCGGCCTCTTTCCGATCGACACCGACCGCTTCGAAGACCTGCGCGACGCGCTCGAGAAGCTGGCGCTCAACGACGCCGCGCTGAGCTGGGAGCCGGAGACCTCCGAGGCGCTCGGGTTCGGCTTCCGCTGCGGCTTCCTCGGCCTGCTCCACATGGAGATCGTGCGCGAGCGCCTGGAGCGCGAGTACGGCCTCGATCTGCTCTCGACCACTCCTAACGTGCGCTACGAGGTCCACCTGACCAACGGCGAGCGCAGGGAGGTCCGCAGCCCCACCGAGCTGCCCGACCCGGGCGCGATCGAGGCGATCGAAGAGCCCTACATCAGGGCGACGATCATCTGTCCGACCGAGCATGTCGGCGCCGTGATGGAGCTCTGCCAGGGACGCCGCGGCACCCACATCGACATGCACTACCTGAGCCCGCAGCGGGTGCAGATCCGCTACGACATGCCGCTGGCCGAGATCGTGCTCGACTTCTTCGACTACCTCAAGTCCTCGACCAAGGGCTACGCCTCGCTCGACTACGAGCCGATCGGCAACCGCCCCTCGGACCTGGTCAAAGTCGACATCCTGCTGGCCGGGGACAAGGTCGACGCGCTCTCGATCATCGTCCATCGCGAATTCTCCTACGAGCAGGGCAAGCGCCTGGTCGCGCGGTTGCGCAAGACGATCCCGCGCCAGCTCTTCGACGTTCCGGTGCAGGCTGCGATCGGCTCCAACATCCTCGCCCGCGAGACGGTCAAGGCGCTGCGCAAGGACGTCACCGCGAAGCTCTACGGTGGCGATGTGACGCGCAAGAACAAGCTGCTGAAGAAGCAGAAAGCGGGCAAGAAACGGATGAAGCAGGTGGGGCGGGTCGAGGTGCCGCAGGAGGCTTTCCTGGCCGTCCTCGAGATCGGCGAGTAGGTAGGGTCTCGCGCCATGGCGATCAAGACTGAGGCTGTTGGCAAGGAATGGCCCGCCACGACGTACGAGGTGGGCAAGGAGAAGATCGGCGAGTACGCGCGGGTGCTGGGGATCGAGAACCCGGTGCATTTCGATCGCGAGGCGGCGAAGGCGGCCGGCTACCGCGATGTGGTGGCGCCGCCGATGTTCTGCGTCACCTACAGCGCCCCGGCGCTCGGCCCGGCGATGTTCGACCCCGAGGTGGCGATGAACTTCGCCGCGATGGTCCACGGCGGCCAGGAGTTCGTCTGGGGCGAGCCGGCCTGCTCGGGCGACGAGATCACGACCCGGGCCAAGTGCCTGGAGATCTACGAGAAGGACGGCAAGGGCTTCTACGTCTTCGAGACCGTCTCCACCAACCAGGACGGCGCCGAGGTCGTGCGCGGCACCTGGACCAACATCGTCAGGGGGGTCTGAGATGGCCGAGCTGAGCGCAGGCGAGAAGATCCCGGAGCTGAAGGTGACGCCGGACAAGTACCTGCCGCACCGCTACGCGGGCGCCTCGGGCGACTTCAACCCGATCCACATCGACCCCGAGTTCGCCAAGGCCGTCGGCCTGCCGAACACGATCCTGCACGGCCTCTACATGATGGGCCTGACCGCGCGCGCCGCCGCCGAGGCGGCGGGGGGCGACCCGAGGTCGCTCAGGCGCCTCTCCGTCCAGTTTCGCGGC
>DATFMX010000042.1:0-15243 GCA_035266685.1 Solirubrobacterales bacterium
GACCAACGACATCCGTGAGCATGTGATTGACCAAAACAACTGGAGCGAGCTGATCCGCGTCGCATTCGACCTCGCCCAAGAGGAGTTTCCGCTCATCTACCGCGAGGATGCCTACGACTACTTCCGCCCCCACAAGGAGACGGTGGCGGAGCTCGTCTATGACCTCTCGACCAAGAGCTTCGCCGCGCTCACGAACGAGCACGTCGGCAACATCTACCAGGGACTTCTCTCTTCTCGCCGCCGTGGCTCGGAGGGCAAGAGCGGCCGGCAGGCGCAGCAATCCAAACTGGGAGCCTTTTACACCCCGCAGGGAGACGTCGACTACATGGTCTCGAAGCTCGAGTTGACGGCCGAGTCAAGAGTGCTCGACCCTTGCATGGGATCGGGTCACTTCCTCGAGGGGATCCACGCGGCCCTGCGCGAACTGCACGCGGCAACGGGCGTCGCCGACGCCGACGCCCATCGGGCGATCGTGGAGACCCAGATATACGGTGGCGACATCGATACCTTCGCAACCTCGCTCGCGGCAATCCGAATGTTCCTGCTCGATGAGCACGGAACCCGCGCCAGGCCGAGGCTCTACGTCCACGACATGCTGCTGCACTCACCCGAGCGTCCAGGGGATAAGCTGTTCTCGACCGAGGTGCTGGAGGCAGAGGGACGCCCGAAGGCCGAGGCGGAGCTTGCGGTGGGGAGCGACCGTGAGGTCGACGATCTCCAGCCGTTCGACGAGATCGAGTTCGATGCCGTGGTCGGCAACCCACCCTACGGCGCCCGGAAGCCGGCGTACAAGAAATCGATCTACGCGCGTCTGTATGGAACCCGGCCGGCGGATGAGAAGGCGGGCAGCGTCGCGACGGGCGACAAGGACACCTACTCGATGTTCTTCGCGAACGGCATCGAGCGGCTGCGTGAGGGTGGCAGGCTCTGTCTGATAACCAACGACAGCTTTCGCACCCTCACTAACCACACTGCACTCCGCAACTACATACTGCGGCGCTGCAAGATCGTCGAGATCCTGCTCACCGACACCAAGCATTTCGAAGGGGTCAGCTTCCAGTTCGCAGGAATGGCGATCACGACGCTGGAAAAATGCTCGGACACCGAGGTGCGGAAGAACAACGTCATACGGCTCATCGACTATGTTCGGGAACCGGCTGAATTCGACGATCCGAATCCCGAGCTGGTGACCGAGCTTCGTCAGGCAGATTATGAAGTGCTCCCGGACACACCATTCTTCGTCGGCGTGCCGGCCGAGTTGTTTGCCTCCGCACGCGATTCGATCCGCGTCGGAGAGGTCGCCAAGGGACGACAAGGCCTTGCCACTGCCGACGACAAACGCTTCCTCGCCAGCATAGGCGCACCGGTGGCTGGCCTCGAAAAGACCATCGACATCAGCGATCTGAACCTTAGCGTCACCCGAGATCAGAGAGAAAAGGGAATCCCAGCGTCCTTGCCCCGATGGATACCCTTCGCAAAGGGGGAGGGATTCGGGGAGTACTGGAGAGATCCAGGCATCGCCATCGACTGGTCAGTCGCATCGGTAGCCGAGCTGAAACGACGCGACAAGTTCCAACCCGGTACGCCAAAGAGACCTCGTTTTCAGAATCGCGATTACTATTTTCAGCCCGGACTCACTTACTCGGTCGTTTCAAGCGGCAGGGTGTCGGCGAGGCTGATGCCCGAGGGGTGGGTCTTCGGCCACAAGGGCAGCGCGATCTTCACCGAGGACGAAAGGGCTTCCGAGCTCTTCTTGCTCGGCTATCTCAATTCGGCCCTAGCGACGTATTTCATGAAGAAGATCGTCAACGCCACGGCCACGGCGGACATCGGCTACATCGAGAAGCTCCCCTACCGCAAACCATCGGCAAGAATCGAAAACTCAGTGGTGAAACGGGTCGAGCAGATCGTCAAAGCGCTGAGAGCCGATCCCGGGGCCGATATCTCGAAGCTCCGTGCCGAGATCGATGACCGGATCTTCGACCTGTTCGAGATTCGCGAGTCGCGCGAGGAGGTGCTGCGTTTCTACGAGTCGATCGGCCGGTTGCGAAAGGCGACGCCGCTCAGGAGACGAGCGAGTAGACGTCGACGTTGTTGCGGTCCGCTATGCCGATTCGGCCGAGCAGCGCTTTCAGCTCCTGCTCGCAGCCTGGGCTGGGCAAGAGCTCAAGCGGACACAACTCTCCGCCGCCGTCCATTCGCTGCTCAGCCATGCGTCGCAGGCGCTCGGCCGTCGCCTCGTCTTCGAGATCCGCGGGGACGATCGCGGCGCCGATCCAGGTAACGCCACCGGGCCCGTTCGCGTAGAGGGTCCCGTCGGCAGCTCGCTTGACGCTCCAGCCGCTGCCCCGGTAGTGGGCTTCCAGCTTCTCGATCAACTCGCGACGGGCGGTCCCCATAGTCTGCGGACAGAGTGACAGCGAGACCCGACGGAAATCGCCGACGCAGGAGGTCCGCTTGAGTGGCGCGGCCCGCGCGCTCGCAGCCGCCGACCCGACGATGGCGGCGCTGATCGAGCGGGTCGGCGAGATCGACCTGCAGACGCGGCTGCGCCGGCGCAGCGAGGAGCGCCCGGCCGACGCGTACGGGGCGCTGTTGCGGGCGATCGTCGGCCAGCAGCTCTCGACCAAAGCGGCGCGGACGATCCACGGCCGCGTGGTCGAGCTGTTCGGCGGCGCCACGCCCTCGCCCGAGCAGCTTCTGGAAGCGAGCGAGGAGGAGCTGCGCGGCTGCGGGCTCTCCGGGCGCAAGGTCGAGTACGTGCGCGACCTGGCGACGCACGTGCTCGACGGCGAGCTCGAGCTCGAGCGGCTCGGCGAGCTCCCCGACGAGGAGGTGATCGCCGAGATCGTCGCCGTGCGCGGGCTCGGCCAGTGGACCGCCGAGATGTTCCTGCTCTTCCACCTCGAACGACCCGATGTGCTCTCCGGCGGCGACCTCGGCATCCGCAAGGCGGTGCAGATCGAGTACGGGCTGGCGGAGATGCCGGCGCCCGCGCGGGTGCTGGAGATCGGCGAGGCATGGCGGCCGCACCGCAGCCTCGCCAGTCTCTATCTGTGGGAGTCACTCGCAAGCGTTCCTGCCGAGTAATGGCCGCCGCCGAGTCAGCCGACAACAAGGACATGCGACTTCGCTTCTGGCTTGGATACGCCGTCGTCGTCGCCATCGCGGCGGGCTCGCTGGCGATGGCGCTGGTCGTGCGCGATCGCGAAACCGCAACCTTCGAGCAGCGGCAGCGCGCCGAGGCGACCCGCTCGGCGCGCCAGGCCGAAGCTCTGGCGGCGCTCTCGGTCGGGCAGCTCGCCAGCGCCGCCGCCTTCTACCAAGCCGAGGGCGCCTTCGGCGAGCACGAGTTCGACGTCGTCGCCAACTCGCTGCTGAGCAACGGCGCCCTCTCGGCGACCGGCTTCATTCCCAAGGTCCGCCACGCGGCCCGGGCCCGCTTCGAACGCAACCACGGCTTCGCGATCCTCGCCCGCGACAGGCTCGGCGCCCTGCGCAGGGAGGAGAAGCAGGCGCGCTATTTCCCGCTCAGCTACGTCGCCACCAAGTCGCGGCTCAACGTCGCCACGCCGTACGGCTACGACATCGGCGCCGACCCGGTGCGGGCGAGTCGCCTGCTGCGAGCCGGCAACACGGGGCAGCCCTCGGCGACGCCGGTGATCCGCCTGCCGTTGGGCGGCACCGGGATCAACGTGTTCCGGCCCGTCTACCGCGACGGCGCCTCGACGGCGACGGCGGCGCAGCGCCGCGCCGCCCTGACCGGCTTCGCCATCGGCTCGTTCCGCGTCTCCGACCTGGCGACGGCGGCGACCACGGCGCTGGAGGCCGACGACAACATCGAGCTGCTCGAGCGCGGTCGCATTGTGGCGGGACAGCCGCTAGACCGCAGCGAAACGGCGAGCGCCAAGCTGCGAATCGCCGACCGGACCTGGACGATCGTGGTACAGGACACGAACCGGCCGGGCCTCAGCCTGCCGATCCTGATCGCCGTCGTCGGCGTCGCCCTGGCGGCGCTGCTGGGCGCCCTGGTGCTCGTCTGGAGCCGCAACGAGAAGATGCAGGAACTGCGGCTGCAGGCGAGCCAGGACCCGCTGACGGGGTTGAAGAACCGGCGCCGCTTCGGCGAAGACCTGCGCAACGAGCTGGCGCGCAGCCGGCGCGAGGACACCGTCGGCGCAGTGCTGATGCTCGACCTCGACAACTTCAAGCAGGTCAACGACACGCTCGGCCACCCGGCCGGCGACCGGACGATCGCCGATATCGCCGCCGTGCTGCGCGGGCGGATGCGCACCACCGACGTCGTCGCCCGGCTGGGCGGCGACGAGTTCGCGGTAGTGCTGCCGCGCTGCGACCTCGACGAGGCTGAAGACGTCGCCGACGCGATCGCCAGGGCGATCCGCATGCACACGCCGCCGGGAGAGGCGGCGCCGCCGCTCACCGCCAGCATCGGCATCGCCACCTTCGGGCCGCGCTCGGAGAGCTACGACACGGTGCTCTCGGCGGCCGACAACGCGATGTATGAGGCCAAGCGGGCGGGGCGCGACTCGGTCAGGGTCGCTGGGAGTGCGGTGGCGGCGGGGCAGTCCCCAACCGGTGACGTAGCGCCAGGACGCGACTGACCGAGTCTTCGAAGGAGCTTCTGGGGAGGGTGCCCGACCTCAAGCCCTTGAGAAGGGCTCGGTGGGCCTTGGCGGCTTCGGCCGGGTCGGTGTAGAGGAGGAGGTCCGCACCTGCGCTCGCTGCGGCGCGGGCGACTTTCGCGGCGCCGCCGAAGGCGTGGACGGAGACGGTGTCGAGCGCGTCGGTGATCGAGACGCCCTGGAAGCCGAGGCGCTGGCGCAGCTCGCCGGTGGCGATCGCCGGCGCGAAGGCGGCGGGGCGGTTGGCCAGGGCCGGGTAGATCGCGGTGCTGAGCATCACCATGTCGCCGCCGGCGGCGACGAAGCTCCGGTAGGGCGCCTCGTCGACCTGACGCAGGGCGCGCTTGGAGAGGCCGATGCGCTGCACCGCGTCGTCGGTGCTGATGCGGGCGTCGCCGAGGCCCGGAAAGTGCTTGCCGGTCGCCGCGACGCCGCCCGCCTGCAGCGCCGCGGCGAAGGGCACGGCCGTCGCCGCCACCTGCGCCGCGGTCGAGCCGAAGCCGCGGTCCGCTGCGGCGATCGCGCCGCCGGGGCGGGCGACGTCGAGCACCGGAGCGAGGTCGACGTTGACGCCGGCGTTGCGCAGGTTGGCGGCCGTGCGACGGCCCTGGCTGCGGCTGAAGGCGGCGCCGCGGGCGCCCATCGTGCGCGCCGAGACCGTCGGCGCCCCGCCGAGCCGCTTGACCAGGCCGCCCTCCTGGTCGGTCATCGCCAGCAGCGGGTCGCGCAGCCCGGGCGGGCGCCGGATCGCCTGCAGGCGGCGAATCAGCCTGCGCCCGGCGGCGCGGCCCGGCAGGTTGTCGGCGAAGAGGATGACGCCGGCGAGCTCGCCGGCGCGGACCATCCGCCTGACAGCCGCCGGCGGATGCGTGCCCGGGAAGCCGAGCACGATCCGCTGGCCGGCGAGGCGCGATGCGCTGAGCGTGCTGGCGACCGAGGGGCGCGGCGGCGCCCCGTCGCCGAGCGACGCCCCGAAGGCAAAGGAGCCGGCCGCGAGCGCGGCGACGAGCGCCAGAACGAGCCGCCGACGCCCCACCGAGCGAGTTCGCTGTTTGTCGGGCACAGCTAGACAAATAGCGAACGCGGCCGGAGGAGGCGCCGCCCTACGTCCGGGGCGATTCCTAGCCTTGCGCCCGAATGCAGTCCCTGATCGACTTCGAGGAAGCGCTGGCGCTCGGCGAGCTGAGCGGCCACGAGGAGATCGGCGAGCTGGTCGAACGCGCCTGGGCCGTGCGGCGGGAGAACTTCGGCGACTCGACCGACATGTGCTCGCTGGTCAACGCCAAGTCCGGCGGCTGCGCCGAGGACTGCGGCTTCTGCGCCCAGTCGCGCTACGCCGAGGCGGACACGCCGATGCACGCGATGATGGAGCCGGAGCAGATCCTCGAGCACGCGAAGGCGGCCGAGGCCGCGGGCGCGCACCGCTTCTGCATGGTCACCCAGGGCCAGGGGCTCTCCAAACGCGACTTCGAGAAGATCGTCGAGGGCGCGAAGCTGGTCTCCGAGCACACCAACCTGAAGCGCTGCGCCTCGATCGGCCACATGTCGGGCGAACGCGCCAAGCGCCTGCGCGAGGCGGGCATCCAGCGCGTCCACCACAACGTCGAGTCCTCGCGCTCCTACTACCCGGAGGTCTCGAGCACGGTCCGCTACGAGGGCCGGCTGCGGACGATCGACGCGGTCAAGGACGCCGGGCTGGAGACCTGCGTCGGCGGCATCCTCAACCTCGGCGAGTCGCCGCGGCAGCGGGTCGAGATGGCCTTCGAGCTGGCCGAGCTGGAGCCGACCTCGGTGCCGATCAACCTGCTCAACCCGCGCGACGGCACCAAGTTCGGCGACCGCCCGCTGATGGACCCCTGGGAGGTCGTCAAGTGGGTGGCGATCTTCCGCCTGATCATCCCCGGGGCGCTCTTCCGCCTCTGCGGCGGCCGGGTCGAGAACCTCGGCGAGCTGCAGCCGCTGGCGGTCAAGGCGGGGCTGAACGGCGTGATGATGGGCAACTTCCTGACCACGCTGGGCGCCGAGCCCGAGGACGACCGGGCGATGTTCGAGGAGCTGGGGCTGAACGTGGCGCGGCAGTCCGACAACGGCGCCAACCCGCGGCCCGACAACCGCTCCGGCTGGCTCGACGGCGAGACGCCGGAGACGCCGATCGACGAGCTGATCGACAGGCAGGACGAAGCGACCTTCTGGGACCCCTCCACGCAGCTGCGGGTGATCAAGAAGACGAAGAAGCCCCCGCCCTACCCGACATCAACGGCCGCCTCCTCTGCTCCCGCACGGGCGGGCTCATGACCACCGGAAGTCTCCCGACCGTGCTTCCGCGTCCGGGGGCGGCCGGTATGTCCCTATCGCGATGACGGACATCGAAAGCAGGTTGGAGGAGCTTCGCGGGAGCGGGCTCCGCCGCCGGCTGCGGCTGGTCGAAGGCGCCCAGGGGCCGCGCGTGCAGCTCGACGGCCGGCCGGTGCTGCTGCTCTGCTCGAACGACTACCTCGGCCTCGCCGGCCACCCGCGGGTGCGCGAGGCGGCTGCCGAGGCGGCGCTCGGCTGGGGCGCCGGCGCCGGCGCCTCGCGGTTGATCTCGGGCAACATGGCGCCGCACCGGCGGCTGGAGGAGCGGCTGGCGGCGTTCAAGGGCTACGAGTCGGCGCTGCTCTTCGGCTCGGGCTACCTGGCGAACGTGGGGACGATCTCGGCGCTGGCGGGGCGCGGCACGGTCGTCTTCTCGGACGAGCTCAACCACGCCAGCATCGTCGACGGCTGCCGTCTGGCGCGGGCGGAGACCTTCGTCTACCACCACGCCGACGCCGAGCACCTAGCCTGGGGCCTGCGGCGGGCGGGCGGGCGCGGATCGCTGATCGTCACTGACGGCGTCTTCTCGATGGACGGCGATGTGGCGCCGCTGGAGGACCTGGCGCGGCTGGCGCGCGAGCACGCCTGCCGGCTGATGGTCGACGAGGCGCACGCGACCGGCGCGCTCGGCCCCGGTGGCCGCGGCTCGGTCGCCGCCGCCGGGCTGGGCGAGGAGGTCGACGTCGTCGTCGGCACGCTGGGCAAGGCGCTCGGCTCCTACGGCGCCTACGCCTGCGCGAGCGCCGAGCTGCGCGAGTACCTGCTCAACACGGCGCGCTCGTTCATCTTCTCGACCGCGCTGCCGCCGCCCGTCGTCGCCGCCGCCCTCGCCTCGCTGGAGCTGCTGGAGGCGGAGCCGACGCGGGTGCGGCGCCTGCGCGCCAACGCGGCGGCGCTGCGCGAGGGCCTGCGCGCCGAGGGCCTCGACGCGGGCGGCGGCGAGAGCCAGATCGTGCCGCTCGAGGTCGGCGAGGCCGAGCCGACGATGGCGCTCTGCGAGCGCCTGCTCGAGCGCGGCGTCTTCGCCCAGGGCATCCGGCCCCCCACCGTCCCCCCCGGGTCCTCGCGCCTGCGCTTCAGCGTCATGGCGACGCACGACGAGGCCGAGCTGCGCGACGCGGCGCGCCAGGCCGGCGAGGCCGCCCAAGAGGTCGGCCTCATCCCCGCCGTCCCGCTGGCCGCTTGAACGGCGTCTTCGTCACCGGCACCGGGACGGAGGTCGGCAAGACGGTCGTAGCAGCCTCGATCGCCCGCAAGCTAGCCAACGAAGGCAAGCGCGTAGCCGTCTTCAAGCCCGCAATCACCGGCCTCGACGACTACCCCACCGCCGACGGGACGATTTCCCACGATATAGGTGGGTTTTCGGCCCATCGGCCCGATCACCTGGTGCTTCGCGACGCTGCTGGTAGCTCGCAGGCTGACGAGGAGGTGGCGCCTTATCGCTACGGGGCGCCGATGTCGCCGCATCTGGCGGCCTCGCTTGCCGGGGAGGAGATCTCGCGCGAGCGGCTGCTGGCCGCCGCGCGCGCGGCGGCGGACGGGGCCGACGCGCTGGTCTGCGAGGGGGTCGGCGGGCTGCTCGTGCCGCTCGCCCCCGACTACCTCGTGCGCGACTTCGCCGTCGACCTCGGCCTGCCGCTCGTCGTCGCCGCCTCCCCCGGCCTCGGCACGATCAACCACACGCTGCTGACGCTCGAGGCCGCCCGCTCGGCCGGGCTCGAGCTGGCCAGGGTCGTGCTCACCCCCTGGCCCGACGAGCCGTCGCCGATCGAGCGCTCCAACCGCGAGACGATCGCCGCGCTGGGCGAGGTCGCGGTCGAGACGCTCGCGCGGCTCAGGTAGCGACGCCGGCCAGCTCCTCGCCGCCGGGGCTCGCCTCCGCCTCCGCGACCGCGACGCCGACGCCTTTCGGCCGCACGGTGATCGCGACGGCGGCGATCACGGCGCCGAGCACGGTGACGGCCGCCGAGACCCACATCGCGCTGCTCAGGCCGTCGACGAACTGCTGCGGGGTCGCCGTCTCGAAGGTGGCGCCGCCGACCGAGGCCTGGAAGATCGCCCCGGTGATCGCGACGCCGAGGCTGCCGCCGACCATGCGGAACATCGAGAGCACGCCGGAGGCGATGCCGGCTTTCTGCACCGAGACGGCGTTCATCGCGGCGCTGGTCATCGGCGACATCGTCAGCGCGATGCCGATACCCAGCAGCATGAAGCCGGGCAGCAGGTCGAGGTAGGTCGAGTCGACCGCGATGTGGGTGAAGGTCCACAGCGAGGCGGTGAGGATCAGCAGCCCGGCGACGATCAGCCAGCGCGGGCCGAAGCGGTCGGCGAGCCTGCCGGCCACCGGCGCGACGCCGACGATCATCAGGGTCGAGGGCAGGAAGCGCACCCCGGCCTCGAGCGGCGAGTAGCGGAGGATGTCCTGCATGTAGAGGGCGAGGAAGAAGAAGACGCCCATCATCGCGAAGGTGATGATCAGCGCCACGACCACGGCGCCGAGGAAGTTGCGGTCCTTGAAGAAGCGGAACTCGACCATCGGCGCCTTGACGCGGTTCTCGACCGCGACGAAGGCGAACGCCCCCAGCACCGAGCCGGCCAGCAGGCCGACGATCGCCGGCGAGGCCCAGCCCCAGCTGTTGCCCTCGACCAGGGCGAGCACCAGCGCGGTCAGCGAGCCGGTCAGCGTCGCCACGCCGAGGTAGTCGACCTCGCGGCCGACGCTGGTGTCGCGCGACTCGCGCACGGCGAAGACGGTCGCCGTGACAGCGCCGATCGCGACCGGGATGTTGAGGTAGAAGATCGCCCGCCAGCTGACATGCTCGGTGAGGAAGCCGCCGAGCACCGGGCCGACCGCCAGCGCCAGCGCCGAGACGCCCGCCCAGGTGCCCATTGCCTTGCCGCGCTCGTGCGCGGGGAAGGCGTCGGTGATGATCGAGAGCGTGCCCGGCATCATCAGCGCCGCGCCGACGCCCTGCACGACGCGGCTGATCACCAGGTCGGTCGGGCCCTGGGCGAAGCCGGCCGTCGCCGAGGAGAGGGCGAAGATGACGACGCCGAAGAGGAACATGCGGCGGCGGCCGAAGATGTCGCCGAGCCGGCCGCCGGTCGCGAGCAGCACGGCGAAGGACAGCGTGTAGCCGTTGATCATCCACTCGAGGCCGGAGATCGAGGCGTGCAGATCGCGCTGGATCGACGGCAGGGCGACGTTCACGACCGTGTTGTCGAGCATGATCATGAACAGGGCGAAGCACATCGCGCCGAGCGTCCACCACTTGCGGTTGTCGTCGGTGATCAGGTGGCGGTAGCGGGTCAAGACTTGACTCCCTTCAGATGCTCGTAGGTCTCTGCGATGTCCTCCCGGTCCATCAGCGCGTCGACCGCGGCGTCGAGCTTGCGCCGCTGCGCCGCGCTGAGGCTCTCGGCGAATGACTCGAGGCCCGCCTGGCGGACGACGAGCAGCGTGTCGACCAGGTCCTTGCCCTTCGCGGTGATCCCGACCCGGCGCACCCGCCGGTCCTCGGGGTCCTCGACCCGGGTGGCGAGGTCTTCGCCGACCAGAGCGTCGACCGCGCGGCTCATCGAGGGGACGGAGACGCCGAACGTCTCCGCCAGCTCGCTCACCTGCCGCGGCTCGGTGCCCTCGCCGATCCCGCCCAGCTCGAGCAGCGCCTTGCACTGCGTCATCGAAAGCCCGCACTCCTCGATCACCCGCAGCTGGTTGCCGCGGTCATAGAGGAAGACATGGCGCATCAACGCGCCAAGCCGGGCTGCCGTGTCACTCGCCTGCATCGCGACAATAGTTGCACCAACGTAACTATTTCTCAAGCACAATAGTTGCTTGAGTGACGCAGATCACGCAGCGGCGTGCTCCTCGGCTCGGTAGGGGCCCGGCTTCTTCCGCTGCCGGCCGCCGGGGAGGGCGAGCCGGAGGATCGTGCGCTGCACCATGCCGAGCTGCTGACCGAACGGCCCGCTGTTGTAGGGGAGCTCGTAGCGCTCGCAGATCTCCTTCACCTGGGGCGCGATCTCGGCGTAACGGGTGCTCGGCAGGTCCGGGAAGAGGTGGTGCTCGACCTGGTAGCCGAGGTTGCCGCTGGCGACATGGAAGAGCGCGCTGCCCTCGATGTTGGCGGCGCCGACGAGCTGGCGCACGTACCAGCCGCCGCGGCTCTCGTCCTCGACCTCCTCCGGGCTGAAGGTGTAGGTCTGGTCGGGGAAATGGCCGCAGAAGATGATCGCGTAGGCCCACACGTTGCGGACGACATTGGCGGTCGCATCGGCCGAGGCGGTCGAGCGGTAGGCGCCGGCGCCGGCGCGCAGGGCGGAGCCGAGGACGCCGGCCAGGCCGCCCCGGCGCCTGCGGACGCGCCGCCTGCCGCTCCGGCCGCGCCGCGCCTCGAGCGCCGCGTCGAGCGCCGCGGTCGCCAGCCCGCTGAGCAGCGGCCAGGCGATGTAGTCCTTGACCACCTGGCTCTTCGCCTTCTCCCGGATCCCGGCCAGCTCGCGCTTGATCTGCGCCTTCGACTTCTTGCCGCTGCGGATCGCCTCGAAGTCGAGGTCGTGGAGGGCGACCCCCCACTCGAAGAAGGCCATCAGCAACAGGTTGTAGAACGGCTGCAGCAGGTAGACCGGGTACCACTTCTGGCGCGGATCGATGCGCATGATCTCGTAGCCGAGGTCCTTGTCCTTGCCGAGGATGTTGGTGAACGTGTGGTGGACGTAGTTGTGGGAGTGCTTCCACGCCTCTGCGGTCGAGGCCGTGTCCCAGTCCCAGGTCGAGGAGTTGATCTGCGGGTCGTTCATCCAGTCCCACTGGCCGTGCAGGACGTTGTGGCCGATCTCCATGTTCTCGAGGATCTTGGCCATCGAGAGCGCCGCCGTGCCGGCGATCCACGCCGGCCGCGAGCGCGAGCCGAGCAGCAGCACACGGCCGCTCGCCGCGAGGCGGCGCTGCATCGCGATCATGCTCTCGATGTAGCGGCGATCACGCTCGCCGAGGTCGGCGAAGACGCGGTCGCGGATCGAATCGAGCTCGCGTCCCAGCTCGTCCAGCTGCTCGCCGGAGAGGTGGCTGAGCGGGCTCGTGGCCTCGGTGCTCGTTGCGGTCATCGTCTGCCTTTCGGTCGTTTCAAAGTGCGATTTCGATCGGGCCCTCGGGTGCGTTCACGCAGGTGCGGATCATCTCCCCCTCGTTGCCGTGTACCTCGCCGGTCCGCAGGTCGCGGACCTCGCCCGAGCAGAGCCGGCCGACGCAGGTGTGGCAGATGCCCATCCGGCAGCCGAAGGGGAGCACGGCGCCGGCTGCCTCGCCACCGGCGAGGATCGGGGTGGCGCCGTCGCACTCGGCCTCGACCCCGCTGCTGGCGAAGCGCACCCTGCCGCCCGCGCCGCCGCCGCCCGCGCCGCCGATCATCGGCTGGAAGCGCTCGACGTTGAGCATTTCCGCCACTCCCTGC
Organism: Solirubrobacterales bacterium; assembly: GCA_035266685.1. Lineage (GTDB taxonomy): Bacteria > Actinomycetota > Thermoleophilia > Solirubrobacterales > 70-9 > VRUE01. The sequence continues at coordinate 12,455 of DATFMX010000042.1, forward strand.
CGCTCCCAGTGCTCGCCCATCGCGTCGAGCATCTCGCCGGGGCCGGAGAGGAAGGCGTGACGGCTGCGCCAGTCGGGGCAGAGCTGGTCGAGGTCGCCCGGGCCGATGCGGCCCTGCTCGCCGCTGAGCCGCAGCCCGAGGCGATAGCCGGGATGGGCCCGGTCGATCTCGCGCAGGCGCTCGGCGAAGATGACGTCGCTCTCGGTGCGGGCCGAGTGGATGTGGGCGACGTCGCGCACGGCATCGGCCCGGTGAAGGCTGCGCAGCATGCTCATGATCGGCGTGATGCCGCTGCCGGCGCTGATGAAGAGGAGCTTCTCGGGCGCCGGATCGGGCAGGACGAAGGTCCCTTCCACGCCGCCGAGCCGGACGACGTCCCCCGGCCTGGCCTGCCGCACCAGGTAAGGCGAGACCTTGCCCGAGTCGACCAGCTTCGGCGTGATGCCGATGCAGCCGTCCGGGCGATCGGGCTCCGAGGTGAGCGAGTAGGCGCGCCAGTGATGCACGCCGTCGATCACGACGCCGATCCGCAGGTACTGGCCGGGCAGGTGCCCGGGCCACTCGTAGCCGGGGCGGATCAGCACGGTGACCGTGTCGGGGGTCTCCTGCTCGATCCGCTCGATCCGGCCGCGCAGCTCGCGCGTCGACCACAGCGGATTGATCAGTTCCAGGTAGTCGTCGGGGAGCAGCGGGCTGAACAACGCCCGGACGGCGCGCAGCGCCCGCCGCCGCGGGAGAGAGACCTGGGGAGTGGCTCCACGCTCAGCCATTCGAGCCAACGTTACATCGTTTGATGTAGGAGTCTGTGAAATGCCGCACGCTGGCCGACGTTTACCCGCCGCGCCCAGGTCTATGTTGGTCGCGGCGATGTCGGTGGACCAGGCTCAGCTCGATCGCGACCATCTGTGGCACCCGTTCACCCAGCAACAGGGCTGGGTCGAGGAAGAGCCGCTGATGATCGAGCGGGCCGAGGGGACGGAGCTGATCGACAGCGACGGCCGCCGCTACATCGACGGGGTCTCCTCGCTGTGGTGCAACGTCCACGGGCATCGCCACCCCGGCATCGACGCGGCGGTGCGCGAGCAGCTCGACCGGGTCGCCCACTCGACGATGCTCGGCCTCTCGCACTCCGGCGCGGCCGAGCTGGCGGCGAAGCTGGTCGAGATCGCGCCGCCCGGCCTGACCCGCGTCTTCTACTCGGAAGCCGGCGCGACCGCGGTCGAGATCGCCCTGAAGATGGCCTTCCAGTTCCAGCAGCAGCGCGGCGGCCAGCACCGCCGCCGCACCTCCTTCGCGCACATGCGCGAGGCCTACCACGGCGACACGATCGGCTCGGTCTCGGTCGGCGGCATCGACCTCTTCCACTCGACCTACCGGCCGCTGCTCTTCCCCACCCACCCGGTCGAGCCGGGCGACGCGGCCGACCTCGAGCGCGTCCTCTCCTGTCACGAGGAAGAGATCGCGGCGCTGATCGTCGAGCCGCTGGTCCAGGGCGCCGCCGGGATGCTCGTCCACCCCCCCGGCTTCCTGGCCGAAGCGCGCGAGCTCTGCGACCGCTTCGGCGTGCTGCTGATCTGCGACGAGGTGGCGACCGGCTTCGGCCGCACGGGGACGATGTTCGCCTGCGAGCAGGAGGGCGTCGCGCCGGACCTGATGTGCCTCGCCAAGGGCCTCACCGGCGGCTACCTGCCGCTGGCGGCGACGCTGGCCACGGAGCGGATCTACGAGGGCTTCCTCGGCGCTCCCGACGAGCAGCGCACCTTCTTCCACGGCCACACCTACACCGGCAACCCGCTCGCCTGCGCCGCCGCGCTCGCCAGCCTCGAAGCCTTCGAGGCCGAGCGCACGCTGGAGCGCCTGGCGCCGAAGATCGAGTTGCTCGGCGAGCTGCTCGAGCCGCTCGCCGCGATGCCCGAGGTCGCCGCGGTGCGCCGCCGCGGCACGATGACCGGCATCGACCTCGGCGAGCACGCCCCCGATCTGCGCCTCGGCCACCGCGTCACCCTCGAGGCCCGCAAGCGCGGCGCGATCGTCCGCCCGCTCAGCGACGTCATCGTCCTCATGCCCCCCCTCTCGATCTCAGAAGACGAGCTGCGCCGCCTCGTCGCGATAGTCGCCGAGTCGATCGAGGCAGCGCACGCGTCTGCGCACCCGCCCCGAGTCGCTCAAGCGGCGTAGCCGCCCGGATCCTTTCGGGAGCCGCCGCTCGCGGATACGGTGCTCGGATGACGGGGGCGCCGTGACGGAACGGGGTTCCGTTCGTAGTAAGGGCGTGAACGAAGCTGTCGTCGCGCCTTCCGTCACTCTCGTCGCGGCAGCCCGCGCGCCTGGCTCTTCGGCATCGCCCGCAACGCCGCAGCCGCGAGCGCGCCCTCGACTGAGCGCGGTAGAGCTTTGTGCCGCTATCCGGGCCAAAGCTCGACCGCGCAGGGTTAGGGTGTGGTGGATGGTCGAAATGGGTGAGGGGAGACGACGAGGATCCGCCGAGGCGCCGAACCTGGGTGAGCCGGCTACGCCGCGGCCTTCGGCTTCGGTGGTGCTGCTGAGGCGGGGTGGGAAGCATGGCGACCGGGCTTTGGAGGTGCTGCTGCTGAAGCGCTCGGAGGAGGCGAAGTTCATGCCGGGGGTCTGGGTGTTCCCCGGCGGGGGCGTGGATCCGGAGGATGGCGACGGGGAGGCCGGGCACCGAGCCTGCGCGGTGCGGGAGCTCGAGGAGGAGGCGGGGATCGCCCTGCCGCCCTACGAGGAGCTGGTGCTGTTCTCGCGCTGGATCACCCCGGAGGTCGTCT
>DATFMX010000043.1:0-10990 GCA_035266685.1 Solirubrobacterales bacterium
AGGAGCGCATGTACGCCGCGGGTAAAATCCCGGGCTCGTTCTTCCGTCGTGAGGGCAAATCGAGCGAGAAGGCGACGCTGACCGCGCGGATGATCGACCGGCCGATCCGCCCGCTCTTCCCCAAGGGCTGGCACTACGAGACGCAGCTGGTCGCAACCCCGCTCTCGGTGGACCATGTCCGCCCCTACGACATCCTCGCGATGAACGGTGCCTCCGCGGCGCTGGCGATCTCGCCGATCCCCGTCGCCGCCCATGTCGGCGCGGTGCGGGTCGGCAAGCTCGAGGGCGACTTCGTCGTCAACCCGCCGGAGGAGCGGCTCGAGGAGCTAGACCTCGACCTGATCGTCGCCGGCACCGACGAGGCGATCCTGATGGTCGAGGCGGGCGCCAACGGCGTCAGCGAGGCCGAGATCCTCGACGCGCTCGATATCGCCCACGCCGAGATCAAGAAGCTCTGCGCGGCGATGCAGGAACTCGCCGACAAGGCGGGCAAGGAGAAGCTCGAGGTCGAGGCCCCGAGCATCGACGAGGGCCTGCTCTCCGAGATCCGCTCCTCGCACGGCCAGGCGCTGGTCGACGCGATCGCGACCGAGGGCAAGCTCGAGCGCTACGAGGCGATCGACAAGGTCAAGCAGGCCGTGGTCGAGCAGTACGCCCCGGCCGGCGCTGACGGCGAGGTCGACGCGGACCGCAAGTCCGAGGTGGGCACTGCCTTCGACGCGATCGAGAAGGACACGATCCGCAAGGCGATCGCCGTTGACAAGAAGCGCCCCGACGGCCGCGCTCAGGACGAGATCCGCCCGATCGAGACCGAGGTCGACATCTCCCCGCGCGTACACGGCTCGGCGCTGTTCACCCGCGGCGAGACGCAGATCCTCTCCAACGTCGCGCTCGGCACGACGCGGATGGACATGCGGCTCGACACGCTCGGCCTGCAGACCACCAAGCGCTTCTGGCACCACTACAACTTCCCGCCCTTCTCGGTCGGGGAGGCCGGCTTCATGCGCGGCCCGAAGCGCCGCGACATCGGCCACGGCGCGCTCGCCGAGCGGGCGCTGGCGCCGTCGATCCCCGACGAAGAGAGCTTCCCCTACGTCATCCGGGTCGTCTCGGAGACGCTGGAGTCCAACGGCTCCTCCTCGATGGGCTCGGTCTGCGCCTCCTCGATGGCCCTGCAGGCGGCCGGCGTGCCGGTCTCCGCACCGGTCGCCGGAGTCGCGATGGGGCTGATCAAGGAGGGCGAGGACTACATCGTCCTCACCGACATCGCCGGCGTCGAGGATCACCTCGGCGACATGGACTTCAAGGTCGCCGGCACCGCGGACGGGATCACCGCCCTGCAGATGGACATCAAGATCACCGGCGTCACCTTCGAGATCCTGCGCGACGCGCTCGCCCAGGCCAACGAGGGCCGTCAGTTCATCCTCGGCAAGATGGCCGAGTCGATCGAGGGCCCGCGGGAGATCCTCTCCCAGCACGCGCCGCGGATCGAATCGATCAAGATCGATCCGGAGAAGATCGGCGCCGTGATCGGCAAAGGCGGCGAAACGATCCGCGCCCTGTGCGAGGAGTTCGAAGCCGAGATCGACGTCGAGGACGACGGCACGATCCGCATCTACGCGCCGACCGGCGAACTGGTCGAAGCGTGCGTGTCGCGGATCGAGTCGATGACCAAGGAGGCCGAGGTCGGCGACCACTACCCGTCGGCCAAGGTCGTCAAGACGACGACCTTCGGCGCCTTCGTCGAGCTGGTCAAGGGCACCGACGGCCTGCTGCACATCTCCAACGTGAAGCCGGGGGAGAGGGTCGACTCGGTCGACGATGTGCTCAGCTCAGGCGACGTGATCGACGTCACCGTGGTCGAGGTCGACCGCGAGCGCGGTCGGGTCGGGCTGCGGCTCTCCGACGACCCGTCCGTGGCCGGCAAATCGGCCGAGGAACTGGCCTCGGTCGGCTCCGGCGACGGCGGCCCGCGGCGCAACGGCGGCGACCGCGGCGGTCGTGGCGGCGGCGGTGGCGGCCGGCGCCGCGAGCGCGAGCGGCGCAGCTAATCGTTTGGCCGCCGCGAGGCTAAGCGAGCTCGGCTCGGGCGTGCGGGTCGTGACCGAGGAGGTTCCCTCGGTCCGCTCCGTCGCGCTCGGGCTCTGGGTTCGCACGGGATCGCGCAACGAGACGCCGGCTCAGGCCGGCGTCTCGCATTTCCTCGAGCACCTGCTGTTCAAGGGCACGGCGCGCTACTCGGCGATTGAGATCTCCGAGCTCTTCGACGGGCTCGGGGCCTCGGTCAACGCCGCCACCGGCAAGGAGACGACGCACCTGCACGCGCGCTTCCTCGACGAGCACACCGAGGCGGTCTTCGACCTGCTGGCGGAGATGCTGCTGGCGCCGACCTATCCCGAAATCGACTCCGAGCGCGAGGTCGTGCTGGAGGAGATCGCGATGTACGAGGACGAGCCGCAGGACCGCGTCCACGATGTGCTCGCCGACGCCGTCTTCGGCGGGCACCCGCTGGGCCGGCGCGTGCTCGGCGAGGCCGAGGTGATCGCCTCGATCCCGGTCCCGGACATCGAGGCCTACCGGGCCGCTCGCTACACCGGGCCGCACATCGTCATCGGCGCCGCCGGCCACCTCGAGCACGAGCGCATCGTCGCCCTGGCGGAGCGGCTCGTCTCACCGCCGAGCGGCGCGGACGGCGCCGAGCCGACGGCGACGGACGAGGCCGCCCGGCTGCGTTTCTACCCCAAGGACACCGAGCAGTACCACATCTGCTTCGGCGCGCCGGGGATCGTGCGCGAGGACGAGCGCCGCTACGCGCTCGCCGTGCTCGACTCGATCTTCGGCGGCTCGACCTCCTCGCGGCTGTTCCGCGAGGTGCGCGAGAAGCGCGGCCTCGCCTACTCGGTCGGCTCCTACAGCGAGCAGTACACCGACTCCGGCCTCGCCGCGACCTACGTCGGCACGCGCGAGGACAACGTCGCCGAGGCCTGCTCGGTGATCGGCGCCGAGCTCGAGCGCCTGCGCTCCGAGCCGGTCTCCGGCGAGGAGCTGGCGCGGGCGAAGGAGAACGTCAAGGGCCGCCTCGTGCTGTCCTCGGAGTCGACCGCGGCGCGGATGTCGCGGATCTCCCGCGCGACCCTGTTCGGGCTGCCGATCGAAGGGCTCGACGCGATGTTGGCCAAGGTCGACGCGGTCACGGTCGAGGAGCTGAGCGAGCTGGCGAGCGAGCTCTACGGCCCCGAGCGGCTCTCCGCCGCCTGCGTCGGCCGCGACGAGGACTGCTTCCGCCGCGCCCTCGCCCCGGTCAGCGAGGCGCTGGCAGCGGCATGATCCGGGTCGGCGTCTCTGGTGCGGCGGGTCGGATGGGCAGCACGGTCTGCGCCGCGGTCGAGGGCGCCGAGGGCATGGAGCTGGCGGCGCAGGCCGATCCGGCGCTGGACACGGAGCTGAGAGCGATCCTCGACCGGGTCGACGTCGTCGTCGACTTCACGACCCCCGACACTGCCCTGGACAACGCGACGGCCTGCCTGCGGGCGGGCGTCCATGTCGTCCTCGGCACGACCGGCTTCGACCTCGACGCGCTGCGCGAGGCCGCCGAGGCGAGCGAGGCGAACTGCTTCGTCGCGCCCAACTTCGCGATCGGCGCCGTGCTGCTGATGGAGGTCTCACAGACGATCGCCAGGCACATGCCCGAGTGCGAGATCGTCGAGCTGCACCACGACCGCAAGCTCGACGCGCCCTCCGGCACGGCGAAGCGCACCGCGGAGCTGATCGGGTCGGCGGGCGGCGACGTACACGAGCCGATCCACTCGGTGCGGCTGCCGGGGCTCGTCGCCCACCAGGAAGTGATCTTCGGCGGCGAGGGACAGACGCTGTCGGTGCGCCACGACTCGATCGACCGCGTCTCCTTCATGCCCGGCGTCGTGCTCGCCGTGCGCCGAGTCGCCGAGCTGCCCGACCGCTTCACCGTCGGACTCGAGAAGCTGCTGTAGGTTCCTGGCGTGACCGACGAGCTCGCACGACTCGACGCGACCGCGCAGGCGGACCTGGTCCGCACGGGCGAGGCAAGCCCGGCCGAGCTGGTCGAAGCGGCGATCGCGCGGATCGAGGCCGCCAACCCGGAGCTCAACGCGGTGATACACACGCTCTTCGAGGAGGGCCTCGAGGCGGCTCGCGGCGAGCTGCCCGACGGTCCGTTCCGCGGCGTGCCCTTCCTGCTCAAGGACCTCGGCGCCGCCTTCGCCGGCCAGCCCCTTCACATGGGCATGCGCTACCTCAAGGAGCGCGATTTCCGCGCTCCCGTCGACACCTTCCTCGCCCAGCGGTTCCGCGCCGCCGGGCTGGTGACGATCGGCAAGACCAACTGCCCCGAGCTGGGGATCCTGCCGACGACCGAGCCGCGCGCCTACGGGCCGACCCGCAACCCCTGGGACACCGAGCGCTCCGCCGGCGGCTCCAGCGGCGGCTCGGCGGCGGCGGTCGCCGGCGGCATGGTGCCGATCGCCCACGCCAACGACGGCGGCGGCTCGATCCGCATCCCGGCCTCCAACTGCGGCCTGGTCGGGCTCAAGCCGAGTCGCCAGCGGACCAGCGAGGGCCCGCTGGTCGGCGACATCATGTCCGGGCTGACCTGCGAGCTGGCCGTCTCGCGCTCGGTCCGCGACGTCGCGGCGATGCTCGAGGCGGTACACGGCCCGGCGCCCGGCGATCCCTACGTCGCGCCGCCGCCAACCCGTCCCTACACCGAGGAGGTCGGCGCCGACCCCGGCAAGCTGCGGATCGCCCTCTGGACCGAGACGATCGTCGAGCAGGACGCCGACCCCGAGGTCGTGGCAGGCGCGCGGGCCGGCGCGCAGGCGCTTGAAGGCCTCGGCCACACGGTCGAGCAGCCGGACATGAGCATGTTCCAGGACCTGCCGGTGATCGAGCCCTTCCTGGTCCGTTGGGCGGCGGGCCAGGCGCAGGTGCTCGACCAGCTCTCGATGATCGGTGGGGCGCCGATCACGGCCGAGGACGTCGAGCCGCTGACCTGGGCGCTGGCCGAGATCGGCCGGCGACACCACTCCGGCGAGTACCTCGCCGCGGTCGGCCAGCACCAGGTGCTGACCCGGATGCTCGCCGGCGTCCACGAGTCGGGCTTCGACCTGCTCCTGACGCCGACGATGGGCGAGCCGCCGCCGCTGCTGGGCAGCTTCGACGACACCGGCGCCGACCCGATGGACGCCTTCCACCGTGCCTTCATCGACGGCTGCTTCACCGCCGCCTTCAACGCCACCGGGCAGCCGGCGATCTCGCTGCCGCTGCACTGGAGCGAGGCCGGCCTGCCGATCGGCGTCCAGCTCGTCGCTCCGCTGGGGCGCGAGGACCTGCTGCTGCGGGTTGCGGCGCAGCTCGAGCAGGCGGTGGCGTGGGCCGACCGCATACCCTCCGGCGTATGAGCGAGATCCGCGGCCTGATAACCGCAATGGCCACCCCCTTCGAGCCCGGGGGAGGCGTCGACGAGGCAGCCGCCCGCAGGCTGGCCGTCCACCTGGTCGAGCACGGCTCGCACGGGATCGTGGTCGCCGGCTCGACCGGCGAGGCGGCGACGCTCGACGACGCCGAGCACATCGGCCTGCTGCGGGCGGTCGTCGAGGAGGTCGGCGACAGCTGCGCCGTCTACTGCGGCACCGGCACCAACGACACCCGTCACTCGATCGAGCTGACCAGGGCCGCGGCCGAGGCCGGGGCCGAGGCGGCGCTGATCGTCACGCCCTACTACAACAAGCCGAACAAGGCCGGGATCAGGGCCCACTTCGAGGCGATCGCCGCCGCCGTTCCCGAGCTTCCGCTGATCGCCTACAACATCCCCTCGCGGGTGGTGGTCAACGTGCCCCCGGCCGACCTGGTCGAGCTGGCCGAGATCGACAGCGTCGCCGCGGTCAAGCAGGCGAACAACGACGAGCTCGGACCGATCGCGGGGCTCGATGTGCTCGCCGGCAACGACGAGATCTTCCTGCGCACGCTGGAGCTCGGCCTGGCGGGCGGCATCTGCGTCGCCTCGCACCTGGTCGGCGACAAGATGCGGGCGATCTGGGAGGCGGTCGAGGCCGGAGACCTGGAGCGGGCGCGGCAGATCGACGCCGGCCTGCAACCGCTCTACGACGCGCTCGGCCTGACCACCAACCCGATGCCGCTGAAGGCGGCGTTGGAGATGGCCGGGACGATCCCGTCGGGAACGCTGCGCCTGCCGATGGTTCCCGTCGATTCCGAGCAGCGCGCGGTCATCCGCGACGCGCTGGACGCCGTCGGCGTCCCGGTGGCCTCCTAGCCGATGGCCGGCAAGCTGAAAGTCCTGCCGCTCGGCGGCCTGGGGGAGATCGGCAAGAACATGACCGTGGTCGAGTACGACGGGCGGATCGTCGTCGTCGACACCGGGCTGATGTTCCCGACCCCGGAGATGCTCGGGATCGATCTGGTGCTGCCCGACTTCGCCTACCTGCGCGACCGGGCTGAGGACATCGAGGCGATCGTGCTCACCCACGGGCACGAGGACCATGTCGGCGCGCTGCCCTACGTGCTGCGCGAGATCGGCATGCCGCCGGTGATCTACGGCGGCCTGCTGACCGTCGGCATGGTCCGCTCGAAGCTCGACGAGCACAAGCTGAAGAACGCGCCGCTGGAGGAGCTGCCGCCCGGTGAGAAGGTCGAGCTCGGCCCGTTCGAGCTCGAGCTGGTCCACCTCTCGCACTCGATCCCCGACATGCGCGGGGTGATCCTCGGCACCGAGCTGGGCAAGATGCTGATGACGGGCGACTACAAGTTCGACCAGACGCCGGTTGACGGCCGTCCGGCCGACATCTCGCGCCTCGCAGAGCTCGGCCGCGAGGGCCTGCTGCTGCTCTGCGGCGACTCGACCAACGCCGACCGGCCGGGGATCGCGCCGTCGGAGTCGAGCGTCGGCCCCGCCCTGCTGGAGACCTTCGAAGGCTGTGAGGGACGGATCATCGTCACCTCGTTCGCCTCCAACCTCCACCGCGTGCAGCAGGTGATCGACGCCGCCGTGGCGCTCGACCGCCGGGTAGCCCTGGTCGGCCGCTCGATGCGCAAGAACTTCAACATCGCCTCCAACCTGGGGATCACCAACGCGCCCTCGGGGCTGTTCATCCAGCCGCGCGAGATCGAGAACTTCCCCGACGAGAAGGTGGTCGTGATCTCGACCGGCAGCCAGGGCGAGCCGCTCTCGGCGCTGCGCCGGATGGCCAACAACGACCACCGCGACGTCGAGCTGCACTCCGGCGACACCGTCGTCTTCTCGGCGACGCCGGTGCCGGGCAACGAGCGGGCGGTCAACGAAACGATCGACCGGATCTACGAGATCGGCGCCTCCGTCGTCACCGCGAAGGACGCGCCGATCCACGCCTCCGGGCACGGCTGGCAGGAGGAGCTGAAGCTGATGCTCAACCTGACCAAGCCGCGCTACGTGATGCCGGTACACGGCGACTTTCAGCGGCTGCGCCTGCACGCCGGTCTCGCCGAAGCGGTCGGGGTCGCGCCCGAGAACATCTTCCAGGGCCGCAACGGCCTGCCGCTGGAGGTCGACGCCGGCGGAGCGCGCTTCGGCAAGGAGGTACACGCCGGGGTCGTCTACGTCGACGGGCTGAACGTCGGCGAGCCCGACGACGTCGCCCTGCGCGACCGGCGGGAGATCTCCGCCGACGGGATCTTCATCGTCGTCGCGACGATCTCGTCCGAGGACGGCAGCGTCGTCGCCGACCCGGAGGCGATCGTGCGCGGCGTCGCCCTGCCCGAGGGCGAGGAGGAGCTGGTCGAGGAGCTCAAGGACGTCGCCGAGGACTCGCTCGAGGACGCCGCGGAGGCGGGAACCCGCGAGCTGCACCTGATTCAGGAAGACCTGCACGACGCGATCGCGAAGCTGGTCTACGACCGCCTGCGCACCCGTCCGATGATCCTGCCGGTCGTCGTCGAGGTCTAGGAAAAAGAAGAGCCCGCCGGTCGCGTTGGGGAGAACCGGCGGGCCCTTGTGTCTCGTCCAGAGGGGAAATTAGGACGCCGCGCTAAAGCAGGTCTAAAGCCGGTCTGATTTCTTTCTCAGAGTCGCTCCTGCGGAGCGGCAGGCGGACGCGGAAGAGGGCGCCGCCGAGATCCGATTCGCCGACCTCGGCGCTGCCGCCGTGGGACACGGCGACCGCCCGGACGATCGCCAGGCCGAGCCCGCTGCCCCCGGCGACCGCGGTGTCGGCCGGGCCTTCGCCGCGCACGAAGCGCTCGAAGATCTGCTCGCGCAGCTCCTCCGGCACGCCCGGACCGTCGTCGGCGACCTCGACCACGCCGTCGCGCCCTTCGGCCCGCAGGCGCAGCTCGATCGTCGAGCCCGGCGGCGTATGCCGGGCGGCGTTGTCGAGCAGGTTGAGCACCATCCGGTGCAGCTCGTCGGGGTTGCCGTCGACGGGCAGCGGGCGGTCGCTGCGCAGCCGCAGCTCGCGTTCGCCGATCGTCGGCGCGACCTCGGCCGCCGCGTGGCCGGCCGCCTCGGCGAGGTCGCAGTGGGTCCGGGCGCCGACCCGGCCGGCGTCCGCGCGGGCGAGCAGCAGCAGGTCGCCGACCAGGCGGCTCATCCGGCCCGAGGAGCGCAGCGCCGAGTCGACCATCGCCCGCTCGTCCTCCTGCGCCGGGGAGTCGAGCGAGTCCTGCAGCAGTTCGAGGTTGGCGAGGATGCTGGTCAGCGGCGTGCGCAGCTCGTGCGAGGCGTCGGCGACGAACTCGCGCTGGCGGCGCAGGGCGGATTCGCGCTCCGAGCGGGCGGCGTCGAGCGAGAGCAGCATCTGCTCCAGCGTCCGCGCCAGCTCGCCGACCTCATCGTCGGCGCGGGGTTGGGGCATGTGGCTGGAGGGGTCGCCGGTCTCGGCGATCTCGCGGGCGGTCGCGGTCAGCGAGGAGATCGGCCGCATCGCGCGGCGGGCGATCGCCACCCCCGCGAGGCTGGCGAGCACGGTCGCGCCGATCACCCCGGCCGCGATCAGCAGCCAGAGCCGGCCGACGGTCGAGTCGATGTGCTGCTCGTCGCGTCCGTACTGGACGTAGCCGGCGACACGCCCGGTCTGGCGGCTGCGCAGGGCTACGGTGACGACGCGCATCTCGCCGACTTCGCGCACCCCGGGCACCGGCTGTCCGAGGTCGGCGGCGTTGGGGCTGGCGTCGCGCTGCTGGCCGCGCGCGTCGTAGATCCGCACCGAGGCGTCGTTGGGGCTGGCGAAGTCGGCGAGGTCGGGCTCTTCGACGATCAGGGTGTTGGTGATCGTGTCGACGATCCGCACCTGCGAGGCGAGGCTGGCGACCGCGCCCTTCATCTCGCGGTTGAAGTCGTCGCGCACCCGTTGCGCGGCGAGGTTGCCGATGATCACGCCGAAGAGCACGAGGATCGCCAGCGTCAGCCCGGCCGAGACCGCGGCGAGCCGCCAGCGGACGGGCCAGTTCCTGGGGCGAAGCGCCGTTCGCCTGGGCATCTAGGCCTTCAAGACGTATCCGGCGCCGCGTTTCGTGTGCAGCAGCCGTGACTCCTCGCCCTCCTCGAGCTTGCGGCGCAGGTTGGAGATGAAGACGTCGATCGTGTTGGTCGCCGCCATCGGGTCGTAGCCCCAGACCTCGTCGAGCAGGCGCTCGCGCGAGACGACGAGGCGCTCGTTGTGCATCAGGTACTCGAGCAGCTCGAACTCGCGGTTGGTCAGCTCGATCTCGCGCTCGCCGCGCTTCACTTCGCGGGTGTCGGGATTGAGCGTCAGGTCGCCGACCTGCAGCGAGGCCGAGCCGCGCGGCGGACGCCGCCGCAGCAGCGCCCGGATCCGCGCCAGCAGCTCCTTGCGCTCGAACGGCTTGACCAGGTAGTCGTCGGCGCCGCTGTCGAGGCCGCCGACCCGGTCCTCGGTCTCGGCTCGCGCCGTCAGCATCAGGATCGGCACATCGCTGTCGGCGCGCAGCCGCCGGCAGACCTCGACCCCGTCCATGCGCGGCAGCCCGAGGTCGAGCACGACCACATCCGGAACGAAGCCCGCGGCGGCGTCGAGCGCCTCGACCCCGTCGCCGGACGTCCGCACCTCGTAGCCCTCGTTGCGCAACGAGCGCCGCAGCACATCGGCGATCTCCTCGTCGTCCTCGACGACCAGCACCCGTCCCCCGACCAAGTCGCCCCCGTTCGAATTCGCAAGCATCGCAACGATGTTAGCCCGGTCAAGCCGCGATCCCCGCTGCTTTTAGGGCGAATTTATGCAGCAGGGTCGGGTAGCGTTGGAACATGGCAGGGAGGCTGAGAGCGATGTGCCTGGTCGCTTTCGTTGCGGTCGCCGCCCTGTGCGCGCCAGCAGCGGCGCACGGCCCCTGCCCCGACTGCGTCATGCCCGACAAGGCGGCGCCGGGGCAGAAGCTGCTCATCCTCGACCGCGCTTACAAAGCGGTGCTCAATCCGAGTCGCGGTCAACTGGAGCTCGGGGCGAGGCCGAATTGCTACGGCTGTCACCTGGACCTCTGGAAGGAGCGGATGCCCGGAGTGGCGCCGGTCGTGCTGGGCGAATGGCGGCCACCGCGCCAACACGCAGAGGTCCGAGTGCCGCAAGTGCCGCCCGGCCGATACCTGCTCGCCGTCTACGACGGCAGCGAGAGCGGCACTCACTACACCTGGGACTTCATCCGCGTCACCGATCAGACGACCAAGGGTGCGCCGGGCATTGCCCTCGTCGGCCTCCTGGCGGCCGTCGCGCTCGTACTTGCCATCGCTGCTTTCCTGCTGCGCCGACGCGCGCGAGCGACCGTTTAGGAGCCCTAGGGCCCGGCCCGCGCCAGCAACCCTTCCACGGCAAGCCCCCGGTCATAGCGCTGGCCCCGCCCCAGCGAGTGCAACGCCCCGGGCAGCACCTCGACTCCGGCTGAGCGGTTGCGCCCGCGAAGCTCCGCAGCGCTGCCACGGACGGGGGAGGGGACCGTCGGTACGACCCTGCCG
>DATFMX010000044.1:0-22932 GCA_035266685.1 Solirubrobacterales bacterium
AAGGTCGGCCTCGCGCCGTGACCCGGCCACGCTCCATAACTACGCCGCCGGCGCCCGAAGCCCTTCGACCCCCTGAACGCTTACCCTCCGCGTTCTCGCTGACCACAAGCGCGGCTACCGGTCGGGCGCGTCAACCAAGCCCGAGTACAAGGTCGAGCTATGGATGCTCTTTCCGACGAGCGGGATAGTCCGAACGCTCGCCCTCAAAGAGGAGAAGGTCTCCGACGCGGACATCGCTCGCGCCACTCGCCTCTTCGGAACCGATGCGTGGAAACCAATCCATGAGCTACGCGTCGGCGGTTCGATCAGCGGCACCGAGGCACGCGAGGAGTACGTCAACCTCATGCGCTGGCGACTGGAGCGCGTCCTCGGTTACCGCTTCGCCCATCCGTTCGAGTTGAAGAATACGAAGGGCAGCACCCTCTACCACATGATCTTCGCCACGGACAGCGATACGGGCACTCGGATCATGGCGGCGATCTACGCTAATGCCGCCAAGCGCTTGCCCGACATGCTTCAGGAAGCCCGCAATCGCATCAGCGGCCAGCAGATGCTCGATCTCGGTCTTTCACCGGTCGAGCCAGAGGTCGGCTACCAGTACGAGCCTCCCTGGGAGCCTCGCTTCTGAACAGCCAATACCCCCGGCTGGATTCGAACCAGCGACCCACGGCTTAGAAGGCCGTCGCTCTGTCCACTGAGCTACGGGGGCGGGTGCGCCTAGATTACGGCTCGGGCGGGGATTGCGGGCCGGATCGGCCGCGTTAGGATCGTCCGATGCCTAAAGTCGATGCCGGGGGGAGCGAGCTGTACTACGAGCGCGCCGGGAGCGGCGAGCCGCTGCTGCTGATCCAGGGGATGAGCGCGACCCACCGGGCCTGGGGGCGGGACTTCCTCGCGCCGCTGGAGGAGAGCTTCGAATGCATCGTCTTCGACAACCGCGGCATGGGCCTCTCGGGAGAGGCGCGGATGCCGTTCTCGACCGCCGACATGGCCGGCGACGTCGCCGCGCTGCTCGACGCGCTGGAGCTTGAGCGGGCGCACGTGCTCGGCATCTCGATGGGCGGGATGATCGCGCAGGAGCTGGTGCTGGCCCACCCCGAGCGGGTCGGCAGCCTCAGCCTCGGCGCGACCTACTGCGGCGGGCCCGGAAGCACGCTGATGGACGAGGACGACCTGAGGACGCTCGGCGCCGCGATGGCCTCGGGCGACCGCGAGCGGGTGCTGCGGACGATGTGGGAGATCAACCTCTCCCCCGGCTTCCGCGCCGAGGAGAGCCGCTACGCGGCCTTCCACGAGATGGCGACCAGCCTGCGGGCGCGCGGCGATGTGATCCTCCAGCAGATGCGGGCCTGCGGCGCGCACGACACCAGCTCCCGGCTCGACCAGGTCTCCGTCCCGACCCAGGTCATCCACGGCACCGCCGACCGCCTGCTGGGCGCCAACAACGGCATCCTGATCAGTCGGCTGCTCGGAGTCGAGCCGCGCCTACTGGAGGACGTCGGCCACATGTTCTGGTGGGAGCAGCCCGAGCGCTCCGCCGCCCTGGCGCGCGACCACGCGCTCGCGCAGCGCTAGCCTTCCGCCGCCGTTTCGCCGACGTCCGCGCAGCTGGTGTCGAGCTTGCCTTTGACCTTGAAGACGTAGTCGGGCTCGGGCGTGATGTCAGGCTCTTCGATCACGAGTTCGAGCGCCTTGGAGCTCTTCAGCCAGGCGTATATCGGGTACCAGTATTCGGCTTCCGGCGAGTCCTGGGTGTACTGGCTGACGATCAGGTAGTCGTAGTCGCCTTCGTTGATCAGCTTGCGGAACTGATGGCAGCTCGTCGCCAGGCGGTAGGTGCCGCGCGGCCCCTTGACGCCGATGTACTGGACGTAGTTGTCGAGGTTGGCCCCGTAGAAGCCGTACTGGCCGAAGAAGATCTCGCCCGAGCCGGCGATCCCGATCCGCTTGCCGTGCCGTTCGCGGGCGAAGGTGTAGGCCTTGCGTGGGCCGCCGTCCTGCAGGAACGGACTCGTGTTCACGTAGTGGTGGTCGTAGTACTGAACCTCCTGGGCGCGGCCGAGGATCACGGCGAGCAGCAGCACGCAGCCGGCGCCCACCGAGAGGTAGGTGCGGCTGGCGAGGCGCCTGCTGCGCAGCAGGCCGAGCGCGGCCGGAGTCCAGACCAGGGCCAGGGTGAGGAAGACCGTGCCGATTATGTAGGGCGGATACCAGCGCGGCGTCGTCAGCACCATGATCGCGTAGACGACGACAAGGAAGAGCAGCGTCTGCCAGGCGCGCGACTCGGGGGCTCGCAGCGGACGCGCGATCGGCAGCAGGGTCATCGCCAGCAACAGCCCCGGCGCCAGGTAGCGCGTATTGGTGAAGAAGCCCGTCGGCGAGCCCTCCTGGCCGGCCGCGGTCAGCGGGGTGAAGAGGTAGACGAGCGCGGTCAGCAGCGCCGCGGCGGCGATCACCTGCAGGATGCGATTGCGCGAGCGGACCGCGACGAAGACCGCGGCGGCGACGGCGACGATCAGGATCAGCGGCCAGAGCGGGCCGAAGGCGTCATCGAGCCGCGGGAAGAACCAGTGCCGGTAGATCGTCGGGTTGGTCAGGTAGTGGGAGACGGCGAAGCGCGGTCGCGGGTCGAGCGGCATCTGATCGGGGCGCGGCAGGTGCAGCGGGCCGAAGCCGGTCGAGGGGATCGGGTTGCCGCCGGTCTTGATCGCCGCCTTCACGTACCAGTAGCCGCCGACGACGAAGGCCGAGAGGCCGAGCACCCAGGCCGTCGTCAGCTTCCGCCCGCGGCCACTGAAGACGACGACACCGAGGCCGATCGCGGCGACCGGGACGAGGAAGGTGAGCTTGACCGAGGCGGCGAGGCCGGCGGCGACGCCGGCGAGGACGAGCGGGCCCTTGTCGAGCAGCGGCGCGTCGCGCTCCGGCGTGTCCTGGACCGCCCCCTCGTCCGGCGCCCGCCGCTGGTGGCCGTTGATCAGGAAGGCGGCGAAGGCGATCAGGAAGGCGAGGCCCATGATGTCGTTCCGCCCCTCGCCCGGCTGGGTCTCGATCATCACCCCCGCATCGAGCACGATCGCCCCCGCGACCAGCGTCGCCGGGCCGACCTTGTAGGGGCGGCCGACGCACCAGGCGCCGAGCAGCGCGATCGCCAGCCAGATCATGTTGATCAGCGGCGAGAGCCAGTCGGTCTTGAAGACGACGATCCCCGCGGCGTGGATCAGCTCCGAGGTCTGCGGGTAGAACCAGGCGGCGAGGCGCAGCGGATCCGTGTAGAGCAGGTGGACCGTCGAGCCTTCCTGCGCCATCCGCGCCGCGAACGGCATGTGGTACCAGGTCGTGTCGCCGCCGAACATGCCGGCGTCGAGGTTGAGCTGGGAGGGAAAGGTCCACTCGGCGACGGTGAAGGAGGCGACGCCCAGCGCCAGCATGAAGGCGATCCAGTGGACGCGCGGCGCAGCGACCTCGTTGCGCCCGCCGGGGGCCATCCGCCGGCCGAGCCAGGCGGCGCCCAGCCCGATCCCGATGCAGCCGACGATCACCCAGCCGGTGCGCAGGATGCTCAGCGAGCCGAGCAGCTCGAGCGAGAGGATCAGCAGGGCGACGGCGAGCGTCGCGTCGCCGAGCCGCGCCAGTGCGCCCGAGAATTCGGGCGCGATCCAGCGTCGCAGCCAGTAGCCGCCGAGGCCGAGCGCGGAGACGATGCCGATCGTCGCCAGGCAGCCGCCGATGTAGGAGCCGAAGGAGGGCGTCACCGGCGCGGGATGCTATCGGCGGGTGCCACCGATTCCCGCACCCACGGTTGACGCGTCTGGCCGGCACTGGATCGGCACCCGCGGTCCTCGCGCGTAGCGCTGCTACGCGCTGCGGCCACATGCACCACCCAGTTTGGCCAACCACGCCCCCGCGGGCACGCTAATCGGCGCCAACCGCCCCGAGCCGGGCGGGCGGCGGTCAGTCCGCCGGCGCCGGGATCCGACAGGAGACGCCGGTGCCGGCGAGACCGCAGTAGCCGTTCGGCACCTTGTGCAAGTACTGCTGGTGGTAGTCCTCGGCGTAGTAGAAGGGGCCGGCGGGCTCGACCTCGGTCGTGATCGGCTCGTGGCCCGCCGCGCGCAGCGCCTCGTCGTAGGCGTCGCGGGCCATCTCCGCGGTCGCCTTCTGGGCGTCGTTGGCGAAGTAGATCCCGGAGCGGTACTGGGTGCCGATGTCGTTGCCCTGGCGCATGCCCTGGGTCGGATCGTGCTCCTCGAAGAAGACCTTCAGCAGATCGGCGTAGGAGACCCTCGCCGGGTCGAAGGCGACCAGCACCGCCTCGGCGTGGCCGGTCCGGCCCGCGCAGACCTCCTCGTAGGTCGGGTTCGGCGTCGTCCCGTTCATGTAGCCGGCGGCCGTCGTGTAGACGCCGTCGAGCGTCCAGAAGAGCCGCTCGGCGCCCCAGAAGCAGCCGAGCGCGAAGTAGGCGGTCTCGATCCCGTCGGGGAACGGCGGCTTGAGCGGCGTGTCGAGCACGGCGTGACGCATCGTCTCCACAAGGTACCGTGCCGAGATCGGCTGCCTGGTCCTCTTATTCGCCCTGCTCTCGCCGCGGCTGGCGCTGTTCGTGCTCTTCCTCTTCACCGACCTGCTCAGCCGCGCCTTCGACGGCTGGATCGTTCCCTTCCTCGGCTTCTTCCTGCTGCCTTGGACGACCCTCGCCTACGCCGTGATGTGGGCGTCGTCGGAAAGCGTCCAGGGCTTCGAGTGGTTCATCGTCGCCTTCGCCTTCTTCGTCGACCTCGGCGCCTTCGCCGGGGGCGGGCGACGCCGCCGCCAGACGGCCTAGCTGCCGTCGAACGGGTAGGCGATGTGGACATGCTCCTTGGCGAGCACGATGAAGTCGCGCCGCTCGGTCATCCCCCCGCCGAGCGGCGAGATCTCGACGTCGAGCAGCGGGATGAAGGCGACGTCGGCGCGGTTGACGGCGTCCGAGAAGCGGCTCTGATAGCCCTCCGGCGGCAGCGTCACATCACCGACGACCATGTGCCGGTCGGTTTCGAAGACGACCCTTTCGCGCCGCCGCGGATTGCCCGGTTGATCCTCCATTTGGCTCGCCTATCGGCATTTGCAGGCGTTTCGTGAATGGATAAGCGTCCAGCCCCAATATGGTGCCCACGTGTTTTCCTTCCCACTTTCGATCCTCGACCTGGCGGCGGTCGCCAAGGGCGAGTCGATCGCCGCGAGCTTCGCCGGCAGCGTGCGCCTCGCGCAGAGGGCCGAGCGGGCCGGCTACGAGCGGGTCTGGTACGCCGAGCACCACAACATCTCCTCGATCGCCTCCTCGGCGACCGCCGTGCTGATCGCTCACATCGCTGCGAACACGGAGAGGATCCGCGTCGGCGCCGGCGGCATCATGCTGCCCAACCACTCGCCGCTGCAGATCGCCGAGCAGTTCGGCACCCTGGAGACGCTGCACCCCGGCCGCATCGATCTCGGCCTCGGGCGCGCCCCGGGCAGCGACGAGCCGACCGCCCGCGCCCTGCGCCGCAATCCCGCCGCCGCCGAGCGCTTCCCCGACGATGTGCTCGAGCTGCAGGGCCTGCTCGGTGACGAGAGCCCGCTGCCGGGCATCCGCGCGATCCCCGGCAAGGGGACGCATGTCCCTCTCTACATCCTCGGCTCCTCGCTGTTCGGCGCCGAACTCGCCGCGATGCTCGGCCTCCCCTACGCCTTCGCCTCCCACTTCGCCCCGGCGGCCCTGCACGACGCGATCGCGATCTACCGCGAGCGCTTCAAGCCGTCGGCGCAGCTGCAGACGCCCTACGTGATCGCCGGCGTCGGTGTGATCGCCGCCGACACCCCCGAAGACGCCGCCAAGCAGCTCGAAGCGACCCGCCGGGTGCGGGCCAAGGCGATCTTCAGCCGCGGCGACCGCCGCCTCAGCGACGAAGAAGTCGAGGCCCTGCTCCACTCGCCCCAGGCCGCCATGGTCGACGAGATGCTCACCCACACCGCCATCGGCACCGCCGACGAAGCCGCCATCTACCTAGAGCGCTTCCAGCAGCAGACCAGCGCCGACGAGCTGATCACGGTCCACTACAACGACTCGGTAGAGAACCGCCTCCGCTCGGTCGAGCTGCTGGCGGACGCGGCGCTGGTGTCCAGTTAGTTGCCCCCTGCTCCACATCCCTTTGGCCAACGTAGTGTTTGGATCGCTATGCGACGAAGGATCCAGCGGGGGCTGACCTGGGCGGCCGGACTGTGCGCATGCGGGGCGGTGGTCTTTCCCGCGGGGGCGCCGGCGGCGCCATCGGGTGCTCCGGACAAGGGTGCTCGTGCCGCCGACTGCACCACCGAGGCCAGGCTCTCGCGCAAGAGCCCTTCGGTCGTGCGCTACGTCGTCTGGTGCGGCGTGCAGACCGGGCGTGTGACGCTTCGAGTCCGGCCGATGTCGGGAGGTTTGCGCGCGTTCAGTCGCAACGCGCCGGCAACGGGACCGGGCGCTTCCGGTCCGCTGCACTGCCGTCGGGTGCATGGAGAACGTCTCTTCTGCGCCGGTCGCAAGGACGGGCCGGTGACGTTCCGCGGCAGCGTGGTTGTCACCCCGGGGACTCGCTGCGCCGCAAAGCTCCAGCTAAACGTCTGGGGATGGACGGGAGACAGTCTCGACTTCCCGGCGGGCTGTCCAAAAGGCTTCCAGGAACAAGAACGGAGCGTCAGGGAGATAGTCGAAAAGAGGACTGACGACGGGCTCGACCTTGACTTGAAGGGCGATCGCGCGGCAATAGTCCGCCGCGCCAAGGCCCTGCTTCGCGCCTGGAGGCGCGGTGACCCGGTCGCCCGCTGGACCAACGAGGAGGAAGTATTCGGCATGCCCCTGCGAGCCGCCGAGCAGACCGAGCTCGAATATCGTGACACCTACCGCGAACACTTCCAAGATCTGATCGAAGGCGACTGGGTCGACGAAAACGCATCGTCGAGCTATGCGGGCTACGAGCTCGACGAAGCCGCCGGGGGCATCATCTACGTCGGCTTCACCGTCGAACCCGAGGCAATGCTGGAGAAGCTCAAGCGAAGCCTGATCGCACCCGAGCGGTTCAAGCCCTTTCCGGTCACCCCGACCCACACCGAGGCGGAGCTGGAAGACATCCTGTCGGAATTCGTGGAATCTGAAAACCCGCTCTGGAAGTGGGTCACCGAGGCCGGCATCGACTACCTCGCCAACAAGGTCGAACTCGGAACCACCCACCTCGCTCGCGTTCGCCGCTTAGTCGAACAGATCTACGGACCCGACGCTCCCTTCGAGGTCGTCTTCGCGAGGCCGGCAATACTCCTTTAATCGGGGCGCCCGGATTCGAACCGGGGGCCTTCCCGACCCAAACGGGATGCGCTACCAGACTGCGCCACGCCCCGAAAGCGTGATTCTCAAGCCATTCTAGGGCCACTCTTTTCGAACCGCATCCATCCACGCTCCGATCCGCGCTCGAAGATATGTGTCTGACGTCCTGACTTGGAGCACGCCGTATTTCGAACGCCAGCGGCGCCCTTTGAGCTGGCCGCTGTTCGACTTCCGCATGAACTTGACTTCCGATGGGGCAATCTCGAGGAGCACGCCCCAGAAAGCGCAAAGCTCACCGGGGTCCTGATCGGCGTGGTGCTGGAAGGCGAATTCGATCGGATGCTCGGTCAGCCGACGTATCCATCTGGCGCCCAGTCGGACGACCGCCGGATCGGAGTTGCAGATCGAGACGACATTGCGGTCCCGCTTAAATCCCTCGCCGATGTACATGCAGACGAAATCGCGGAAGGTCGGCTCGGCGCAAAGCGTCGCGAATCCTTCGCGGCCCTGCTCGTAGGCTCGTTCGCGCCGCGCTCGGTACTTGGCCTGCATCGCCGCGGTGCCTCTTTCCTGCGCCTCCGTGGGCCACCTGGTGTTCGGCTTTCGCGGGATTGGCACATCCCGCACCCAGTCGTAGATCGTCGTGCGAGGAAGCGCAAGCTGTTCGACCAGCTCGTCGATCGTCAGCCTCTTCTCGATTCGAAGCTGCCTTGCCTTGTCTTTGATGTACGCCGGATACGCCATCGGTGATCGAACGTATGTTCCCATCAGCATCGGACGGCTGGAATCGCTAGCGTCCCGCCCGATGGCCGACGTGCGCCCGATCTTTGCGACTCATTACGACCTGGGGGTCGTCGGGTCGCTGGAGAAAGTGGCGGCGCCGCCGTACGACGTGATCGACGGGGAGATGCGGGCGGAGCTGCTGGGGCGCTCGCCCTACAACGCGGTCGCAATCGACTTGCCGAAACCGTACGGGGAGAGCGGGCCGCAGGACACGGGCGACGACCCCTACGAGCGGGCGGCGCGGACGATCGCCGAGTGGCGCCAGGCGGGCGCGCTGGTCAGCGACTCCGAGCCGGCGATCTGGGCGATGACCCAGGACTACACGGGGCCCGACGGCACGCCGCGCACCCGCCACGGGATCCTCGCCCGCGTGCGGGTCGAGGACTTCTCCGCCGGGCAGGTGCTGCCGCACGAGCGCACCCTGCCCGGGCCGAAGCAGGACCGGCTCGACCTCACCCGCGCCACCCACCACAACCTCTCGCCGATCTTCTCGCTCAGCACCGAGGACCCCTGGCCGCTGGTCGCGGCGGCGATCGAGGGCGTCAAGCCGTGGGGCACGGCGAGCGATGAAACCGGCAGCCTGACCCGCGTCTGGCGGGTCGCCGAACCGGCGGTGCTCTCCGCGGTCACCGAACAGCAGGCCGGCGCCCGGCTGCTGATCGCCGACGGCCACCATCGCTACGAGACCGCGATCGCCTACCGCGACGAGATCGGCGGCGAGGGCGACCACGAGTTCACGCTGATGGCGCTGACCGGGCTCGCCGACCCCGGCCTCACCGTCTTCCCCACCCACCGCCTGCTCTCCGGATTCCGCGACGACCCCGAGCGCCAGCGCCGCCTCGGCGAGGGTCTGCGCGAGCTCTTCGACGCGACCGAGGTGCCGCTCGAGCAGCTCGACCCGCTGGGCGAGGAGGGCGCCGGCGTCTTCGGCCTCTACGACTGCTTCCACCGCAAGGCCTTCCGCCTGCGGCTCAAGGACAGCGCCGTCGCCGCGCTCGACCAGCAGCTCGCCGGCAAGCCCGAGGCCTACCGCCGGCTCGACGCGGCGATCCTCGAGACCCTGGTGCTGAAGGGCGTCGCCGGCCTCAGCGAAGACGACATCCTCGCCAAGCGCGGCCTCGGCTACTCGAAGAGCGTCGAGGACTCGCTTGCCCTGCTCGAGGACGGCTCCTACGACGTCGCCTTCGTCCTCCGCCCGATCCCCGTCGACCAGACGCGGGCGATCTGCGAAAGCGACGAGAACATGCCGCCGAAGTCGACCTACTTCTTTCCCAAGGTCCTGACCGGGCTAGTGTTCAACCCGGTTTGACGAAGATCTACACCAGAAAGGGCGACGACGGCACGACCTCGCTCTGGTACGGCGGCCGGGTGCCCAAGCACCACGGCCGCACCGAGGCCTACGGAGCGCTCGACGAAGCCTGCTCGCAACTCGGCGTCGCCCGCGCCCTCTGCGGCGCCGAGCACGCCGAGCTGGCCGGCGACATCCTGCGCCTGCAGGACGACATCTTCGTCGCCGGCGCCGAGCTGGCGACCGCGCCGCAGGCGAGCGAGCGGCTCGAAGACGGGATCAGCCGCACGACCGAGGGGATGGTCGCCGAGCTGGAGCAGGCGATCGACCGCTACATGGACCGGGTCGAGCTGCCGCCGCAGTTCGTCATCCCCGGCGGCAACCAGCTCTCCGCCCAGCTCGACGTCGCCCGCACTACGATCCGCCGCGCCGAGCGCCGCATCACCGAGCTCGGCGAAGGCGGCGAGCAGATCGCCGAGACGGTGATCCACTTCGTCAACCGAGCCTCCGACCTCGCCTACGCGATGGCGCGCTTCGCAGACGTCGACGAGCCGGCGCTGTTCGAAGGGCGCCGCAAGGCGAAGCAGTGAGGGTCGTCGCCCGCCGACGCGAGGGTTTCACCCACGAGGTCGAGATCGAGGGCGGCCACACGATCGTCATCGACGAGCCGCCGGAGAAGGGCGGCGCCGACCTCGGCCCGCCGCCGACCCGGCTCGTCGCCGGCGCGCTCGCCGGCTGCATCGCGGTGACGATGGAGATGTACGCGGAGCGCAAGGGCTGGGACCTCGGCGCGGTCGAGGTCGAGGTCGACGTCTCCTACGAGGCCCACCTGCCGCGCGCCTTCGACGTCGTCCTGCGCCTGCCGGCCGGGCTGAGCGAGGAGCAGAAGCAACGGCTGACCGTCGTCGCCCGCAAATGCCCCGTCCACAAGCTGCTGGCCGGCGAGACCGCGGTCAGCGTCTCCGACCGGGTCGAGCCGCTCTAGTGGACCTCGGCCTGAAAGGGCGCGCCTGCGTCGTCACCGGCGCCAGCAGCGGGATCGGGCGCGAGACGGCGCGGCTGCTCTGCGCCGAGGGCGCCAACGTGGTGCTGGTCGGCCGCGGCGAGGAGCGGCTGCTCGAGGCGCAGGGCGAGGCGGTCGCGGCCGGCAGCGCTGCCGGAGGTGGCGCCCAGCGGCTGGCGCTCGACGTCACCGACCTCGACGCCGGTGAGCGGATGCTGGCCATGGCGACGGAGCTCTACGGCGGCCTCGATGTGCTCGTCAACAACGCCGGGACCGCCCAGTGGCGGCAGCTCGAGGAGGTCCCCGACGAGGACTGGTACGCCCAGTACGAGCTCAACGTGATGGCGCCGCTGCGGGCGATGCGGGCGGCAGCGCCGCCGATGGCCGAGCGCGGCTGGGGCCGCGTCGTCAACGTCTGCTCGACCGCGGGCAAGCGCCCCTCGGCGGCGATGCCCGAGTACTCGGTCGCCAAGGCGGCCGAGCTCTCGCTCTCGCGCCTCTTCGCCGACCGCTACGCGAAGCGCGGCGTGCTGGTCAACGCGATCTGTCCCGGGCCGGTCGAATCGGAGATGTGGATGGACTCCGGCGGCCTGCTCGACCAGTCGCACGCAATGTCAGACGCCGAGAGCCGCGAGGCGGCGCTGGCCGAAGCCGGCGCCAAGCGCCCGATCGGCCGCCTCGCCGAGGTCGGCGAGATCGCCGGCGCGATCGCCTTCCTCTGCTCCGAGCGCGCCTCCTACGTCGCCGGCGCCGCCTGGTCGGTCGACGGGGGCACCGTGCAGGTCATCATTTGACCGAGGCCGCGGTCCTCTTGCCGCTCTACGGCTGGCCGGACGATCCGGGCCTGGTCTTCACCGAGCGGCGCGCCGACATGCGGCGTCACGCGGGCGAGATCTCCTTTCCCGGCGGGCGCCGGGACGAGGCCGACGCCGACCTCGCGGCGACGGCGCTGCGCGAGGCCGAGGAGGAGATCGCGCTCGATCCCGCGGCGGTCGAGCTCGGCGAGCAGCTGCCGACGACCGGCACCTTCGTCACCGGCTATCGCATCCACCCCTTCGTCGGCCGCATCCCCCACCCCGGCGAGCTCGATCTGCGGCCGAACCCGGCCGAGGTCGAGACCCTGCTCACCTTCTCACTGGCGCTGCTGCGCGAGGGCTACGCGATGCGCCGCCTGGTCCGCCGCGGCGTGCCGATCCACACCCCCACCTACGAGGTCGAAGGCCACCTGATCTGGGGCGCAACCGCCCGAATCGTGGGCGACTTGCTAGAGCGGGCCTGAGGGGCGTCTCAGGACTTGCTGGGCTGGGGGACGATTCGGATATACGGACGGGGCTCCTCCCAGCCGTCCGGGTAGATCTCCTTCGCTTCCTCGTTGGAGACCGAGCCGCCGATGATCACCTTGTCCCCCAGGTTCCACTGGGCGGGGGTCGCGACTTTGTGCTCCGCCGTGAGCTGCAGCGAGTCGATCACGCGCAGCACCTCGTCGAAGTTGCGCCCGGTCGTCATCGGGTAGATGAGGATCAGTTTGACCTTCTTGTCGGGGCCGACGACGAAGACGTTGCGCACCGTCTGGTTGTCAACCGGCGTGCGGTCGCCGGGGTCGCCGGACACCTCCGCCGGCAGCATCCCGTAGAGCTTCGAGACGTTGAAATCGGCGTCGCTGATGATCGGGTAGTTGGGCGCCGTGCCCTGCGTCTCCTCGATGTCCTTCGCCCACTCCTCGTGCTTGCCGAGCGGGTCGACCGAGAGACCGATCACCTTGACGCCCCGCTTCGCGAACTCCGGCTCGATGCTGGCCATGTAGCCGAGCTCGGTCGTGCAGACGGGCGTGAAGTCCTTCGGGTGGGAGAAGAGGACGGCCCACGAGTCGCCGATCCAGTCGTGGAACTTGATCCGGCCCTCCGTCGTATCGGCCTCGAAATCGGGTGCTTCGTCACCAATCTTCAGCGCCATCGGACCGCTCCTCTCGAACTCGCGTCAGCGTATTTGCCTGAATTCCCATCCGAGTTTAGAGATATGCGGATGGCGCCCTCACTTCTCCAGCATGTCGACGATTCCGCCGATCGCCGCGTCGGTCCAGATGTCGATCGGATCGCTCCAGGTCTCGTCGTCGAAGGGGTCGACGAGAAGGCAGGCGATCGGCAGGTTCCAGGTTTCCGAGGCCGCCTCGACCGCCTCTTTGCCGTGCGCCAGCAGCACCGGGTCGACGCTTCCCTTGCCGTCGTAGACGAAGCCGCGCACCGGCGTTTCGACGATCCGCTCCAGCACCCGGTCGAGCCTCGGCCCATGCAGCGCCGCCAGCTCCTCCTCGTCTCCTTCGGCCGAGCCGAGCAGCCAGGCGATGACGCTGACGTCCTCGATCAGCTCGAGCACGGTGCCGGGCTCGGCCGGGTCCGCGAGCGCCGGCTCGATCCCCGACTGCTCGATCAGCGCCAGGCCTTCGCGGTGGCGGCTCGTCCCCCGCACCTGCCAGCCGCGGCGCAGCAGCCGCTCGCCCACCGCGCGGCCACGACAGCCGCAGCCGACGATCAGCGCCCGCGCCACTCGTCCATCCTCATGCCCCGAACGGGTCGCCCCGCCGCATCCGCTCCAGCTCCTCCGCTTCGACCTCGACCCGCAGCGCAGCCTCGTCGACCTCCGGGGCGCCGCGCCGGCGCCGCATCTCGTTCTGCGCCTCGAGCATCTGGCGCACATCGTCGATTTCGTTCTGCGCCTCGACCTCGGGGCTGCGCGTCGGCTTCCAGTCCACCAGCTCGGCGGCGCTGCCCTGATAGAAGTGGCCGACCACCAGCAGCGCGCCGATGATCAACGCGAGCATCCCGACAGTGAGCAGCATGAAGCCCATGACCGCCGAGCATACGCTGCCGTTCCCCGTCGCCTTTAATCCCCTCGATGGCTGACGCCTACATAGTCGATGCGATCCGCACCCCGATGGGCTCCTACCGCGGCGCCCTCTCCGGCGTGCGGCCCGACGACCTCGCCGCGCACACGATCCGCGCCGTGGTCGAGCGCAGCGGCGTCGACCCGGGCGAGATCACCGACGTCTACTTCGGCGCCGCCAACCAGTCGGGCGAGGACAACCGCGATGTCGCGCGGATGGCGGCGCTGCTCGCCGGCCTGCCGCAGAGCGTGCCGGGGGCGACGGTCAACCGGCTCTGCGCCTCGGGGCTGGAGGCGGTCAACTGCGCCGCTCGCGCGGTCAAGCTCGGCGAGGGGGACTTCTACCTCGCCGGCGGGGTCGAGTCGATGAGCCGCGCGCCCTGGGTGGTCGAGAAGCCCGAGCGCGCCCTGCCGCGCGGACCGCAGACGATGCACGACACGACGCTCGGCTGGCGGATGATCAACCCGCGGATGGCCGAGCTCGGCGTCTCCACCGAGTCGATGGGCGAGACCGGCGAGAACGTCGCCGAGCGCTACGGGGTGAGCCGCGAGGGCCAGGACGCCTTCGCCCTGCGCAGCCACCGGCGCGCTGTGGCCGCCTCCGAGTCCGGGAAGTTCGCCGAGGAGATCGTCCCGATCGAGGCGCCCAGGGGACGCCGCGAAACCGTCCTGGTCGAGGCCGACGAGGGTCCGCGCCCCGACGCCTCGCTGGAGAAGATGGCGGCGCTGCGGCCGGTCTTCCGCGAGGAGGGCACGGTGACCGCCGGCAACGCCTCGACCCTCAACGACGGCGCCGCCTGCCTGCTGATCGCCTCCGCGGCCGGGGTCGAGAAGCTCGGCGCCGAGCCGCTGGCGCGCGTCCTGGCCAGCGGCGTCGCCGGCGTCGACCCCGCCTACATGGGCATCGGCCCGGCCGTCGCCGTGCCGCGCGCCCTCGCCGCCGCCGGGCTGGAGCTCGACCAGATCGACCTGATCGAGCTCAACGAGGCCTTCGCCTCCCAGGTCCTCGCCTGCGCCCGCGAGCTCGGCATCGACGAAGAGCGGCTCAACGTCAACGGCGGCGCGATCGCGCTCGGCCACCCGCTCGGCTGCTCCGGCGCCCGCCTGACGACGACCCTGGTCCGCGAGCTGCGCCGCCGCGGCGGCAAGTACGGCATCGCCACCATGTGCGTAGGCGTCGGCCAGGGCCTCGCCACCGTCTTCGAAGCGCTCTGAGGTAGCCTCGCGCGGCGATGGCGCTGAGGGAGCTAGCGAGCGTTGACGGGACGGTGACCCCCACCGCCGAGGCAACGGTGCCGATGAAGGACGACGGGCTCTACCGCGGCGACGGGGCGTTCGAGGTGATCCGCCTCTACGACGGGCGGCCGTTCGCGCTGGCCGAGCATGTCGACCGGCTGCAGCGCTCGGCCGCGGCGATCGAGCTCGAGTTCGACCGCGCCGCGCTGGAGCGCGAGATCGAGGCTCTGATCGGCGAGGCCGGCGGGCCGGACGGGCAGCTGCGGCTGATCGTCACCCGCGGCGGTCGCCGGATCGCCGCGATCGAGCCGCTCCCCGCGCACGCCGAGACGCTGGCGGTCGCCACCGTCACCTACAGCCCCACGGTGATCCTCAACGGCGTCAAGTCGCTCTCCTACGCCGCCAACATGCAGGCGACCCGGCTGGCCAAGGCGCGGGGCGCCGATGAGGCGGTGCTCGTGCAGCCCGACGGCACCGTGCTCGAGCCGCCGACCTCCTCGATCTTCTGGGTCTCGGCCGAGGGCGGCCTACGCACGCCGGCGCTCGAGCTCGGGGTGCTCGAGTCGATCACCCGCGACCGCCTGGTCAAGGCGCTGCATGTCGAGGTCGGCGCCTGGCAGGTCGACGATCTGCGCGGCGCCCACGAGGCCTTCCTCGCCTCGACCACGCGCGAGATCCAGGCCGTCGCCGCGATCGACGGGCGCGCGCTGCCCGAGGCCCCGGGCCCGCGCACCCGCGAGGCCCAGGCGGCCTTCGCCGCGACCCTCGAGCGAGAGCTTTGAAGATGACCCGGAACAGAACGACGAGAAAGCGACGGTGAGATGGACTTCCAGTTGACCGACGAGCAGCGGCTGATCTCCGAAGCGGCGCGCGAATTCGCCGACAAGGAGATCCTCCCCCGGGTCAAAGAGAACGACCGCGCCGGCCGCTTCGACCGCGAGCTGGCGAGCAAGCTCGGCGAGGTCGGCTACCTCGGCGCGCCGGTCGCCGAGCAGTACGGCGGTCGCGGCCTCGACTACATCGGCTACGGGCTGATCGTCGAGCAGGTCGGCCGCGCCGACTCCTCCGCCCGCACGGTCGTCTCGGTGCAGACCTCGCTCGTCGCCGGCTCGATCGAGAAGTGGGGCACCGAGGAGCAGAAGCAGAGGTGGCTGCCGCGGCTCTGCTCCGGCGAGGCGCTCGGCTGCTTCGGCCTGACCGAGCCCGACACCGGCTCCGACGCGGCCAACCTGCGCACCCGCGCGACGAAGACCAACTCCGGCTGGTCGATCAGCGGCCAGAAGATGTGGATCTCGCTCGGCAACTACTCCGAGCTGGCGCTGATCTTCGCCCAGACCGATCCCGAGAAGAAGCACCGCGGGCTCGCCTGCTTCCTCGTCCCGACCGAGAGCGAGGGCTTCACCACGCAGGAGATCCACGGCAAGCTCGGCCTGCGCTCCTCCGACACGGCCGAGCTCTCGCTCGACGCGGTCGAGGTCGGCGAGGACGCCATGCTGGGGACGGTGGGCGACGGCTTCAAGGTGGCGATGAGCGCCCTCGACAACGGTCGCTACAGCGTCGCCGCCGGCTGCGTCGGCATCTGCGACGGCTGCGTCGACGCGTCGGTCGCCTACGCGACGGAGCGCAAGCAGTTCGGCGTGCCGCTCGCCCGCTTCCAGCTGGTGCAGGAGATGATCGCCGACATGATCGTCAAGCGCGACGCCTCGCGGATGCTGGTCTACCGCGCCGGGATGCTGAAGGACGAAGGCAAGCCGAACACGACCGAGACCTCGGTGGCGAAGCTGCACGCGACCGAGGCGGCGGTCGAATGCGCCAACCTGGCGATCCAGGTACACGGCGGCGCCGGCTACGTCGACGACTACCCGGTCGAGCGCTACCTGCGCGACGCGCGGGTGACCACCCTCTACGAGGGCACCTCGCAGATCCAGAAGCTGATCATCGGGCGCTCCGCCACGGGGATCAACGCGATGACTCCCATGGAGGCGGGCAAGGAGTGATGGCGGAGGAGCTGGTCGAGAGCTCGCGCGACGGACATGTCGCGCTGCTGCGGCTGAACCGGCCGGAGGCGCGCAACGCCCTCTCGCCGGAGGTCATGGAGCGGCTGGCCGGCGAGCTCGAGCGGCTCGACCCGGACCCGGACGTCCGCTGCGTCGTCATCGCCGGCTCGGAGAAGGTCTTCGCCGCCGGCGCCGACATCAGGGCGATGGCCGAGCGCAGCTTCGCCGAGGCGCTGCGCCACCCGGCCGCCTCCTTCTGGCGGCGGCTCGCCG
The DNA here is from genome assembly GCA_035266685.1 of Solirubrobacterales bacterium. Lineage (GTDB taxonomy): Bacteria > Actinomycetota > Thermoleophilia > Solirubrobacterales > 70-9 > VRUE01. Next base: position 16,779 of record DATFMX010000044.1, read on the forward strand.
CGGTCAGGACGCCGCTCGTCGCGGCGGTCTCCGGCTACGCGCTGGGCGGCGGCTGCGAGCTGGCGCTCGCCTGCGACCTGATCGTCGCCTCCGAGGCGGCCGTCTTCGGCCAGCCGGAGATCACCCTGGGAATCATTCCGGGCGGCGGCGGCACGCAGCGCCTGGCGCGGGTGATCGGCAAGCAGCGGGCGATGGAGCTGGTGCTGACGGGGCGCCGGATCGAGGCGCGCGAGGCGCTCGAGCTGGGCCTCGTCAACAAGGTCGTCAAGTCGGACCGCTGGCTGGAGGAGGCGACGGAGCTGGCGCGCACGGTCGCCGAGCGACCGCCGATCGCCGCTCGCCTCGCCAAGCAGGCGGTGCTGGCCGCCGAGGAGACGACGCTCTCGGCCGGCCTGGAGAACGAGCGCCGCCTCTACGAGCTGGCGATGGCGACCGAGGACCGGGTCGAGGGCATGCAGGCGTTCCTCGAGAAGCGCGAGCCGGAGTTCCGGGGGCAGTGAGCGCGGAGCGAACAAGCGTGCATATCTGGTTCTTCGCGCCGTGAGCGAAGCGGGAACAGTTGTGCCCGGGGTCGAGCGGGTCGGCGTCGTCGGCGCCGGCACGATGGGGGCCGGGATCGCCCAGATCGCGGCGCTGGGCGGCTACGAGACGCTCCTTCACGACCCCATGCCGGAGGCGCTGGAAACCGGCGTCGAGCGCCTGCGCGCCGCGCTCGGCAAGGGGGTGGAGCGCGGCCGTTGGAGCGAGGAGGAAGCGACCGCGGCGGCGCGGCGCATCGAGGGCGCCGGCAGCCTTGGCGACCTCTCCGAGTGCGACCTCGTGGTCGAGGCGGCGCCCGAGGAACTGGCGCTGAAGCGCGAGCTGTTCGCCGCGCTGGCCGGCGCCTGCGGCCCGCAGGCGATCCTCGCCAGCAACACCTCCTCGCTGCCGGTCAGCGCGATCGCCGCCGAGGTCCCGCACCCCGAGCGCGTCGTCGGGATGCACTTCTTCAACCCGCCGGCGCTGATGAAACTGGTCGAGGTGGTGGCGACCGAGCGCTCCGGCGAGGCGGCGCTGGAGGCGACGACGGAGGTCGGCCGGCGCATGGGGCGCACGCCGATCCGCGCCAGGGACAGTCCCGGCTTCATCGCCAACCGGCTCGCCCGCCCTTTCAGCCTCGAGTCGCTGCGGATGCTCGAGCAGGGCGTCGCCGACGCGCCGACCATCGACCGCGTCGTCCGCCTCGGCGGCGGCTTCCGCATGGGCCCGTTCGAGCTGCTCGACCTGATCGGCCTCGACGTCAACCTCAGCGTCGCCCACTCCTTCTACGCGCAGGGCGGCGAGCCGGCGCGCTGGCGCCCCAGCCCGATCCAGGAGCGGATGGTCGGCGAAGGCCTGCTCGGGCGCAAGACCGGCCGCGGCTTCTACAGCTATGAAGACACGCCTCAAGCCGCTTCCGGTGCGCCTTTCGTACCCCAGCAGTACGAAAAGCGCACTGGAGCAGAGGTGGCGGAGCCGACGCTCGACCCGGCCGAGCTGGCGAAGATCGACCCGGCGGCCGAGGCGATCCTCCCCCGCCTCCTCGCCCAGATCGCCAACGAGGCGGCCTTCGCGCTGGAAGAGGATGTCGGCTCGCCCGCGGACATGGACACGGCGATGCGGCTCGGCTTCAACTGGCCGCGCGGCCCGCTGGAGCTGACGGAGACGATCGGCCGCGAGCGCGCCGCCGAGCTGCTGGCCGAGCTGCGGGCCGAGCACGGCGACGCCTACGCCCCCGCCCCGAGCCTCGCCGCGGCGTCGTGAGCGGGCGCGACCTCGAAGAGGCGCGGCGCGGGCTCGTCGCCCCCTTCGACCCTCCCGTGGTCGAGGACGAGGACGGCCGCACCATCTGGGACCTGCGCCCCTACGGGTTCCTCGACGGCGAGCCGCCCGCGAGCGCCGACCCGAACCTCTGGCGCCAGGCGCAGCTGATGCGGATCGCCGGGCTCTTCGAGCTGGCGCCCGGCCTCTTCCAGCTGCGCGGCTTCGACCTCTCGAACATGCACATCGTCGAGGGCGAGCGGGGGATCGTCGTGATCGACCCGCTGATCTCGGTCGAGACCGCGGCGGCGGCGCTCGCCCTCTACCGCGAGCAGCGCGGCGACCGTCCCGTCACCGGCCTGATCTACACCCACAGCCATGTCGACCACTTCGGCGGCGCCCGCGGCGTCGTCACGCCCGAGCAGGTCGAGTCGGGCGAGGTGCCGGTGCTCGCGCCGGTCGGCTTCCTCCACCACGCGGTCAGCGAGAACGTCTTCGCCGGCGTCGCGATGGGCCGCCGCGCCGGCTACATGTACGGGGCGCTGCTGCCGCGCGGTCCCGAGGGCCAGCTCGGCGCCGGGCTCGGCCAGACGACCTCGCTGGGGACGATCACGCTGATCCCGCCGACGGTCGAGATCGCCGCGACCGGCCAGACGGAGACCGTCGACGGCGTGCGGATGACCTTCCAGCTCACCCCCGGCAGCGAGGCGCCGGCCGAGATGAACATCCACTTCCCCGAGACGCGGGCGCTGTGCGCCGCCGACAACGTCGCCCGCTCGATGCACAACATCCTCACCCCGCGCGGCGCGCTGGTCCGCGACCCGCGCGTCTGGGCGAACTACCTCGACGAGGCGATCGAGCTCTTCGCCGACGACTCGGAGGTGCTGTTCAGCGGCCACCACTGGCCCTGCTGGGGCCAGGAGCGGATCGTCGAGCTGCTGGAGAAGCAGCGCGACCTCTACGCCTACCTGCACGACCAGACCCTGCGGCTGCTCAACAAGGGCTACACCGGCACCGAGATCGCCGAGCTGATCGAGCTTCCGCCGAGCCTCGCCGAGGAGTGGCACTGCCGCGAGTTCTACGGCTCGGTCAGCCACAACGTCAAGGCGATCTACCAGCGCTACATGGGCTGGTTCGACGGCAACCCGGCGAGCCTCTGGCAGCACCCGCCGCGCGAGGCGGCGCGCCGCTACGTCGAGGCGATCGGAGGGCTCGACGCGGTGCTGGAGCAGGGCCGCGAGGCGCTCGCGGCGGGCGACCTGCGCTGGGCGGCGGAGTTGCTCAACCACGCCGTCTTCGCCGATCCCGAGAACGAGGCGGCGCGCGAGCTGCAGGCCGAGGCGCTGGAGCGCCTCGCCTTCGGCGCCGAAAACGCGACCTGGCGCAACTTCTTCCTGACGGGGGCCAAGGAGCTGCGCGAGGGGATCGGCGGCACGCCGACGCCGGCCGCGCCGCGCGACATCGTCGCCAACCTCTCGGTCGCCCAACTGCTCGACGCGATGGCGATCCGGGTCGACGGGCCGCGCGCGGCCGAGGCCGACCTGCGGATCGACTGGGCGATCTCCGACCCCGATGAGGTACACGCGCTGACCGTGCGCAACGGCGTCCTCCGCCATCGCCTGGGACGGCACGAGCCCGCGGCCGAAGCGACCCTGGCGATCGACCGCGCAGCGCTGACCGAGCTGCTGCTCAAAACCGCCGACGTCGCTGAGCTGGCGTCCAACGGCCGCCTGCGGGTGGAAGGCGACGGCGAGCGGATCGGCGAGCTGCTCGGCCTGCTCGACGAGCCCGACCCGCGCTTCCCGATCGTCACCCCGCGCCCGTAGGGCTCAGCCGCGACTGAGGCGGAACATCGCCTCGTCGACGTAGCACCAGGTCCAGTCCTCACCGGGCTCGACCGAGCGGATCAGCGGGTGCCCGCTCTCGTGGCTATGCGCCGTCGCGTGCTTGCCCTCGGAGTTGTCGCAGCAGCCGATGCGGCCGCACTCCTGGCACATCCGCAGGTGGACCCAGGTCATCCCCAGCCTCAGGCATTCCTCGCACCCCTCGATCTCGGCCGGCGGGTCGAAGTACTGGACCGAGTCGATGTGCGTGCAGGTCGGCACTCCCACGACCTTAGATCATGAGCGCGCCAACCCGCAAATCTCAGACATTCGTCTATCATGACAAAGAGTTACACTTTCGTGAACCATACGTCACACCTTTCTCCCTATGGTGGGGGCATGGAGGCAATGGCACGCCAGAGCTGGACAGATGACCGCATCGACGAGCGCTTCGACCGAGTCGAAGGGCAGATCTCCGATTTCCGTATCGAGACGCGGACCGAGATCAAAGAGCTGCGCGGCGAGATCAAAGCGCAGGGCAGCGAGCTGCGCGACGAGATCAAGGCACAGGGGGATGAGCTGCGCGGCGAGATCAAGGCGCAGGGCGATGAGCTGCGCGGCGAGATCAAGGCGCAGGGGGATGAACTGCGCGCGGGAATCAAAGAACAGGGCAGCGAACTCCGAGCGGAGATCGCTGCCGCGCAAGCGGGCCTGCGCCAGGAGATAGCCGGGGTCGAAGCACGGATTCGCTCCCAGGCGAACGAGCATTGGGCGAGGACTGGCGAAGAGTTCTCCAGGGTGTACGACGGATTCGACAGCATGCACGAGAACTTCCGACAGATAAACCGCGAGATGATCGCGCTGCACCGCACGCTGAGCCGGGTTGGCTGGTCGCTTGGATTCGCCATGGTTGCCGCGATGGTCAGCTTGCTGATCTCGTACCACTGACTCGCCGAGTAGGGCTGGAGCGCGGACTCGGTCGCTCATCTGCAAAGGTGAGCGGCATGAACGGCGCCGATGGAGGCGGGGAGCCGATCACCCCGGAGGGGATCGCTGCCCTGCGCGAGGAAATAGAGCAGCTCGAAGGGCCTGGGCGCATCGCGATGGCGGCGCGGATCAAGGTCGCGCGCGAGGAAGGCGACCTCAAGGAGAACGCCGAGTACCACATCGCCAAGGAGGATCAGGCGCACCTCGAGACCAAGATCAAGCGCCTGCGCGAGCGCCTGCGCACCGCGGTCGTGGTCGAGACCGACGGCAACGGCGACCGCTTCGCCTTCGGCCGCACCGCCGAGGTGCTCGACGAGGAGAAAGGCGCCGTCAACACCTGGACCCTGGTCGGCTCGACCGAGGCCGACCTCGCCGGCGGCAAGCTCTCAGCCGAGTCCCCGATCGGTCGAGCCCTGCTCGACGCCGAGCCCGGCAAGCCGGTCGAGGTCGAGACCCCCCGCGGCAGCCGCACCTTCGTGGTGCAAAAGCTCGTCGACTAAGCGAGCTTCGGCGCGGTCGCCTCGGGCTCGCCCTCGGGAAGCCAGTGGGCCTCCGGGCTGGGCGGGGTGTCGCGCAGGTACCACTCGGCGTCGAGGGCGCCCATGCAGCCGGTGCCGGCGGCGGTGACGGCCTGGCGGTAGGTGCGGTCGACGACGTCGCCGACGGCGAAGACGCCGGGCAGGTTGGTCTCAGTCGAGCCGGATTTCGTCAGGATGTAGCCGTCCTCGTCGGTGTCGACCAGGTCGACGACGACCTCCGAACGCGGGATGTGGCCGATCGCGACGAAGGCGCCTTCGGTGGCGAAGTCCTCGGTCTCACCCGTCTCGGCATTGCGCAGGCGAACGTGGTCGAGCTTCGGCGCGCCCTCCGCGGCGACGAACTCCTCCGGCACGAACGGGGTCTTGAACTCGATGTTGCCCTGCTCGCGGGCCCGCTCCTGCATGATCTTCGAGGCGCGGAACTCGTCGCGGCGGTTGACGATCGTCAGCTCGCTGGCGTACTTGGAGACGAAGATCGCGTCCTCCATCGCCGAGTCGCCGCCACCGATCACGATCACTTTTTTGCCTTTGAAGAAGGCGCCGTCGCAGACGCCGCAGGTGGAGACGCCGCAGCCGCTCAGCTCGAGCTCGCCGGGGACGCCGAGCCGGCGCGGCTCCGCCCCCATCGCCAGGATCACCGTCTTCGCCAGGTGCTCCTCGTCGCCCAGGAAGACCCTGTGTACGCCGCCGTCGTCGCTGAGCTCGACCCGGTCGACGTCGTCGGTGACGAAGCGGGTGCCGAAGCGCTCGGCCTGGGCGCGGAACTGGACCATCATCTCCGGCCCCATGATCCCCTCCGGGTAGCCGGGGTAGTTCTCGACGTCGGTCGTGTTCTGCAGCTGGCCGCCCCACTGGAAGCCCTCGAAGACGAGCGGCTCCAGGTTCGCCCGCGCCGTATAGAGGGCGGCGGTGTAGCCCGCCGGCCCGCCGCCGACGACGATCACGTTCTCGACTTTCTTCGCCTCGCTCATCGCTTCCTCGTCAGTGTATTCAGGCAGTGGTCGTGTCCATTACTTCACTTTCTAT
>DATFMX010000045.1:0-3991 GCA_035266685.1 Solirubrobacterales bacterium
CGGCGTCCCGAAACGCGCTCGAAGCTTCGTTCTGCCTCTGAAGAGCTTCATCGCCGATCCTTCCCTCGAGCCGAGGCCGACGCAGCGTCGGCCATTTCTGCTCCGGCCTACTCTGCTGAGGGCGGATCGTTCGCGGTGCCGATGGAATGAGGCTCCGCAATTCGTTCGCGACGCCGTTCCATCGACGCCGTTTTGTCAACTATAGCGCGATCCTCCGTAGAGCGCGATCCTCGACGCCGAAGAGGACGTAACCCGTGAGGCCGTCCCGCCGGACGCGCTCGAGCAGCCGTCCACGGCGCTCCGCATGCTCGGACGCCGGGATGCCGGTGCGGAGATCGCTCCCCGGTTCCACATCGGGAGCCTAGCGAGGCGACGTCGCGCGACGATTGGAATCGCGCCGTCAGGGCAAGACGATCGTCGTCAGCTGCGCCATCTCGAAGGCGGTCACCGGTCACGCCTATCTGACGCGCGGCCGCTCCCACGAGACTCGCGGGCTACACTGTGTTTCACGGCGCTCTATGAAGCTGGCGCCGATCTGTCAGGCGGAGCCTCAAAACAGCGGCGCCGCGACAGCCCTCCTCAGCACACCAGGTCGGGCAGTTCGCTCAGCCGACCATCACGGTCGGAAACGACAGTTGGCGCTGAGGAGGATCCGGGTGGACATGCTTGCCGCCGGCCGCACGAGAGTCGCGGAGATCGCCGCAACGAAGCGACGGGCGCAACCGCGCCGGCCGCTCTCCGTCGTTCCGGGCGGCGTGGTCTTCGCCTGATGCGCCGCCCCTCGCCGCAGGTGCTTCGTCTCCTGCCGTTGTTCCTCGTCGCCGTGGTTGTCTTCGAGTTCGCGATGTCGCGGTCGACGACGCCGGCGCACACGACGAAACCGGTCGATCTTTCGCAGCTGATCGCCCGCGTGGAGGCGAAGCCCGGTTCGGTCAGCCGCGTCGTCTTCGATCCGGGTTCGCTGCTCGTGACCGCGACGCTGGTCGGCGGCAACGCGGTCGCGGCGAACTATCCGAGCGACCAGTCCGCGCTCGGTCTGCAGACGCTGCTCGAGCGTAAGAAGGTCGCCTTCGCGGCGAAGGCGCCGAGCCACAAGTCGGCCCTGACGTCGATCCTCGAGTCGTTCCTGCCGTTGCTGCTGATCGCAGCCGTCTGGATTTTCGTGATGCGGCGGATGCGTGGTGGCGGTGGTGGCGGCCTCGGCCAGGTGATGAGCTTCGGCAAGCACAAGGCGACCCGCCTCGCCCCGGATCTCCCGAAGGTCGGCTTCAAGGACGTGGCCGGCGTCGACGAGGCGGTCGAGGAGTTGCAGGAGATCAAGGAGTTCCTCGCCGACCCGCGGCGCTTCCAGGCGCTCGGAGCGCGCATCCCCAAGGGTGTGCTGCTCTATGGCCCTCCCGGCACGGGCAAGACGCTGCTCGCGCGCGCTGTCGCGGGCGAGGCGGGGGTCGCGTTCTTCTCGATCTCCGGTTCGGACTTCGTGGAGATGTTCGTCGGTGTCGGCGCGAGCCGGGTGCGCGACCTGTTCAAGGAGGCCAAGGAGGCCGCCCCGTGCATCGTCTTCGTCGACGAGCTCGACGCCGTCGGGCGCCATCGCGGCACGGGAATCGGCGGCGGCAACGACGAGCGCGAGCAGACGCTGAACCAGCTGCTCGTCGAGATGGACGGCTTCAACGCCAACCAGAACATCATCCTGATCGGCGCCACCAACCGGCCCGACGTCCTCGATCCGGCGCTGCTGCGCCCGGGTCGCTTCGACCGGCAGATCGTCGTCGACCGCCCTGACCGCGTCGGACGTCGCAAGATCCTCGCTGTCCACGCCAGGGGGAAGCCGCTCGCTCCCGAGGTCGACCTCGACAGCCTCGCCGCGGGGACACCGGGTCTGACCGGCGCCGAGCTCTCCAACCTGATCAACGAGGCCGCTCTGCTGGCCGCGCGGCGCGGCCTGACGGCGATCGGCCAGGCCGAGCTCGAGGAAGGCGTGATGCGGGTGATCGCCGGGCCGGAGAGGAAGACGCGTGTCTTCTCGGAGCTGGAGCGCAGGATCACCGCCTACCACGAGATGGGCCACGCGCTCGTCGGACACTTCCTCGAGCACACCGACCCCGTGCACAAGATCTCGATCGTCAGCCGCGGCCAGGCGCTCGGCCTGACCGTCTCGCTGCCGACCGAGGACCGCTTCCTGACGTCGCGCTCGGCCCTGATGGATCAGCTGGCGATGGTGCTGGGGGGCCGCGCCGCCGAGGAGCTCGTCTTCCAGGAGATCACCACCGGTGCCGCGAACGATCTCGAGCGGGCGACCACGATGGCGCGGCAGATGGTCACGCGTCTGGGGATGAGCGAGAAGCTCGGCCCGCGCGTGTTCGGCTCCGATCCTCACCAGCCGTTCCTCGGACGCGAGCTGGGAACCGAGCCGTCCTACTCCGAGGAGATGGCACAGGAAATCGACGAGGAGATCTACCGGCTGATCGACGACGCCCATCAGCGCGCCGCGAAGGTGCTGCTCGACCACCAGCCGGCCCTCCACGAGATCGCCGCGATCCTGATCGAGCACGAGACGATCGACAAGGAGCAGTTCGAGCGGCTCCTCCACGGCGAGCCCGCGAGCGACGTCCTCACCAACGAGGTGCCACCCAAACCGGCGAAGCACGCAAAGAGGCGAAGCACCGGCACGCGCACACCGAAACCGCGGCGGGCGCCAGTCGCAAAGCCGCTCCCCGACACGGCCGTCGCACACGCCGTCGCCCCCGACGAACGCGCCTCATGAGCAGCGCGGGCGCCGCGGCGCGGCGCCCGCAGTACACGGACAGGGCCGGAACTCGCCCGTCCCCCGAGGCGGTGCGGGTCAGCCGGCGTGATCGAGCTCGACCGGCGGCAGATCGGCCACCTCGTCCTTGGTGAGGCTGAGCCGGACGCCGTCGTCGACGCCTGTGACGGCGCCGATCGGAATCGCGGCCTCCTTCTTGCCCCGGAGGTGGCCCTCGTCGAGCAGGACGTGAGTCACATGGTGACCGCTCGGATCGACGACCGGTCCCTGGACGCGCCCGATGTCGCCGTCGCTTGCGTGGACGTGCTCACCGCGGCGCACCTCGACGTCGCCGACGGGTACGCGGTCGCGGGTGATCACCTGAGGCCCGGCATTCATGTGCCCATGCCCATGGTCATGGCACCCATACCCATGCCGCCGCCGCCGAGTCCGTGGTAGGGCCAGGAGAGGATCTCTCCCTGTCGGTAGCCCCACGGTCCGCTCGCACCGGGCAGGAACTGCGTGTCTTCGGCCTCCTCGAGCGCGTCGAACTCAGAGGTCGCGCACCGCAGCCGGATCTCCTCCCCCCGCCGAGCTGACGAGATCGACCGGCATCAGACGACCCGCCCCTCCCCCGTGCTTCGGCTCGACGACCAGGTGGGTGAGCGCCCGGGCGACGGGATCGACGACGACGCGCTTCAGCTCGCCGCGGGCGCCGTCGCTGCACGAGACGTCGCTTCCGATCGTGAACTCCGTGCTATCGCTCATGGCGTTCCTCTCCTTCTTCGCGGGTTCGCTCTCCACGGTCAGGACAGGAGCCAGCCGTACAGTGGCTTCGGGCCGGCCTCCTCAACAGCTCTCGCCGCGCTCTCCGCCGCGATCGCCGGCATGTAGGCCTCCGCACACCGGCTGCAGATCGTGTGCGAGATCCCGTGCCCCTCGACGGCGATGACGGCGGCCGACGGCAGCGGCAACCAGACGCCGCCGATCTCCACTCGTCCACACCAGGCACACGCGGTCAGGATCTCGCCGACCTCGAACGCGTCCCAGACGGCGGCGAAGATCTCGCTCCTCTCCATCGGGTGCCTCTTCCAGCTCCTCAGACCTGCTGAAGAGCCGGGCCGGCGCCGTCTGCTCCGGGGATCGGCTGCAAGGCCGGCAGGAGCAGCAGGTGGCTCTCGACGACGGCAGAGGCGATGTCGCTGAGCTTGCGGCCGTTGTGCTGGGAGTGGTCGCGCAGCATCT
>DATFMX010000046.1:0-5685 GCA_035266685.1 Solirubrobacterales bacterium
TTGGGCGCGACGCCCCCTTCCTTCCATGTCACCGCCGCCGAGCGACGGCGCGCTTCAGCGCCGGTCAACCCGCCGGCAGCGCCCGTTCCGTGAGGCTCAGGATGTTGCCGTCCGGATCCTTGAACCACACTCCCCCTGAAACCGCCCATGACATGGATGTCGCCCTCACGGAGGATGTCCCGCGCGCCGTGGAATTTTGGGGCGGCGGTCCCGGTGTGATCGTTACGTCGCTGCGACGATAGCGATCTCCTCGATTGGCGCGTGAGCTGCAGCGGAGTGTCGGCGGCGGTCGTTTTCGCGTTCGATCGCGATCACGAGGGTGGCGAGGTCGCGATAGCCGATGATCCTCCGAAACTGCCGTTCCGCTTCGAGCATGCCGGCGGCGGTCCAGCGGAGTGCCATCTCGCCGGAGGACCAGCGCTTCACGTTGCGCTGGGTGCGGCGGACGATCTCGATCATCGACTCGCACGGGTTCGTGCTCTCGAGCGTGCGCTTGAGGTTGCCACCGACGCCGAGCCGGGTGAGCGTCAGCGTCTCCTCGAGCCCTTCGCGCAGCGAGGCGGCGGCGCCGGGGTAGCTGCGGTCGAGCTCGCCGGCGAGCATGCGGAGCTGGTCGAGCGCGCGGCCGGGATCGTCGAGTGCCCACGCTCTGCGCAGCCGCTGCTTGACCGCCGGCCGTTCCCGCTCGGGCAGGTGGTCGGTGAGGTTGCGTTCCTTGTGGGTGTTATGCCGACGTCGGCATAACACCCATTACGCCGACCTCCTGGTTATGCCGACTCGGGTTCGGGAGGCGTTTGTGGAGGCGGGGATCGCGCTGGCGAGGTCGGCATAATCCTGCCGGTCTGAGCGGGCAGGCTTCTCTCTCGGTCGTCGATGAGAGGGAGGTCGGTGATGGCTGCTCAGTCGCGAGTGCGGGTCACGGGTCCGCTCGCGCCGTTTGCGAGCGGTTTCTCGGACGAGCTGGTTCGTCTGGGCTACACGTCGTTTTCGTCGAGGTTGCAGTTGCAGCTGATGGCGCATTTGAGCCGTTGGCTCGCGAGCGAGGGGTTGGCTGCGGCGGTGTTGACGCCGGCGGCGGTCGAGCGGTTCCTGGCCGCGCGTTGCGCTGCCGGCTATGCGCATCATCGGACGTCGAAGGGGTTGGAGCCGCTGCTCGGCTATCTGCGCGGGGTGAGGGCGGTGCCGGTGGCTGCGCCCATGGTCGCGGCGACACCGGTGGAGGCGCTGCTGGGGCGGTATCGGCGTTACTTGCTGGTCGAGCGCGGTCTGACGGAAGCGACGGCGCGCGGCTATCTGGATGTCGTGCGCCCGTTTCTGGTCGGGCGGGCGAGCGCGGCTCCGGTCGAGATGGCGGGGTTGACGGCGGCCGAGGTGAGCGCCTATGTCGTCGCTGCCTGCCGGGAGCCGCACGGCCGGGGCGGGTCGGCGAAGCTGATGGTGACGGGGCTGCGGTCGCTGCTCGACTTCCTCCACGTCGACGGTGTGCTCGCGGAGTCGTTGACGGCGGCGGTGCCGTCGGTCGCCGGCTGGCGGCTCGCCGGTTTGCCGCGGGCGCTCGAGCCTGGACAGGTGCGGCTGCTGCTTGGCAGCTGTGATCGGCGGACGGCGCACGGACGCCGAGACTTCGCGATCCTGACGCTGCTGGCGCGACTGGGGCTGCGTCGAGCCGAGGTCGCTCGGCTCGAGCTCGACCAGATTGACTGGCGCGCGGGCGAGATCGTGGTCGACGGCAAGGGCGATCGACGGGAGCGGCTGCCGCTGCCGGCCGATGTCGGCGAGGCCGTGGCCGCCTACCTGCGTCGCGGTCGTCCTCGCTCCGCCGCCGGCCGCTCGGTGTTCGTGCGGGTGAAAGCGCCGCACCGGCCGCTGACACCCGGCGGCGTCACCAACGTCGTGATCGCGGCCGGGCGACGGGCCGGGCTGGGTCCGATCACGGCGCACCGGTTGCGCCACACGGCGGCGACCGAGCTGCTCAGGGCGGGTGCGCCGCTTGAGGAGATCGGACAGCTGCTTCGCCACCGGCGCCCGCTGACGACCGCGATCTACGCCAAGGTCGACCGAGAGCCGCTGCGCTCGCTGGCGCGGCCGTGGCCGGGAGGTGCGGCATGATCCCGCTCGGGCAGGCGCTCGACGACTACCTGACGATGCGGCGCGGGCTCGGCTTCAAGCTCGCCCGCACCGAGAAGCTGCTCGCCCAGTTCATCTCCTACCTCGACGACGTCGGCGCTGACATCGTCACGGTCGAGCACGCGCTCACGTGGGCGAGCCTGCCCGCCGGCGGCGACCGGAGCTGGTGGGCCTACCGCCTGTCGGTCGTACGTGGCTTCGCCACGTATCTGCAGACGCTCGACCCGGCGACGGAGGTGCCGGCAGCCGAGCTGCTGCCGGGGCGGCCGCGGCGGGCGACGCCGTACCTGTACAGCGACGTGGAGATCGCCGCCCTGATCGCCGCCGCCGACACGCTCCGCTTCCCGCTGCGGGTCGCGACCTACAAGACGCTGATCGGACTGCTCGCCGTCACCGGGATGCGGGTCGGGGAGGCGATCCGGCTCGACCGCGATGATCTCGACCTCGCACACGAGCTGCTCGTCGTGCGCGACGGCAAGTTCGGCAAGTCGCGCGAGTTGCCGCTGCAGCCGAGCACGATCCGGGCGCTGCGCGACTACCTGCGCCTGCGCGATCGGCTCCACCCAGCACCAAGCGCGCCGGCCCTGCTTATCTCGCCGGCCGGCACTCGGCTGCTCTACTGCAACGTCCACGCGACCTTCCGGCAGCTCCGACGCCGCGCCGGCCTTCAGCCCCGCTCGGCGAGCTGTCGGCCGCGGATCCACGACCTGCGACACACGTTCGCGGTCCGCACCCTGCTCGACGCCTACCGCTCCGAGGCGGACGTGCAGGCGCGGCTGCCGCTGCTCTCCACCTATCTTGGCCACGTCGATCCCGGCGCCACCTATTGGTACCTGTCGGCGGCGCCTGAGCTGCTCGCCCTCGCCGGCGAGCGGCTCGAGCGGCACCTGGAGGCCCGGTCATGAGCGCGCTCGCGCCGACGCTGCAGGCGTTCTTCACGGAGCGGCTGCTGCGGCAACGCAACGCCAGCCCGCACACGGTCGCCGCCTACCGCGACACGATGCGGCTGCTGCTTCGCTTCGCGCACGAGCGCACACACAAGCAGCCGTCCGAGCTCGACCTCGCCGACCTCGACGCGGCCCTGATCGCTGCGTTCCTCGACCAGCTCGAGCACGAGCGCGGCAACAGCGTCCGTACCCGCAACGCCCGGCTAGCCGCGATCAACTCGCTCTACCGGTTCGCCGCGCTCCGCCACCCCGAGCACGCCGCCCTGATCCAGCGCGTACTCGCGATCCCGCCGAAGCGGTTCGACCGCGCCCTGGTCAGCTTCCTCACCGAGCCAGAGGTCGAGGCGCTCATCGCCAGCCCCGACCGCTCCACCTGGACTGGCCGCCGTGACCACGCGCTGCTGCTGCTCGCGACCGAGACCGGCCTGCGCGCCTCGGAGCTGACCGGGCTCAACCGCAGCGACCTCCACCTCGGCGTCGGCGCCCACATCAGCTGCCACGGCAAGGGCCGAAAACAACGCACCACCCCGCTCACCCGATCCACCGTCGCCACCCTCCGCGCCTGGACCACCGAACGCGGCGGCGGCACAGCCGAGCCGCTCTTCCCAACCCGGCAAGGCAGACGACTCAGCCGCGACGCGCTCGAGCGTCGGCTCGCCAAGTACCTCCGCGACGCCGCAGGGCGCGCACCGAGCCTGCACAACAAGAAGGTGACGCTGCACGTCCTCCGCCACACCGCCGCGATGCGACTCCTCCACGCCGGCGTCGACACCTCCGTGATCGCCCTCTGGCTCGGCCACGAGAGCATCGACACGACCCAGATCTACCTGCACGCCGACCTCGCCCTCAAAGAGCGAGCGCTCGCCCGCACCACCCCGACGGCGAGTACCCCCGGCCGCTACCGACCGCCCGACAGCATGCTCGCGTTCCTCGAAGCGCTCTGATTATGCCGACCTCGCCAGCGCGATCCCCGCCTCCACAAACGCCTCCCGAACCCGAGTCGGCATAACCAGGAGGTCGGCGTAATGGGTGCGGCAGCGCTGCCAGGCCGCGCCGGGCAGCGTCGCGGCGATCGCGTCGACGAGGCCCGGATGCGCGTCGCTAGTGACCAGGCGGACGCCGCTGAGGCCGCGCGCGACCAGCGAGCGCAGGAAGGCGAGCCAGGCGGCGCCGTCCTCGCTGGTGACGACGTCAAGGCCGAGCGACTCGCGGTAGCCGTCCCGGTTGACACCGACCGCGTGTACGACGCAGACGTTGACCGTGCGGCCGCCTTCCCGGCACTTGACGACCAGCGCGTCGAAGGTCACATAGGCATAGGGGCCGCCGTCCAGCGGCCGCGTGCGAAAGTCCTCGACGATCCGGTCGAGGCTCTTCGCCAGCCGCGAGACCTGGCTCTTCGACATCCGCTCGACCCCGAGCTGCTGCACCAGCTTCTCGACTCGGCGGGTGGAGACGCCGGCGAGGTAGGCGTCGGCGATCACCGACACGAACGCCTGCTCGGCCCGCCGGCGCGGCTCGAGCAGCCAGTCGGGGAAGTACGAGCCCTCCCTCAGCTTCGGCAGCGCGAGCTCGATCGAGCCGACCCGCGTATCCCAGGGCCGCTCGCGGTAGCCGTTACGGCGGTTGACCCGCTCCGGCGAGCGCTCCCCGTAGCCGGCACCGCAGACCGCGTCCGCGTCGGCGCCCATCAACGCCTCTGCCATCTCCTTCACCATCGCCCGCAGCAGGTCCGGGCTCGCCTCCTCGAGCTGCTTGCGCAACCAGACCGATACGTCCATCGTGTGCTCGACCACCGTGCTCCTCCTCGCGCTTGTCTTCGACAGGACTTCGCGAGGATGACGCGGTGGTCAGCTATCGCCCGGACCCGCGGCCGTCGCTCCGCGCTCGCCTACGGCTCGCACTACGCGACAGCCGCGGAAGACGACCTTCGACCGGCTCGTACACCACGAGCGGGGACGCTACTTTCGCGGGCCACGTCCCGTCAAGTGGTGTACGAGGCTGAGCGCGTCATCCTCGCCTGACGTCTACGCGGCCGCTGCGATCGCCATCACCTCCTCGGGCTCGTCGAGTGACGGGTCGGCGAGTGCCTTGGCCAGCGACTCGACGCTGAGGTAGCGGCGGCTGGCGACGGCCCACTCGTCGTTCTGCTCAGCGAGGACGGCGCCGACGAGGCGGACGATGGATGGGCGGTCGGGGAAGATCCCGACGACGTCGCTGCGGCGGCGGATCTCCTTGTTGAGCCGCTCGAGCGAGTTGTTCGACCAGAGCTGCCGCCAGTGCTCCTTGGGGAAGGCCGTGAAGGCGAGCAGGTCAGGGACTGCTTCGTCCAGGAGGGTCGCGGCTTCGGGGAAGCGCGTCTGGAGCTGGTCGACGATCCGCCGATGCTGCTCGTGGACTGTCTGGGCGTCGGGCTGGGCGAAGATCGTCCTGACCATCGTCGCGACGAAGCTTTGGGCGCTCTTGGGGACGCGGGTGAGCAGGTTGCGCATGAAGTGGACGTTATGCCGACGTCGGCATAACACCCATTACGCCGACCTCCTGGTTATGCCGACTCGGGTTCGGGAGGCGTTTGTGGAGGCGGGGATCGCGCTGGCGAGGTCGGCATAATCCT
>DATFMX010000047.1:0-36245 GCA_035266685.1 Solirubrobacterales bacterium
GGTTTCCCTGCTGGCCGCGGCTTCGGCCGCGGCCATGCTGTTGCCCTCGGCCGCCGGCGCGGTGACCGTCGGCGCGCCGCTGGGCCTGGGGGCGAACGTCGGCGAAAGCTGCCAGGGCCTCGTCATCTTCGGCACGCCGCCCGGCTGCACGATCTTCGGTGTCGACAGCGGCGGCGCCTGGACGTCGCAGACGCCGCCCGGCAACTGGACGATCACGACCGCTCGCGTGCGCACGGGTCCCGCCGTCGGCCCGATGGTGTTCACGGTGCTGCGGGTGCTGCGCTCGCAGGCGGGCTCGCCGCCGTCGGGGGCGATCTGCTGCACGGCGCCGGTCGAGAGCCAGGTCTTCACCCCGGCGCCGAACACGGTCAACGAAGTGCCGGTGAACCTGCCGGTGACCAACACCGTCGAAGACATCGAAGGCGAGCCGGTCGAGGTCATCGACTACCTCGGCATCAGCATGCTCGACCTGAGCAGCTCGCTGCCGCTGCACCGTGCCACCTCCTCCGGCGACCCCGCCGTCAGCTCCGGGCTCTCCTACTTCATC
Source organism: Solirubrobacterales bacterium (assembly GCA_035266685.1). GTDB lineage: Bacteria > Actinomycetota > Thermoleophilia > Solirubrobacterales > 70-9 > VRUE01. The sequence goes on from DATFMX010000047.1 coordinate 548, forward strand.
CCGCAGATCCGAGGAGGCCAGCAGGCGCTGCAGGCGGGCGGCCTCACCGAACTCGTGCCGCTGGTAAACGGCGAGTATCAGCCGGCGCCGGCCACGCCGACCGCGCCGGGCGCCGCGCCGCCGACGACCGCCGTCCCGCCGCCGACGACCATCGATCCCCCGCCGCCGTTCGGCCTGCTGCCGGGCGGGCGCCTGCTGCCCGGCGGCGCCCGTGCCAGGCTGGGCGTGAACGCTCCCGGGGCGGGGCTGCTGCGCGCCTTCTCACCCCTGGCGGGCCGTGCCCGGGCGAGCTCCGTCCACGCTCCGGGCGAGTCGCGCGCAAGGCGCAGGGGCAAGAGGAAGGGCAAGCGACGCAAGCCACGCCTGCTGATCCCGGCGCGCCGCCGGATCAAACAGGCCGGCAAGGCCTACATCACCGTCAAGCTGACCAAGGCGGGCAAGCACCGCCTTGGCAAGCGGGGCAAGCTGAGGTTGCCGTTGAGGTTCGTCTTCAAGTCCGACGACGGCGGCGTCACGCGGCGCAACCGCCATCTGACCTTCCGCCGCTGACCTACAGACAATCCTGCTCGGTCAGCTGAGCCAGTTCTCGACCGTGAGATCGGGAATTCGGGCGAAGTGGCGGATGTTGCCGGTCACCACGGCCAGGTCGCGGGAGAGGGCGATCGAGGCTATGCGCAGGTCTGGCTCGGCCAAGGGCTTGCCTTCGGACTCGAGGCTCGCGCGCAGAGGGCCGTAAACCGCGGCGGCGGTTTCGTCGAACGGGAGGATCGTGAGGGCGCCCCGGAGCAGTTCGCGAACCTGCTCGTTGAGGCGCTTGCTGTCGCGGCGGGCGGCGCCATAGAGCAACTCCCCCATCGTGATCGCCGTCGTGAACTGGTCAGTCGGAGGCACTTGCGCGAGGCGCCGGATCAGCGGCAGCGAGGGCTCGCGGCGGATCGTGGCGCTGAGCACGTCGGTGTCGAAGCAGTACACGGAGCTCAGCCCAGATCGGGCGCCGGCCGGTCCTGGCTGGTACGCCGGGCCGCGTAGATATCCGCGACGACGTCGTCCAGCTCGTCCCACTCGGCCAATGCGCCGGCGATAGCCGCGAGGCCACTGGGCGCAGGACTCGGTCCCTCCAGCAGGGAGGGCTCCGGGGGAACGAGTGCCACCACCGGACGCCCCCGCCTGGACACCACGAAGCGCTCGCCATCGCCAACACGGTTGACGAGCTCCGAGAAACGCCGCTTCGCCTCCGCGGTCCCGATGCTCTGCGCAAAGCTGTCTTTTACTGGCTCAGATGTCATTTAGCAGCCATTATGACACATGAGACTTTGCCCGTCGCAGAAGTTGAAGACGGGCCGGGCGCCCGTCCGACGGAACTTGTGACCCGTCCCGATAGATTGGCTAAATGGCCAACGCCCAAAAGGTTTGCATCATCGGCGCCGGGTCTTCCGGGCTGACGGCGTGCCAGGTCCTCGCGGCGCGGGGGATCGCGTTCGATTGCTTCGAGAAGGGGTCGGAGATCGGCGGGAACTGGCGCTACGAAAACGACAACGGGACCTCGTCCGCTTACCGCTCGCTGCACATCAACAGCGCTCGCAAGCTGATGTCCTACGAGGCCTTCCCGATGCCGGAGGACTATCCGGACTACCCGAGCCACTGGCAGGTCGCCAAGTACTTCGACGACTACGCCGAGCGCTTCGGCTTGCGCGAGCGGATCGCCTTCAACACCGAGGTCGTCTCCGCCGAGCCGGTCGACCCCGATAACCACGAGCGCGGTCGAGGTTTGGACCGCTATCCGGATCAAACCTCGACCGCGCCCTGGGAGGTGACGGTCGAGGGGCCGGACGGGCGGCGGACGGAGCGATACCGCGCCGTCCTCGTCGCCAACGGGCATCACTGGCAGCCGCGCTGGCCCGAACCTGCCTTCCCGGGCGCCGAGGACTACGAGGGCGAGCAGCTGCATGTCCACCACTACCGCGAGCCGGATGTGCTGGTCGGCAAGCGGGTGCTCGTGCTCGGGATCGGCAACTCCGCCGTCGACGTCGCGGTCGAGTCCTCGCGGATCGCCGACAAGACCTTCCTCGCGATGCGGCGCGGCGCCTGGGTGCTGCCCAAGTTCCTCGGCGGCAAGCCGATCGACGAAGCCGCGCCGCCGGTCGCCAGCTACCTGCCGATCCCCGTCCAGCGCTTCATCTTCAACCGCATGCTGAAGACCGCCGTCGGCGAGATGACCGACTACGGGCTGCCCGAGCCCGACCACCGGCTGCTCGAGGCGCACCCGACGGTCTCCTCGGAGCTGCTGCCGCGGATCGGCCACGGCGACATCGCGGTCAAGCCGAACATCGAGCGCTTCGCCGGCGCTCGCACGGTGCGCTTCGCCGACGGCAGCGAGGAGCAGGTCGACCTGGTCGTCTACTGCACCGGCTACCGGATCGAATTCCCCTTCCTCGACCAGAGTGTCTTCGCCGCCCGCGACAACCGGATGCCGCTCTACAGGCGCGTCGTCTCGGTCGAGAGCCCCGGCCTCTACTTCGTCGGCTTCATCCAGCCGCTGGGGCCGATCATGCCGCTGGCCGAGGCGCAGGCCGGATGGGTCGCCGACCTACTCGCGGGCAAGGCGGCGCTACCGCCGGCGCCGCAGATGCGCGAGGAGATCGCCGAGTACGAACGGTGGCTCAAGAAGCGGTTCGTCGCCTCGAAGCGGCATACGATCGAGGTCGACTTTCATCCCTATCTGCGCACGATTCGGCGCGAGCGGGCGCGGGCCTGAGAGGGCCGGCGCCCATCCATCGGAACCCGCTCCCTTCGGTCGCTCACAAGTTCCGCTGGACGGGCGCCGGCCCTCTCTCTCACGGTGCCACGCCTCACTCTGGCGGAGCCTCCAAAGGGACTGTGATGAGGGCCTCGGGGGCGGCGCGGCATCGGGCGCCAGCGGTTGAAGCCACCGCCCGATTCGTCTTGAGAGCTTTCCGGGTCGGGGGATTTGCCGGCCCACCAGACCAGCCACAGAGCGCCGAGGACCGGGATCTTCAGCACGACCAGGAGGAAGAAAATCGGTAGGAACCCGTCCATCGTCGTCAGTGTAGACGGCTGCCCGGGCTCAGATGTCGCGAACCCAGGCGGTCAGCGCTTCGACCTGGACCTCCTCGAGGCCGAGGTGCGGCTCGGTCGGGACGAGCAGCGTCGGCTGCTTACGGCCGCGCGCCCACTCGTAGCAGCTCTCGTCGAAGCTGTCGTCGATCCAGGCCAGGGGGCGGCCCGTGCCGTACTCGTCCAGCGGCCCCAGCTTCCAGTGGGCCGAGCCGAAGCGGGCCGCGCCGTCGAAGCTCAGGTAGGGCAGCTCCGGCAGGCCGAGCAGGTTCGGCAGGTAGTCGTTGGCTTTCTGCTCCCACCCGGTCGCCCAGACCAGGTCATAGACCTCGCCCAACCGCCGCAGCCGCTCGCCGGCCGCAAGAGAGATGCAGTGAACCATCCCATCGACCAGCTCGAACTTCGCTTCCGATCTGTCGGGAGGCTCATCAAAACCGAACAAGGAGACGACTCCGTCGACATCTACAGCGAGGATGGGCTTGCTCATATTTCGACCTTAGTAGAGGCCGTGAGGGTGTGGCTGGCAAGGACGCAGGGAGCGAGGGGAGGGGAGCGCACTAACAGTGCGTGACCCGACCCGAGCGACCGAGGACGCCGCCATGGCGCGCCCTCACGGCCTCTACCATCTGTAATGAGCGAAGGCCTTGTTGGCCTGAGCCATCCTGTAAATGTCGTCCTTGCGCTTCCAGGCGCCGCCCTGCTGCTGCTGGGCGTCGAGGATTTCGCTGGCGAGGCGCTCGGACATCGAGTACTCGCGGCGGTTGCGGGCGAAGTCGACCAGCCAGCGGACCGCCAGGGTGCGGGCGCGGCGGGCGGGAACCTCGACCGGCACCTGGTAGGTGGCGCCGCCGACCCGGCGGGAACGCACCTCGAGCACCGGGGTCAGCTGTTTGATCGTCGCCTCGAGCGTCTCCACGGCGTCCTCGCCGGAACGCTCGCCGACGATCGCCAGCGCGTCGTAGACGATCCGCTCGGCGAGCGACTTCTTGCCGTCGCTCATCACCTTGTTGATCAGCTGCTGGACGAGCCGGTTGCGGTGGCGCGCATCCGGTTCGACCGGGCGGATCTGTGCGGCGGAGCGGCGCGGCACTAGGAAGCTTTCACTCCGTACCGCGAGCGCGCCTGCTTGCGGTCGGAGACTCCGGCCGCGTCGAGCGTGCCGCGCACGACCTTGTAGCGGACGCCCGGCAGGTCCTTGACCCGGCCGCCGCGGACGAGCACCACCGAGTGCTCCTGCAGGTTGTGGCCCTCGCCGGGAATGTAGGTGGTGACCTCCATCCCGTTGGTCAGGCGCACACGGGCGATCTTGCGCAGGGCCGAGTTCGGCTTCTTCGGCGTTACCGTGGCGACGCGGGTGCAGACACCGCGCCGTTGCGGCGCCGCGACGCCCTTCTTGCGCCCGTGGCCCGACTTGAGGCCCGGCGTCGTCGTCTTCTTCTTGGGCTTCTTACGACCCTTGCGAATAAGTTGGTTCGTGTTCGGCACGGCCGCGCATAGTAGCGGGCGGTCGCTTTTGGGGCGACGAGCAGCAGCATCCCGCCCAGCATCAGGCCGGCCGCGGCGGCGATCTCGGCGTAGAAGCCGTCGTAGAGGACCGCCCTGGCGCCGGAGAAGCGCGTCGCTTCGGCGCCGACGTCGCGGCCGGCGGGCAGGTCGACCAGCAGGGCCACGGCGAGGCTGAGCAGGCCGAGCGCGAAGACGACCCATCCGAGCCTGCGACGGCGCTCGTCGCGCAGCGCCGCCAGCGCCAGCGCCGCGGCGAGCAGGGCGACGGGAACCAGCAGATAGGCGTGTGCCTGCCCGGCCGTCTCGGCCCCGACGGCGGGCGCGCTCGTCGCCGGCAGTCCCGCGTAGCCGGCCTGCCCGACCTCGACCGCGCGGTAGTCGACGAACTGGGCGGCGAGCAGGCAGCCGGCGGCGGCGAGGGCCGCGAGGCAGATCGCACGCCAGGGCGTCAGCAGGGCGCTTGCCCGCGTCGCCGCCCGCCGGCCCAGGGCCGCGCCGCGCAGCAGCAGCCGTTCGAGCCGGCCGAGGCCGCGGAAGAGCAGCGCGCCGGGCGGGCGCAGGCGGCGCAGCAGGCGGGCGCCGAGAGCTCGCGCCGAGCGCGCCGCTCCGAGCAGCGGCCCCGAGGCGCGCTGCAGCAATCGGTCGGCCCGGCGGTCAACTCGCGCCGTGGCGGCCCGTATCCGCCGCGCGAGCGCTGCTATCATCGCGCGTCGCTCAGGCTTCTCTTTCGCAGTTCGCTTCGCCGGGCCCGCCAGGGCCTTTTTCATGCGCCGATCCCGGCGGCTCTTGCGGGAAGGCCGCGACTTCTCAGTTTTAGCTCGTCCCCGCTTCGTCAACTCAACCCCCACTTCGAAACCATGGCACGGAACTTTCCCTTAGAGAAAACGCGCAACATCGGCATCATGGCGCACATCGACGCCGGTAAGACGACGACGACCGAGCGCATCCTCTACTACACCGGCCGCACGCACAAAATGGGCGAGGTCCACGAGGGCGCCGCGGTGATGGACTGGATGGAGCAGGAGCAGGAACGCGGCATCACGATCACCTCCGCCGCGACCGCCTGCGAGTGGCAGGACCACCGGATCAACATCATCGACACGCCCGGCCATGTCGACTTCACGGTCGAGGTCGAGCGCAGCCTGCGCGTGCTCGACGGCGCCGTCGCCGTATTCGACGCCGTCGCCGGCGTCGAGCCGCAGTCGGAGACCGTCTGGCGCCAGGCCGACAAGTACGGCGTGCCGCGCTTCGCCTACATCAACAAGATGGACCGCACCGGCGCCGACTTCTTCAACTCTGTGGAGACGATGAAGGACAGGCTCGGCGCCAACCCGCTGCCGATCCAGCTGCCGATCGGCGCCGAGGACGACTTCAAGGGCGTCGTCGACCTGGTGAAGATGAAGGGCCTGGTCTGGACCGAAGAGCTCGGCGCCGCCTACGACGAAGTCGAGATCCCCGACGAGCTCGTGGCGCAGGCCGAGGAATACCGCAACCAGCTGATCGAAGCCTGCGCCGACTACGACGAAGAGCTGATGGAGGCCTTCCTCGCCGAGCAGGAGATCGCCGAGGAGAAGCTGATCGCCTCGCTGCACGCGGCCTGCCTCTCGACCGAGGTCACGCCGGTGCTCTGCGGGTCCTCGTTCAAGAACAAGGGGGTGCAGCCGCTGCTCGACGCGATCGTCGAACTGCTGCCCTCGCCGCTCGAGGTCCCGCCGGTCGAGGGCCTCGTCCCCGCCGGCAAAGGGGAGAGCGAGCCGACCGAGGACAGCCGCCCGGCCGACGACAGCGGGCCCTTCGCGGCGCTCGCCTTCAAGGTGATGACCGACCCCTACGTCGGCAAGCTGACCTACTTCCGCGTCTACTCGGGCAAGCTCGAGAAAGGCGGCCGGGTGCTCAACGTGAAAACCGGCAAGACCGAGCGGATCGGCCGCCTGCTGATGATGCACGCGAACAGCCGCGAGGAGATCGACGAGTGCTACGCGGGCGACATCTGCGCCGGCGTCGGGCTGAAAGAAACCGGCACCGGCGACACGCTCGCCGCCCCGGACGCGCCGATCGCGCTCGAGAGCATCGAATTCCCGGAGACGGTGATCGCGGTCGCGATCGAGCCGAAGACGAAATCCGACCAGGAGAAGATGGGCACGGCGCTGCAGCGGCTCGGCGAGGAGGACCCGACCTTCAAGATCGAATCCGACGAGGAAACCGGGCAGACGCTGATCCACGGGATGGGCGAGCTGCACCTCGAGGTGATCGTCGACCGGATGCTGCGCGAGTTCAAAGTCGACGCCAACGTCGGCAAGCCGCAGGTCGCCTACCGCGAGACGATCCGCAAGGAGGCGAAGAAGGTCGAGGCGCGCTTCGTCCGCCAGACCGGCGGCCGTGGCCAGTTCGGCCACGTCGTGATCAACGCCGAGCCCGCCCCCGGCGAGGGCTTCGTCTTCGAGAACAAGATCAAGGGCGGCGCGATCCCCGGCGAATTCATCGGCCCGGCCGAACAGGGCATGCGCGAGGCGCTCGAGAACGGGATCAAGGCCGGCTACCCGATGGTCGACGTCAAGGTCGAACTGATCGACGGCTCCTCGCACGACGTCGACTCCTCGGAGATGGCCTTCAAAATCGCCGGCTCGATGGCCGTCCAGGACGCCGCCCGCAGGGCCAACCCGGTCCTGCTGGAGCCGGTGATGGCGGTCGAGGTGGTCACCCCCGAGGACTTCCTCGGCGACGTGATCGGCGACCTCTCGCGCCGCCGCGGCAAAGTCCAGGGCCAGGAGCAGCGGGGCAACGCGCTCGCCGTTCAGGCCTTCGTGCCGCTCGGCGAGATGTTCGGCTACGCCACCGATCTGCGATCCTCGACCCAGGGCCGCGCCACCTACACGATGCAGTTTGAGCGTTACGAAGAGGTCCCCTCGAGCATCGCCGAGGAGATCGTCGAGCACCGCTCCGGCGAGCCGGTCGGAGCCAGCTCGTGAATCTGGCTATATTTCCCAGGTTCGCCCGCAGACACAGCAGAGACAAATACCCAACTTAGAAAGGTAGAGCGGAGAGCAGATGTCAAAGGAGAAGTTCGAGCGCGACAAGCCGCACGTGAACGTCGGCACCATCGGTCACATCGACCACGGCAAGACGACGCTGACGGCCGCGATCACCACCACGCTCTCCGGCAAAGGCGAGACCGAAGCGAAGAGCTTCGCTGAGATCGACAACGCCCCGGAGGAGAAGGAGCGCGGGATCACGATCGCGACCTCCCACGTCGAGTACGAGACGGAGAACCGTCACTACGCCCATGTCGACTGCCCCGGCCACGCCGACTACGTCAAGAACATGATCACCGGCGCCGCGCAGATGGACGGCGCGATCCTCGTCGTCTCCGCGGCTGACGGCGTGATGCCGCAGACCCGCGAGCACATCCTGCTCGCCCGCCAGGTCAACGTCCCGCACGTGGTCGTCTTCCTCAACAAGGTCGACCAGGTCGACGACGAGGAACTGATCGAGCTGGTCGAGGAGGAGGTCAAGGAACTGCTCGACGAGTACGACTTCCCCGGCGACGACACGCCGATCGTCAAAGGCTCGGCGCTGAAGGCGCTGGAGGGCGACGAAGACGCCCAGAAGGCGATCTACGAACTGGCCGAAGCGCTCGACTCCTACATCCCGGAGCCGGTGCGCGAGCTCGACAAGCCCTTCCTGATGCCGATCGAGGACATCTTCTCGATCACCGGGCGCGGCACCGTCGCCACCGGCCGCGTCGAGCAGGGGATCGTCAACACCGGCGACGAGGTCGAGATCGTCGGCATCGTCGACACGACGACGACCACGGTCACCGGGGTCGAGATGTTCCGCAAGCTGCTCGACCAGGGTCAGGCCGGCGACAACATCGGCGCCCTGCTGCGCGGCACCAAGCGCGAGGAGATCGAGCGCGGGCAGGTGCTCTGCAAGCCCGGGTCGATCACCCCGCACACCAAGTTCAAAGCCGAGGTCTACTGCCTGAAGAAGGAGGAGGGCGGCCGTCACACGCCGTTCTTCTCCGGCTACCGGCCTCAGTTCTACTTCCGCACGACCGACGTGACCGGGATCGCCAACCTCCCCGAGGGGACCGAGATGGTGATGCCGGGCGACAACGTCGAGATGACGATCGAGCTGATCCAGCCGATCGCGATGGACCAGGGCCTGCGCTTCGCGATTCGCGAGGGCGGCCGGACCGTCGGGTCGGGGGTCGTCTCGGAGATCATCGAGTAGCCCAGCACAGGGGCGGGCGCCTGCCCGCCCCTCGCCGCACCGCGGCGGAAAACTGAAAAGACATACGACCAGGGGCGGCGCCCCACCACCAGGGGGCGGCGCCCTTTCGACGCGGTAAGGACCGCGTTGGGAGAAAAACGAAGAGGAACCACCGTGGCGACGATTGCGGCACAGAAAATCCGAATCCGACTTAAGGCGTACGACCACGACGCCATAGATCGTGCTGCCCGCGAGATCGTCGAGACCGCGGAGCGCACCGGCGCCAGCGTCTCCGGCCCGGTGCCGCTGCCGACCGAGAAAAACGTCTACTGCGTGATCAAGTCCCCGTTCAAGGACAAGGACTCGCGCGAGCACTTCGAGATCCGCACCCACAAGCGGTTGATCGACATCCTCCAGCCGTCGCCGAAAACCGTCGACTCGCTGCAGCGCCTCGACTCGCTGCCGGCCGGCGTCGACATCGAGATCCGCCTCTAGGGACGGTATGGCGGCGATCCTCGGCAAGAAGCTCGGCATGACGCAGGTCTTCCGCGAGGACGGCACGGTCGTTCCGGTCACCGTGGTCGAGGCCGGCCCCTGCAAGGTGACCGCGGTCCGCGACGCCGAGCGCGACGGCTACGCCGCCGTGCAGCTCGCCTTCGAAGAGGTCGCCGAGGGCAAGCTGAGCAAGCCGGAGCTCGGCCATCTGAAGAAGGCCGGCGCGCCGCCGCTGCGCCACCTGGCCGAGTTCCGCGACGAGGACCTCGGCGCTGCGGACGGCGAGGGCCCCAAGGTCGGCGACGACGTCACCGTCGCCTCCTTCGAGGCCGGCCAGAAGGTGAAAGTCGCCGGCACCTCGATCGGCAAGGGCTTCCAGGGCGGGATCAAGCGCCACAACTTCGCTCGCGGCCCGGTCAGCCACGGCTCGCACAACGTCCGCGCGCCGGGCGCGATCGGCGCCAGCACCTTCCCCGGCCGCGTCTTCAAAGGCCAGCGGATGCCCGGCCAGATGGGCAACAAGCGCACGACCCAGCGCGGCCTCGAAGTCGCCGAGGTCGACGCCGAGCGCAACCTGCTGCTGCTCAAGGGCTCCGTCCCCGGCTCGCGCAACTCGCTGATCGAGGTGAGGACCGATGGCTAAAGCCGCCGTGCTGGGAAAGACGACGAAAGCCGACCTGCCGAAGGAGCTCTTCGCCGAGCCCTTCCACCACTCGCTGGTCCACGAGACGGCGCGCGCCGACCTCGCCTCGCGGCGCCGCGGCACCGCCTCGACGCTGACCCGCGGCGAGGTCGCGTTCACGACCGCCAAGGCCTGGCGGCAGAAGGGCACCGGTCGCGCCCGCGCCGGCACGCTCGGCGTGCCCAACCGCTTCGGCGGCGGCGTCGCCTTCGGGCCCAAGCCCCGCCACTACACGGTCAAGGTCAACCGCAAGGCGCGCCGCAAGGCGATGCGCGCCGCGCTCTCGGTCCACGCCGAGCGCGACAGCGTCGCGGTGCTCGACGCCGCCGCCTTCGAGACGCCCTCGACCAAGGCCGCCGCCGCGGCGCTCGAGAAATGGGGCGCCAAGCTGCCGACCCTGGTCGTCATCGACGGCGAGGAGACCGGCGCGCTGAAGAGCTTCCGCAACATCGCCCGGGTGAGCGTGGTCGAGGTCGGCGCGGCCGGCGTCGCCGATGTGATCGGCGCCGCCTCGCTCGTCCTCTCCGAGAAGGCGCTCGAGACGCTGAAGGGGAGGCTGTCCTGATGGACGCGCGCAACGTCCTCATCCGTCCGGTCGTCTCGGAGAAGAGCTACGCGCTGATCGCCGAAGGCAAGTACACGTTCCGCGTCGACGACCGCGCCCACAAGACGCAGATCGCGCGCGCGGTCGAAGAGGTCTTCAGCGTCGCCGTCGCCGAGGTGCGGACCTCGAAGGTGCGGGCGAAGCCGAAGCGGCGCGGCCTCGGCAAAGGGCGCACGCGCGCCTGGAAGAAGGCGATCGTCCAGCTGATGCCGGGCGAACGGATCGAGCTGTTCGAAGGCGCCGAGACCGCCTAGGGAAGAGAGAGATGCCGAATCGCAAAACCAAACCGACGAGTCCCGGGCGCCGCTTCGCGACCTACCCGCTGCGCGAGCAGCTGACCGCGAGCGAGCCGGAGCGCAAGCTGACCGAGGGCCTGCGCAAGAGCGGCGGGCGCAACGCCAACGGCCGCGTCACCGCGCGCCACCGCGGCGGCGGCGCCAAGCGGCGCTACCGCAAGATCGACTTCAAGCGGCGCAAGGACGGCGTGCCGGCGAAGGTCGCCAGCATCGAGTACGACCCCAACCGCAGCTGCTACATCGCGCTGATCCACTACGCCGACGGCGAGAAGAGCTACATCCTCGCCCCGGCGAACCTGGAGCAGGGCGACACGGTGCAGTCGGGCGAGGGCGCCGACGTCAAACCGGGCCACACGATGGCGCTGGGCGAGATGCCGACCGGCACGATCGTCCACAACGTCGAGCTGACCGCCGGCCAGGGCGGAAAGATGGGCCGTGCCGCGGGCGCCGCGATCCAGCTCGTCGCCAAGGAGGGGGAGATGGTCACCCTGCGCCTGCCGTCCTCGGAGATGCGCATGGTGCGCGCCGAATGCCGCGCCACCGTCGGCCAGCTCTCCAACGCCGAGCACCAGAACGTCAAGGTCGGCAAGGCCGGGCGCAACCGGCACAAGGGCAAGCGGCCACAGACCCGCGGCGTGGCGATGAACCCGGTCGACCACCCGCACGGCGGCGGCGAGGCCCACCACACGCCCGGCGGCCACCCGGTGACGCCGTGGGGCAAGCCGACGCTCGGCTACCGCACCCGCAAGAAGGGCAAGCAGTCCGACCGCTACATCGTGCGCGGTCGCCGGCGCGGAAAGAAGAAGAGGTAAGCGATGGGACGCTCGACGAAAAAGGGGCCGTGGGTGGAAGCGGCGCTGATGAAGCGGATCTCGGCGATGAACGACTCCGGCCAGAAGCAGATGGTCAAAACCTGGTCGCGGACCTCGACGATCTTCCCCGAGATGGTCGGCCACACGATCGCCGTCCACGACGGCAAGAAGCACGTGCCGGTCTTCATCTCGGAGTCGATGGTCGGGCACAAGCTCGGCGAGTTCGCGCCGACGCGGACCTTCCGCGCCCACTCCGGCACCGGCAAGGGCGAGTAGCGATGGCCGACGACAAACAAGACAAGAAAAGCACCCCGAAAGGGAAAAAACCGGCGGCGAAAAAAGCCGACGGCGAGAAAGCTGCGAAAAAAACCGCGGCGAAAAAATCGAGCCCGAAAAAAGCCGCCGGGAAGAAAGAGATTTCGAAAAAAGAGGGCGCGAAAAAACCCGCTGCCAAAAAAGAGGCGCCGAAGCCGAAGGCCAAGCCCGCGCCGCTCGTCGTCCGCGCCAGCTCGCGCTACGTGCGGATCGCGCCGCGCAAGGCCCGCCTCGTCGCCGACCAGGTGCGCGGCCTGCAGATCGACAGGGCGCGCGCCCTGCTGCAGTTCTCGCCGCGCGGCGCCGCGCGCGACATCGGCAAGCTGATCGACTCGGCCGCCGCCAACGCGGAGAACAACCACGACCTCGTCGCCGACGAGATGCGCGTCGCCGAGATCACCGTCGACGAAGGGCCGACGCTGCGCCGCTTCCGGCCGCGGGCGCTCGGCCGGGCGACCCCGATCAACAAGCGAACCAGCCACATCGCCGTGGCCTTGAGCCCGGAAGGGGACCTGTAATGGGACAGAAGATCCACCCCACCGGCTTCCGCGTCGGCTACATCCAGGACTGGAAATCGAACTGGTTCGACGAGAAGGGTTTCGCCGACCTGCTCGAGGAGGACCTGGCGATCCGCAGCCACATCGAAGGCAAACTCGCCCACGCCGGCCTCTCCGACATCACGATCGAGCGCCGCGGCGAGGTCTCGGTCGACATCCACACGGCCCGTCCCGGCATCGTGATCGGCAAATCGGGCAGCGAAGTCGACGCCCTGCGCAAGGAGCTGCACAAGCTCACCGGCAGCCCGGTGAAAGTCAACATCCGCGAGGTGAAGCGCCCCGAGCTCGACGCCAAACTGGTCGCCCAGTCGATCGCCGAGCAGCTGCAGAACCGGGTCGCCTTCCGGCGGGCGATGAAACGCGCCCTCACCTCGGCGATGCGCTCCGGCGCCAAGGGCGTGAAGCTGCAGGTGTCCGGCCGGCTCGGCGGCTCGGAGATGGCGCGGACCGAAAGCTACTCCGACGGCCGCGTGCCGCTGCACACGCTGCGCGCCAACATCGACTACGGCTTCTACGAGGCGCGCACGACCGCCGGGCGGATCGGCGTCAAATGCTGGATCAACAAGGGCGAGGTGATGCCCGAGGGCTTTCGCTCCGACCAGGTCTCGCCCGACGGCGATCCGCAGGGCGGCGGCGGCGGCGGAGGCCGCGGTCGCGGCAACCGGCCCGGCGATCGAGGCGGCGGCGGCAGGGATCGAGGGGGTCGCTAGCGATGCTGATGCCGAAGCGGGTCAAGCACCGCAAACAGATGCGCGGCCGGATGCGCGGCTACACCAAGGGCAGCAGCCATGTCGCCTTCGGCGAGTACGGGCTGAAGGCGATCGACCGTGGTTGGATCACCAACCGCCAGATCGAGGCCGCTCGCGTGGCGATGACGCGCAAGATCAAACGCGGCGGCAAGGTCTGGATCAACATCTTCCCCGACAAGCCCTACACGAAGAAGCCCGCCGAGACGCGGATGGGCTCGGGCAAGGGCAACCCGGAGGGCTGGGTCGCCGTGGTCAAGCCCGGCAAGGTGATGTTCGAGCTCGCCGGCGTGCCCGAGGAGCTGGCGCGCGAGGCGCTGCGCCTCGCCGGCCACAAGCTTCCGGTGCGGACCAAGTTCGTCCACCGCGAGGGGGCCGAGAGCTGATGAAGGCCGCCGAGACGCACAACCTGAAAGACGACGAGCTGGTGGCGAAATTGATCGACGCCAAGAAGGAGTCGTTCAACCTGCGCTTCCGGCACGCGACCGGCGAGCTGGAGAACACGGCGCGGCTCGGGCAGGCCAAGCGCGATGTGGCGCGGCTGCTGACCGTGGCGAAGGAGCGGGGGATCGACGTCGAGCGAGAGCTGAGGAAATGATGGCTGAGGACGAGACGAAAAAAGACGAGACGACCGAGGAGACCCCCCAGGAGGAGACGGTCGAGGAGACCCCTGCTCCTGAGGCAGAGGCCCCCGCGTCAGAGGAGTCTGAGCCCAATCCAGAGGATGACCTTCCCTGGAAGGAGCGGCGCAGGCTGCAGCGTTCGCGCCGTCCGCATGAGGCGAAGCCGCAGCGCTCTGTCGAGGAGCGGAAGGCTGAGCGTGAGGCGGTGCGCAAGCGGAAGGCCGCGGAACGGCGCAAGGAACGGGCCGAGACCAAGAAGGAGCGGACGCAGGGAACCGGGACTCCGGTCGCCGAGAAGGACTCCAACGCGGCCAAAGTGCGGCAGGGGATCGTCGTCTCCGACAAGGGGCAGAAATCGATCACCGTGCGGGTCGACATCGTGCGGCGCCACCCGACCTACGAGAAGGTGATCCGCCGCTCGCGGACGCTGCACGCGCACGACGAGCGCAACGAGGCGGGCGAGGGCGACACCGTGCGGGTGGTCGAGACGCGGCCGATGTCGAAGACGAAGCGCTGGCGCCTGGTCGAGGTCCTGGAGAAGGCGAAGTAGGCGAGGGCGATGATCCAGCAGGAGTCGAGACTCAAAGTCGCGGACAACTCGGGCGCCCGGGAGATCCTCTGCATCCGCGTGAAAGGCGGCTCGCATCGCCGCTACGCCGGCGTCGGCGATGTGATCACGGCTACGGTCAAACAGGCCAGCCCGCAGGGCGGCGTGCGCAAGGGCGAGGTCGTGCAGGCGGTGGTCGTGCGAACAAAGAAGCAGCTCGGCCGCTCCGACGGCACCTACATCTCCTTCGACGAAAACGCCGCCGTGCTGATCGACCCGGCCTCGAACAACCCGCGCGGCACCCGCATCTTCGGGCCGGTGGCCCGCGAGCTGCGCGAGCGCAACTTCATGAAAATCGTCTCGCTGGCGCCGGAGGTGCTGTAGCGATGGGCAAGGCGATGAAGATCCGCACCGACGACACGGTCAAGCTGATCGGCGGCAAGGACTCGGGCAAGACCGGCCGGGTCATCCGCACCGACCCGAAACGCAGCTTCGTCTACGTCGAGGGGCTCAACATGATCAAGCGGCACGAAAAACCGCGGCCGGTGCAGGATGTGCAGAAAGCGGGCCAGCAGATGGGCGGCATCGTCGAGAAGGAGGGGCCGATCCATGTCTCCAACGTGATGCTGCTCGACCCCAAAGACAACAAGCCGACGCGGATCGGCGTGCGCCGCGACGAAGGCGGCAAGCGCGAGCGCTACGCGAAGCGAAGCGGGGTGAGCATCTGATGGAGGCAGCGACCACGCCCCAGTCCCAGGCCGCGCCGCCGCCGCGCCTGCGCGAGCGCTACGAGCAGGATGTCGTGCCGGCGCTGACGCGGAAGTTCGGCTACACGAGCGCGATGCAGGTCCCGCGCCTGCAGAAGATCGTGCTCAACATGGGCCTCGGCGAGGCGAAGCAGAACGCGAAGATGCTCGAAGCCGCGCAGGAGCAGCTGGCGACGATCGCCGGCCAGCAGCCCAACGTGCGCCGGGCGCGCAAGTCGATCGCTTCCTTCAAGGTGCGCGAGGGCATGCCCGTCGGCCTCTCGGTGACCCTGCGCCGGGCGCGCATGTGGGAGTTCCTCGACCGCCTGACCTCGATCGCCGTGCCGCGGATCCGCGACTTCCGCGGGCTCAACCCGCGCTCCTTCGACGGCCGCGGCAACTACTCGATGGGCGTCAAGGAGCAACTGATCTTCCCGGAGATCGACTACGACTCGATCGACGAGGTGCGCGGGCTCGATGTGACGATCGCGACCTCCGCCCAGAGCGACGCCGAGGCCTTCGAGCTGCTGCTCGGGCTGGGCATGCCGTTCGCCAAAGAGGGCCGTCCCGGCGCCGCCGGCGAAGCGGAAGCCGAGGCGCAGGCCGAAGCCGAGGAGGAGCAGCGCAAGGAGGAGGCCCGCCAGCGGGCCGAGGCCGAGCAGGCCGCGCTGGAACAGCTGAAAGAGGAGAACCCCGACGCCTACGCGACGCCGGAGCCCGAGGCCGAGGAGCCCGAGGGCGGCGCCGAGGAGGGCGAGAGCGAGCAAGCCGACAGCTCTGCCGGCGAGGAGGATTCTGAGAATGGCTAAGACTTCGATGAAGGTGAAGCAGGGCCGCAAGGCCAAGTTCAAGTCGCGCGAGTACCACCGCTGCCGGCGCTGCGGGCGCCCGCGGGGCTACTTCCGCAAGTTCGGCCTCTGCCGGATCTGCCTGCGGGAGGCCGCCCACGAGGGGTACATCCCCGGAATGACCAAGTCGAGCTGGTAGCCGAGACAGGACCAAGGACATGCTGAACGACCCGATATCCGATTACCTGACCCGGATCCGCAACGCGCTCGGCTCCGGCCACGACGATGTGCAGATCCCCGCCTCGCGGCTGAAGGAGGAGATGACCCGGATCCTCAAGGAGCAGGGCTACATCGTCGACTTCGCGCGCAAGCCGGCCGCGGTCGGCGAGGCGATCGACATCCGGCTCAAGTACACGGAGGACCGCCTGCCGGTGATCGCCGGCCTGGAGCGGATCTCGCGGCCGGGGCGGCGGCGCTACGTCGACCACACCGAAGTGCCGCGGGTCGACGGCGGCACCGGGACCGCGATCATCAGCACCTCGGTCGGCGTGATGACCGGCCACGAGGCGAAGCAGAGAGGCGTCGGCGGCGAGGTAGTCGCCTACGTATGGTGAGAGCGTGAGTCGCATCGGCAGAAAACCGATCGCAGTGCCCGAGGCCGTGACGGTCGATGTCGCCCCTGGGCGGGTCGCCGTCAAGGGCCCGAAGGGCGAGCTGCAGCAGGCGCTCGACACCGACATGAAGGTCGAGCAGGAGAACGGCACGGTCACCGTCAGCCGTCCGACCGATCGCGGCGAGCACCGGGCCCTGCACGGGCTCACCCGCAGCCTGATCGCGAACATGGTCGAGGGCGTGGTCGACGGCTTCGAGAAGCGGCTGGAGATCCAGGGCGTCGGCTACCGCGCGGCGCTCAAAGGCAGGAGCCTCGAGCTGGCGCTCGGCTACTCGCATCCGGTCTCGGTCGAGCCGCCCGAGGGGATCGAGTTCGAGGTCCCGCAGCCGACCGAGGTCATCGTCCGCGGGATCGACAAGCAGCTTGTCGGCCAGGTCGCGGCCGACATCCGCAAGCGCCGCCCGCCCGAGCCCTACAAGGGCAAGGGGATCCGCTACCGCGACGAGCATGTCGCGCGCAAGGTCGGGAAGAGGGCCTAGCGATGACCCTGATGACCAAGCGCCAGCAGCGCCTGCGCCGCCGCCGCCGGGTGCGCGCCCGCATCGTCGGCAGCGCCGAGCGCCCGCGGCTCTCCGTCTACCGCTCCAACCGCGGCGTCTTCGCCCAGCTGGTCGACGACGCCTCCGGCCACACTCTCGCCGCGGTCAACTGGACCGAGCCGGAGCTGCGCAAGCTCTCCGCCGAAGGGCAGGCCAAGCGGGCGGGGGAGCTGCTCGCCGAGCGGGCGAAGAAAGCGGGCATCGAGTCCTGCGTCTTCGACCGCGGCGGCTACAAGTTCCACGGCCGCGTCAAGGCTCTCGCCGAAGGCGCCAGGGAGAAGGGGCTGAAGTTCTGATGGCGCACCGCGTGTCCTCCATTCAGCTACGGTGTCCGGTCCGATGAAGGGCATGGACATGACCAACGTGGAGACCGTCTCCCCAAGGGGGCTGGATCTTCAGGAGCGGGTGATCGAGATCAACCGCGTCGCCAAGGTGGTCAAGGGCGGCCGTCGCTTCTCCTTCACCGCGCTGGTCGCCGTCGGCGACGAAGAGGGCGTCGTCGGGATCGGCTACGGCAAGGCGCGCGAGGTGCCGCTGGCGATCCAGAAGGCGGTCGAGAACGCGCGCAAGACGCTGATCCGGGTGCCCAAATACGGCCAGACCCTGACCCACAAGATCGTCGGGCGCTACGGCGCCGGCCATGTCGTGCTGCGGCCGGCCAGCCCCGGTACCGGCGTGATCGCCGGCGGCGGGGTGCGGGCGGTGCTCGAGCTCGGCGGGGTGCGCGACGTTCTGACCAAGAGCATCGGGACGCAGAACCCGATCAACCTCGTCAAGGCGACGATGGACGGTTTGGTCCGGTTGCGCAGGCCCGAGGAGGTTGCTGAGCTGCGTGGGTTGACCGTGGCTCAGGTGCTTGGGGTGCAGAAGTCGAACGGGGCGACGGCTGAACTGGCGCAGGACGAGGCCTCTCAGCCCGCGGGTCCTGTCGCCGCAGGGGACTCACCGCCTCCTGCGGTCGCTAAAGCGTCCTCAGAGGCGGTCCCCCCTACGACGCCACCCGCGGGAGGTGCGTCTGAGGCTGATTCGGCGCAGGCTCCGGCGGCTGAGGCGAGCGCCCCGGCCGAGGAGGCGTCCAAAGCTGAGGGTGAGGGCTCGTGAGCTCGGTCAAGATCAAGCAGGTCAAGTCCTTGAACGGGTCCAATCCCAGCCAGAAAGCGACGCTCTACGCGCTTGGGCTGGGGAAGATCGGCAGCGCCAGCGAGAAGAAGGACTCGCCGCAGTTGCAGGGGCAGCTGACGGTTGTCTCTCACCTCGTGGAGGTAAGCGGTGGCTGAGAAAGCTTCCAAAGGCACGCCTCGCTCGGAGGAGATCGGGCTGCACAACCTGAAGCCGAAGCCCGGGTCGCGACGGCCGCGCAAGCGGTTGGGGCGCGGCGAGGGGTCGGGCCTGGGGAAGACCTCCGGCCGCGGGCAGAAGGGCTACGGCTCGCGCTCCGGCTCGAAGCAGAACGCCGCCCGCGAGGGTGGGCAGAACCCGATTCACATGCGGATGCGAAAGCTCCGCGGGCCGCACAAAAAGCAGTCGATGCCGTTCGAGAACTTCCGCACCTCGACCCAGCCGGTCAACGTCGCCGACTTGGAGGAGCGCTTCGACGCGGGCGCCGAGGTCAACCCCGCGGCGCTGAAGGAGAAGGGGCTGGCGAAGCGCTCGGACCCGGTCAAGATCCTCGCCCGCGGCGAGATCTCGAAGAAACTCGACGTCCACGCGCACGCCTTCAGCGCGGCCGCCAGGGAGAAGATCGAGGCGGCCGGCGGTTCCTGTCACACTCTGGAGCCGTAATGCTCAGGACTATTGCGAACGCTTTCGCCGTCGCGGAGATTCGCAAGAAGCTCGCGTTCACCGCGGCGATGCTCTTGCTATACCGGCTCGGCGCCTACATCCCGGCCCCCGGGGTCGACGTCAACGCGGTCAAGGAACTTTCGGAAAACTTCGCCGGCAGCAACATCCTCGGCTTCCTCAACCTGTTCTCGGGCGGCGGCCTTTCGCGACTCTCGCTGTTCGCGCTGGGGATCATGCCCTACATCACGGCCTCGATCATCCTGCAGCTGCTGACGGTCGTCGTGCCGTCGCTGGAGAAACTGCAGAAAGAGGGCGAGGTCGGGCAGCAGAAGATCACCCAGTACACGCGCTACCTGACCGTCGGCCTGGCCTTCGCCCAGTCGTTCGGCTACGTCTTCCTGTTCAAATCCTTCGGCAGCGAAAACGGCAACAACTTCCTCGGCTCGCTGGGCGGGGCGAAAATCCTCCTGATCGTCGTCTGCCTGACGGCGGGCTGCACGCTGCTGATGTGGCTCGGCGAGCTGATCACCCAGCGCGGCATCGGCAACGGGATCTCGCTGATGATCTTCGCCTCGATCGTCTCCGGGCTGCCGGGCGGGATCCAGGCCTGGTGGACCAACCCCGACCAGGTCTTCGTCGTGATGATGCCCTTCATCGCGCTGGCGGTGATCGTCGCGATCGTCTTCGTCCAGGAGGGCCAGCGGCGCATCCCGGTCCAGTACGCGAAACGGATGGTCGGCCGCAAAATGACCTCCGGCGGCTCGACCTACCTGCCGCTGCGGGTCAACATGGCGGGCGTCATCCCGGTCATCTTCGCCGCCTCGATCATGGCCTTCCCGCCGACGATCGGGCAGCTGCTGAACACCCCCGCGGCGCTCGACTTCGCCGCCTTCTTCAGCCCCAACGGCTGGGCCTACGTGGTCGGCGAGGTCTTCTTCATCATCGTCTTCACCTACTTCTACACGGCGGTCACCTTCAACCCGGTGGACCAGGCCGACAACCTGAAGAAATACGGCGGCTTCATCCCGGGCGTGCGCCCGGGCAGGCCGACGGCGGAATACCTCGATCGCATCCTCTCCCGCCTCACCTTCCCCGGCGCCCTCTACCTCGGCGCGGTGGCGGCGCTGCCGACGATCCTGATCAGCCAGACGTCGGCCAACTTCTTCTTTGGCGGCACCTCGATCCTGATCGTGATCGGCGTGGCTCTAGATACGGTCAAGCAGTTGGAGGCTCAGCTCATGATGCGCAACTACGAGGGCTTCTTGAAATAGGTTGAGAGCCCTGCAAATCTGCGCATCTCGGGGTCTTCGGTCGGTTTCGTCGGGTCACGCACTGAAGTGCGCTCCCCTCCTCAACCTCCCTGCATCCCCCAATCTGCTTGATTTTCGGACTCTCATTCCTATTTCAATTTTCTTATGACTCAGTTGAATCTCGTATTGCTAGGGCCGCCCGGATCGGGCAAGGGAACGCAGGGAGAGAGGCTTCAAGAAGACCTTCAATTGCCCTATTGGGCCACGGGGGACATCTTGAGAGCCGCCGTGCGCGACGAAACTGAGCTGGGCAGGGCGGCTAAGGAGTTCATGGACCGCGGCGACCTCGTGCCCGACAAGGTGATCGTCGGCGCGATCGCCGAGCGGATCGATTCCGCCGAGGCGGCCGACGGCTTCATCCTCGACGGCTTCCCGCGCACCGTTCCGCAGGCCGAGGCGCTGGCGGCGAAGCTGGTCGAGCTCGGCCGCGGCCTGACCGCGGTGCTGCTGATCGACGCGAGCGACGACGAGGTGATGCGGCGGCTCGGCGGGCGTCGCACCTGCGTCGAGAACGGCCATGTCTTCCACGTCGAGTTCAACCCGCCCGAGCAGGACGGCGTCTGCGACGTCGACGACAGCGAGCTGATCGTCCGCGACGATGACAAGCCCGAGGTGATCGCCCACCGGCTCTCGACCTATCACGAGAAGACCGAGCCGCTGATCGAGTTCTACGACCACCAGAGCCTCCTGCGGCGAATCGACGGCGCCGCCGCGCCGGACGCCGTAGCCGATGAGCTGCGCCGCACGCTGTCGACGCTCAAACTGGAAGCCGACGAGACGGTCTAGGCCGCTTCGGCTGGGCGGCTAGCGTGTACCGGATGATCATCCGCAAGACTCCCGAGCAGGTCGACAAGATGGCGGCCTCCGGCCGGATCCTCGTCCGCTGCCTGCGCATGCTGGCCGCGAAGGCGCGCCCCGGGGCGACGACGAAGGAGCTCGACGCCGCGGCGGAGAAGTTCATCCGCTCGCAGGGGGCGGAGCCGGCCTTCAAGGGCTACCGCGGCTTTCCCGGCTCGATCTGCGCCTCACCCAACTCGATGGTCGTGCATGGCATCCCCAGCCCGTACGAGCTGAAGCGCGGCGATGTGCTCTCGATCGACGTCGGCGTGGTCAAGGACGGCTGGGTCGCCGACGCCGCGATCACCGTGCCGATCGGCTCGATCTCGCCCGAGGCGCGCAACCTGCTCGATGTGACCAAGGCGGCGCTCTTCGCCGGGGCTGAGGAGATGCGGCCGGGCAACCATCTCGGCGACGTCTCGGCGGCGATCCAGAAGGCGGTCGAGATCGAGGGCCTCTCGATCATCCGCACTCTGGTCGGCCACGGGATCGGCCGCGACATGCACGAGGACCCGCAGGTGCCGAACTTCGGCGAGCCGGGCAAGGGCCCGGCGCTCGAGGAGGGCACGGTGCTGGCGATCGAGCCGATGGTCAACGCCGGCGGCCCGCTGGTCAAGATGGGCGACGACGGCTGGGCCGTCTACTCCGAAGACGGCTCCCTGGCAGCCCACTTCGAGTTCACGATCGCCGTCACAGCAGACGGCCCGCGGATCTTGACTCCCTGGCACGAGGACGAATAGCGCCCGGAGGGACAGACCGGGGCGCTCCGGCCTGTCCCCTGCGTAGTCGAAGTCCATTGTCTACAATATGCCGACACGATGAACGCCGATTACGACAGCCGAGGCGACACGATCCAGATCGAGCTTGCCGAGTTCCGGCGACCCGCCTATGGCGGGGATGTGGAAAACGGCGCGGTGATCGTGAGCGTCCATGAGGGTCGTCCGCTGATGTTGGACGTGATCGGCACTCGAAAGCATGATTTCGAGAAGCCCCTTCGGGCGGCAGCGGAGCGCTATGAGCTGGATGCCGAAGCGTTGATCGCGATCTCCCGCGCGACGCTTGCGGCCCCGGACCGGCCGGTCCGGCTCGAGCTGGGCGAGCGCATCGTCGATTGACGTCAGCTCCTTCCAGCTCCCACAAGGCGCTTCGGGGCGCCGTATGGGAGGTCGGTGGGGTCCTTGGGGGAATGTCGCGAAGCGGCGAAATGCAATCTGTCAATCGCGCGGCGCAGCCGCGCTCCAAGTTCCACCGCGCGCAGCGCGGTGGTCAATTCCCCCAAGGACCCCACCGACCTCCCCACCGCAGGGGTCCCGCAACGCGTCCCCTGCTATCTTTCCCGGTCGGCCCTGAGGGCCGTTTGTGCCTGCCTGTCCGATTCATGGGACGGTGCGGGAGTCCTGTAGTCGAGACGAATACCGGAGCGATGAAGGTCCGAGCTTCCGTAAAGCCGATGTGCGAAAAGTGCAAGGTGATCCGCCGCAACGGGGCGGTCCTAGTCATCTGCCAGAACCCGCGTCACAAGCAGAGGCAGGGTTAGATGGCGCGCATCTCGGGGGTCAACATCCCGGTCGACAAGCGGACCGAAATCGGCCTGACCTACCTCTTCGGCATCGGTCGGTCCACCGCGCAGGCGATCCTCGTCGAGGCGAAGGTCGACCCGAACACCAAGGTCAAGGACCTGACCGAGGACGAGGTCATCCGGCTGCGCGAGGCGGTCGAGCAGCGCGAGGTCGAGGGCGACCTGCGGCGCGAGCGCTCCCAGGACGTCAAACGGCTGATGGAGATCGGCTCCTACCGCGGCCTGCGCCACCGGCGCGGCCTGCCGGTGCGGGGCCAGCGGACGAAGACCAACGCGCGTGGCCGCAAGGGCCCGCGCCGGATGAGCGTCGCCGGCAGGCGCAAGGCCCCGGGTCCGAGGTAGGAGACGCATGGCAGCCGCGAAAAAACCCGCCAAAGGACGCACCCGTCGCCGGGTGAAAAAGAACATCGCCTACGGCCAGGCCCACATCAAGACTTCCTTCAACAACACGATCGTCACCCTGACCGACACCCAGGGCAACGTGATCGCCTGGGAGTCGGCCGGCTCGGCCGGCTTCAAAGGCTCGCGCAAGTCGACTCCCTTCGCCGCCCAGGTGACCGCCGACGCGGCGGCCAAGAAAGGGATGGAGCACGGCCTGGAAAAGGTCGAGGTCTTCGCCAAGGGCGCCGGCTCGGGTCGCGAGACCGCGATCCGCTCGCTGCAGGCCGCCGGGCTCGATGTGACCACGGTCAAGGACGTCTCGCCGCAGGCCCACAACGGCTGCCGGCCGAAGAAGCGGAGGCGCGTCTAGTGGCCCGCGATACCGGCGCCCAGTGCAAGCAGTGCCGTCGCGAGGGGCAGAAGCTCTTCCTCAAGGGCGAGCGCTGCTTCACCGACAAGTGCGGCGTCGAGCGCCGCTCCTACCCGCCCGGCGAGCACGGCCGCGGCCGGATGCGCCAGTCCGAGTACCGGGTGCAGCTGCGCGAGAAGCAGAAGACGCGCCGCTACTACCAGGTGCTGGAGAGCCAGTTCCGCGCCTACTACGACAAGGCCTCGCGCCAGGACGGCGTCACCGGTGAGAACCTTCTGCGGCTGCTCGAGTCCCGCCTCGACAATGTCTTGGTGCGGCTCGGCTTCGCCGCCTCGCGCCGCCAGGCCCGCCAGCTCGTCCGTCACGGGCACTGGCAGGTCAACGGCCGTCGCGTCGACGTCCCGTCGTACCAGGTGCGCCCCGAGGATGTGATCTCGATCAAGTCCGGCTCGGCGGCCACGGAAACGATTCGCAAAGCGACCGAGCTCGTCTCGACCGTGCCGGCCTGGTTGCAGGCCGACCACGACTCGCTGACCGCCAAGGTCCTGCGCTACCCAGAGCGCGCGGAGATCTCGGCGCCGGTGCAGGAGCAGCTGATCGTCGAGCTGTACTCCAAGTAGTCCGGACCCGATTTCTGAAACACCCATACGCAAGGAACTCATGACCACTGACTTTCAGGTCCCTCGTATCACCGCAGAGAAAGCTGACGACCGTCACGGCGCGTTCACTATCGAGCCGCTCGACAAGGGCTTCGGCTACACCTTCGGCAACGGCCTCCGCCGCGTGCTGCTCTCCTCGCTGGGCGGCGCCGCCGTCACCAGCGTCCGGATCGAGGGCGTCGCCCACGAGTTCTCCAGCGTGCCGGGCGTCAAAGAGGACGTCACCGACATCGTCCTCAACCTGAAGGACCTCGTCGTCCGCATGCACACCGATGCCGACGAGGTCGAGGCGCCGCTGGTGGCGACCGGCCCGGGCGAGGTCAAGGCCAAGGACATCGACCTGCCCTCGGGCGTCGAGATCCTCAACCCCGAGGCGCCGATCGCGACGCTGGAGAAAAAAACCAAGCTCGAGGTCTACCTGACGATCGGCCGCGGTCGTGGCTACTCGCCGGCCGAGGAGAACAAGTCCGACGAGCAGCCGATCGGCGTGATCCCGATCGACTCGATCTTCTCGCCGATCCGCCGCGCCTCCTATGCGGTCGCGACCGCCCGCGTCGGCCAGCGCACCGACTTCGACAAACTGGAGCTCGACCTGGAGACCGACGGCTCGATCGAGCCCGCGGCGGCGCTGCGCGAGGCCTCCGAGATCCTGATCAAGACCCTGGCGATCTTCACCGACGCCGATCGGGTCGAGGAGCTGACCGCCCGCGAGGCCGCGGGGCCGCTCGGTGGCGGCGACGGGCTCTCCGCGGTCGCCGGAAACGGCGGCGGCGTCGCGGCCAGCAACGGCCTCGACGAGATCCTGATCGAGGAGCTCGAGCTGGGCGTGCGCTCCTACAACTGCCTCAAGCGCGCCGGCGTGCAGACCGTCGGCGACCTGGTGCGCAAGACCCGCTCCGAGCTGAACGCGATTCCCAACTTCGGCTCGAAGTCGATCGACGAAGTGATCGAAACCCTGCAGGCCCGCGGCCTCGATCTGAACCAGGAATAGGGCCGGAGCGACCGGAGACCGACCCCCGATGCGCCACCGCAGGAAGAGAAACTTGCTCAGCCGCGACGCGGCGCACCGGGAGTCGCTGCTCTCCAACCTCTCCAAGCAGCTGATCGAGCACGAGCGGATCAAGACCAGCCAGGCCAAGGCCAAGGCGGTCAAGCCCGAGGTCGAGCAGCTGATCACGCTCGCCAAGCGCGGCGATCTGCACGCCCGCCGCCAGGCGCTGGCGACCCTGCACAACGACAAGTTCATCGTGCACAAGCTGTTCGAGGAGGTCGCGCCGCGCTACATCGAGCGCCCCGGCGGCTACACGCGGATCGTCAAGTTGGGCCCACGCCGCTCGGACAGCACCGAGATGGTCTACCTCGAGCTCGTCTAGTAGGCGACCGACACCAGGTGCAGGCCGTGGGGTGCGGCCGTGTCGCCCGCCTCGGTGCGGGGGGCGCCCGTCAGTAGCTGCTTGAAGCTGGAGAGGGTTCGGCGGTCGCTGCCTACTTCGAGCATCGTCCCGACCAGGACGCGGACCATGTTGCGCATGAAGGCGTCGGCGGTGATGCGGAAGCTGAGGATGTCGTCCTCGCGCTTCCAGGAGGCGGCGAGGACGTCGCGTTCGAAGCGCACATGGTCGGTCTGAGTCGGCGTGAAGGCGGTGAAATCGTGGCTGCCGGGGAGCGCCGCTGCGCAGGCCTGCAAAGCCTCGAGGTCGATCCGGTGCGGCCACCAGAGGGCGCGGTCCCGCTCGAAGGGGCTGGGCGCCGAGCGGGCCAGCATGCGGTAGAGGTAGCTGCGCGACCTGGCGCTGCGGCGGGCGTCGAAGCCGTCATCGACCGCGTTTGCCGCGGTGATCGCGATGTCGTCCGGGCCGACGCCGTTCAACCGCCGCGCCAGGTCCTCGCCTACCTCGGCTTGCGTGGCGAAGCTTGCGACCTGGCCCAGCGCATGCACGCCGCTGTCGGTCCGCCCGGCGACGGTCACCTGCACCGGCTCGCGCAGAACGACCGCCAGCGCCGCCTCGAGCTCCCCCTGCACCGTGCGCAGCCCCGGCTGCGCCGCCCAGCCGCGAAAGCCCGAGCCGTGGTATTCGATGTCGAGCCGGACCGTGGTCACCCGAGCAGCGCCCGCAGCCCGGTCTCATCGAGAATCTCGGTCTCCAGCCGCTCCGCCTTCGCCAGCTTCGAGCCCGGGTTGTCGCCGGCGACGACGTAGTCGGTCTTCTTCGAGACCGAGTTGACGACCTTGCCGCCCGCGGATCTGATCAGCGCCGCCGCCTCCTCGCGGGTCAACTCGGGCAGGGTCCCGGTGAGGACCAGGGTCCTGCCCTCCAGCGGGCCGCCCGCGGCGCGGCGTTCGCTCTGATCGGCTTCCAGCCGCAGGCCCTTGCCTTTCAGCTTCTCGATCAACTCCCAGGTCGGCTCGTCGGCCAGCGACTCGGCGATCTGCACCGCCATGATCGGCCCGACGCCCTCGACCTCCTCGATCCTCTCCGGCTCGGCCTCGTGCAGGGCGTCGATCGAGCCGAAGTGGCCGGCCAGCGCCTCCGCGGTGACCGCGCCGACGCCGGGCAGGCCGAGCGCGTAGAGCACCCGTTTGAACGGCCGCGCGCGCGACCCGTCGATCGCCGCGACCAGGTTGCGGGCGGAGACGTCGCCGAAGCCCTCCAGCTCCGCCAGCCGCTCCTCATCGAGCTCGTAGATGTCGGCGACGTCGGCGATCAGGCCCTGCTCGAGGAAGCGCAGCGCCTGCTTCTCGCCCAGCCCGTCGATGTCCATCGCCCCCCTGCTGACGAAGTGCTTCACGTGCTGAAAGGACTGGCCGGGGCAGCCGGAGCGGTTGGGGCAGATCGTGAATACGGCGTCCTCGGGCTTGACCGTCGGCGTCCCGCAGGCAGGGCACTTCTTCGGCGGCTTCGGTTTGCGCGCCCCCTTCTTGCGCCGCTGGATCAGCGGGGCGACGACCTGGGGGATCACATCGCCGGCGCGCATCACCACCACCTCGTCGCCGGCGCGCACATCCTTGCGCGCCAGGTCCTCCTCGTTGTGCAGGGTCGCGGTGGAGACGGTGACCCCGCCGACGTGGACCGGCTCGAGCATCGCGAAGGGCACGAGGTGGCCGGTGCGGCCGACGTTCCAGACGACGTCGAGCAGCTTCGTCGTCGCCGTCGTCGGGGCGAACTTCCAGGCGATCGCCCAGCGCGGCTCGCGCCCGACGACGCCGAGCTCCCGCCACAGCGCCCGCTCGTCGATCTTGACGACGACGCCGTCGATCTCGTAGTCGAGCTGCTCGCGGCGCTCCTCCCACCAGCGGCAGCGCTCGACCACCGACTCGATCTCCTCGTGATGGCCGGTGTCGGGGTTGACCTTGAAGCCGCGCTCGCGCAGCCACGCGACCTCCTCGCGGTGGCTGGCGGGGTCGAGGCCGCGCATCGCGCCGAGCCCATAGCACCAGATCGAGAGCGGCCGTTCGGCGGCCAGCGCCGGGTCGAGCTGGCGGATCGAGCCGGCGGCCGAGTTGCGCGGGTTGGCGAAGGTCGGCTCGCCGGCCTCGGCGCGGCGCTCGTTCAGGGCTTTGAAGTCGGCGATCGGCAGGTAGACCTCGCCGCGCACTTCGACCAGCTCGGGCGCGTCCTCGATGCTCAGCGGGATCGCGCCGATCGTCCGCAGGTTGCGGGTCACGTCCTCGCCGATCCGTCCGTCGCCGCGGGTCGCGCCGCGGGTCAGCACGCCGTTCTCGTAGGTCAGGGCGATCGCCAGGCCGTCGATCTTCGGCTCCGTCGTGTAGCTGAACTCGGCGCTGTCGATGTCGAGCCGCTTGAGGTGATTGCGGACCCGCGTCTCCCAGGCGCGCAGCTCCTCCTCGTTGCGCGCGTTGGCCAGCGAGAGCATCTGCTCGGCGTGCTCGACCTGCTCGAAACGGTCGAGCGGCGGCGCGCCGACGCGCTGGGTGGGGGAGTCGGGAGTTCGCAGCTGCGGGTGCTCGGCCTCGATGTCGCGCAGCTCGTCGAGCAGCGCGTCGTACTCGTCGTCGCCGATCAGCGGGTCGTCGAGGACGTAGTACCGATGGTTATGGCGCGCCAGCTCGCGCCGCAGCTCCGCCGCCCGTTTCTCGTCGGCCGCGGCGCTCACACCGAGGAGGGGGCGACCGCCGCCAGCATCCGCTCCAGCGGCCAGGCGCGCAGGCGGTCGAGCTCGCCGTGGTCGGTGAGGTCGAAGTGGATCGGCGTGACCGCGATCCGGCCCTGGGAGACCGCCATCAGGTCGGTCTCCTCGCGCTCCTCGAAGCCCGGCTGCCAGCCGTAGATCTCGTAGTGGCGCTTGCCGTCCTCGTCCTCGGAGACCAGCTTCAGCTCGTCGTTGTAGACGCGTTTGCCGAGCCTGGTCACCTCGATCCCGCTGGGCTCGCCGGCGGGGCAGTTGACGTTGACCAGCGTCTTCGGCGGCATCGGCTCGTCCTTCAGCGCGGCGACGAGCTGGGCGAGGAAGGCCGCGGCGACGGAGAAGTCGAAGCGGCCCGAGACGTAGCCCATGCCGCCGCCCGAGGACTGCTGGGAGATCGCGACGGCGGGGATGCCGAGCACGATCCCCTCGAAGGCGGCGGCGACCGTGCCCGAGTAGGTGATGTCGTCGCCGAGGTTCGCGCCGTGGTTGATCCCGGAGACGATCAGGTCCGGGCGCTCGCCGACCAGCCCGAGCTCGGCGAAGCGCACGCAGTCGACCGGCGTGCCGTCGGTGGCGAAACCCCGGTCGCCGTCGCCGAACTCGACCTCCTCGACGCTCAGCGGCGAGCGCGTGGTGATGCTGCGCGCGGTCGCGCTGCGGTTCGAGTCCGGCGCGATCACCTCGACCTCGACCCCCTCGATCTCGCGCAGCGCCCGCCGCGCGGCCTGAAGCCCCGGGGCCGAGATCCCGTCGTCGTTGGTCAGCAGCACACGCATGGGGCCGATTCTAGGTGCCGTGCCCGGCGGGGCGGTCGAGGTATTGCCCGCCATGCGACTCAAACCTCTACCGCGGGTGTGATGGGCGGTCAGTAGGAGGCGACGGCGGCGGCGATCTTGTCCTGCTCGTAGTGGGCGAGGGTGAGGTCGCTGACGCTGTTCATCAGGATCGAGAAGATCATCGTGTGGCCGCTGCGGTTCTCGCAGACGCCGGAGAGGGCGCTGACGCCGGTCAGGGTGCCGGTCTTGACATGGCAGCGACCGTAGGCGGCGGTGCCGCGCATGCGTTCGTCGACCGTGCCGCTGTGGCCGGCGAGCGCGAGGTCGCCGATCAGCTCCTCGCCGACCCGCGACCGGCGCACCGCCTGCAGCAGGCGGGCGACCTGGAACGGCGAGGCGCGGTTGCCGCGGGTCAGGCCGGAGCCGTCGACCGCGTGGACGCCGGAGCCGTGGGCGCGGGCGAAGCGCTCGACCACCTGGGCGCCGGCCGCGGTCGTGCCGGCGCCGCCGAAGTGGGCGCCGAGCAGCTTGACCAGCATCTCGGCGAAGAAGTTGTTCGAGTAGACGTCGGTCGCGGCGACGATCTGCGACATCGTCGGGGAACGCACGCTCGCCAGCGCCTGGGCGCCGGGGGGCGTGACGCCGTGGGCGACCTGCGTGCGGACGGAGACGCCGCCGCTGCGCAGCGCCCGCGCCAGCTTGCTCGCGGCGAGCTTCGCCGGATCGGAGGAGAACCCCTGCGAGATCGAGCCGCGGTAGCCGGAGTCGAAGGAGAGGCCGGAGAGCGGGCCGATGTAGGGGCTGGTGGCGTAGCCCGAGTCGGCGACGCCGCGCAGGCGGTCGAAGACGCTGTCGTCGCCGTAGAGCCGCCCGGTCACGCGCCGCACGCCGGCGCGCCGCAGCTGCCCCTTCAGCCCGAGCAGGTTGGTGCCGAGGCCGCCGCCGTAGCGGTCGTAGAAGGAGGGCACGCCGAGCGTCGGGTCGCCGGCCCCCTGCAGCCAGAGACTGCCGCGCAGGACGCCGCGCGGGTCGGGCGTGGCGTCGCTGAGCAGCTTGGTGACGATGCGGTACCTGGGTCCGAAGCGAGTCAGCGCGGTCGAGGTCGTGAACAGCTTCGTGTTCGAGGCGAGGATCCGTGGCCGCTTCGCCGCCCGCGCACAGACCGGCTTGCCGGTATCGGCATCGAGCACGAACAGCCCGCTGGCGGACCCACCGCCATAAACCAGGCGTCGCTTCATGTCCTGGCAGCCCTTCCCAGCCCCGCTCGCCGCGGCGGGCAGGAGAAGCAGGAGCAACAGCAGGCAGAGCGCGGCTCGTCTCATCCCAGATACCAACACGAGAGTTAGGAAAGGTAGCGGGGAACAGGCCCGGCCGGTGCATCTGGGATAATCCGTGTTTATGGGCAAGGTCGTCGACATCGAGTCGCCCGCCCGCCGCAAGGTTCGCGGCAAAAGCCGCAAGCGGCCGTCGAAGACCGCGCTGGTGCTCGGCGGCGGCGGCTTCACCGGCGGCGTCTACGAGATCGGCGCCCTGCGGGCGCTCGACCTGCTCGCGGTCAACAGCACGGTCAACAACTTCGACATCTACGTCGGCACCAGCGCCGGCTCCTTCGTCGCGACGATGCTCGCCAACGGGGTCACGCCCGACGAAATGATGCAGGTGATCAACGAGCGCGAACAGTCCGATCTCGAGGACCTAGACCTCGGCAAGGCGCTCAGGTTCAACTACCTCGGCTTCCTGCAGAAAGCGGCGCTGCTGCCGTTGCGCACGGTGGAGCTGATGCGGCGCCTGGTCGCGATGGGCGACTTCTCGGCGATCGACATCGGCGTCGGCCTCGCCGAGGCGCTGCCCACCGGCCTCTACTCGAACAAGGGGATCGCCGAATACGTCGAGGGGGCGCTGACCGACGCCGGCCGGGAGAACGACTTCCGCCTGCTCGACAAAGAGCTCTACCTGACCGCCACCGACCTCGACACCTGCGAGCGCCTCGTCTTCGGCGAGCCGGGCTGGGACGATGTGCCGATCTCCAAGGCGATCGCCTGCTCGACCGCGCTGCCGGTCGTCTACAAGCCGATCGACCTGAAGGGCCGCCAGCTGGTCGACGGCGGCATCCGCTCGACCACCAACGTCGACATCGCGGTCGAAAAGGGGGCGAAGTTCATCCTCGTCGTCAACCCGCTCGTCCCCTATGTCAACGACTTCGAGCAGACGATCCCCACCGTCTTCGGCACCCGCGTGCGCCGCGTCGCCGACATGGGCCTGCCGGCGATCGCCAACCAGGTCTTCCGCCTGATCGCCCACGCCCGCCTGCACCAGGCGGTCGAGCACTGGCAGGAGAAATACCAGGGCGTCGACATCGTCCTGATCGAGCCCGAGCCGAACGACGAGCTGATGTTCGGCACGCCGATCATGGACTACTCGCGGCGCCTGCAGATCGCCCGCCACGGCTTCGAGTCGGTCACCGCGACGCTGGCCCAGGACTACGACCGCTACAAGGAGATCGCCGAGCGGCACGGCCTGGAGATCTCGCAGCGGCGCGTGCGCCGCGCGGTCGAGCGCGACGAAGAAGCTCAGCTCGCGTAGAGCCGCTCGATCTCGCCCTGGTGCTTGTCGGCGACGACGGCGCGCTTGACCTTCAGCGTCGGCGTCAGCTCGCCGCCCTCCTGCGAGAGGTCCTCGGGGAGGATCGCGATCTTCTTCACCTGCTCGACCCGGGCGAATTTCTCGTTCACCTTCGCCAGGTGGGCCTCGATCGCCGCCCGCACCTCGCCGTTGCCGGCTAGCTGCGCCGGGTCCTGCGGCAGGCCGTGCTCGGAGGCGTAGGCGACGGCTTCTTCGGGGTCGAGGGTGACCAGGGCGACCAGGTAGGGCTTGCGGTCGCCGACCACCACGCACTGCGAGACCAGCGGGTGCTGCTTGATCTCGCTCTCGAGGTTGGCCGGGGTGATGTTCTTGCCGCCGGCGGTGATGATGATGTCCTTCTTGCGGCCGGTGATCGTGATGAAGCCGTCGTCGTCGATCGAGCCGAGGTCGCCGGTGTGCAGCCAGCCGTCCACGATCGTCTCCCGGGTCGCCTGCTCGTTCTTGTAGTAGCCCTGGAAGACGTTGGGGCCCTTGACCAGGATCTCGCTGTCCTCGGCGATCCTCACCTCGCAGCCGGGGAAGGGTTTGCCGATCGTCCCGATCTTGAAGTCCTCGGGGGTGGAGATCGTCGCCGCGGTCGAGGTCTCGGTCATCCCCCAGCCCTCGAGCACGAGCACCCCGGCGGCGTCGAAGAAGCGCAGGATGTCGGGGCTGATCGGCGCCGCGCCGGAGACCGCGAGGCGCAGCTGGCCGCCGAACAGGCCGCGGATTTTCGCCAGGACCTTCTGGTCGGCGAACTCGTACTGCTTGCGCAGCAGGAAGCCCGGCTCGCGCCCGGCCCGTTCCAGCTCGCGCACCCTGCCGCCGACCCGGATCGACCAGTCGAAGACCGCCTTTTTCAGGCCGCCCTCTTTCTCCATCGCGCTGGTCGCGAGGGTGTAGATCTTCTCGAAGATGCGCGGCACCGAGGGGAAGTAGGTCGGCTTCACCTCGGCCAGGTTGGGCATGATCTTCAGCGGGTCGCGCTCCCAGTAGGCGATCGTCGCGCCGAGGTCGAAGCTGCCGAGCTGGATCAGCAGGGCGAAGGAGTGGGCGAGCGGCAGGTAGAGGTAGGTGACGTCTTCGCCCTCGATCACGCTGTTCTGGTTGACCATGTCGAGCATCGCCCGGTAGTTGGCGTGGCTGATCACGCAGCCCTTCGGCGGCCCGGTGGTGCCCGAGGTGTAGATGAAGGTGCAGATGTCCTCCGGCGTGACCGCCTGCCAGAGCCGCTCCCACTCGGCGGCGTCGCGGCCGGCGCCGCGCGCGGCCAGGTCGTCGAGCGAGATCGCGTCCTCGCTCGAGCCGGTCATCCGCACGACATGCTCGAGCAGCGGCAGCCGGTCGCGGACGGCGCGGATCTTCTCGAGCTGTTCGTCGTCCTCGACCACGACGACCTTGGCGTCGGAGTTCTCCAGCACGTACTGGCACTCCTCGGGCGAGTTGGTCTGGTAGATCGGCACGACCGTGGCGCCGATCGAGAGCGCGGCGAAGTCGCAGTAGGTCCACTCGGGCCGCGTGTTGGCGAGGATCGAGACTTTGTCGCCCTTGCCGACGCCGAGCTCGACCAGGCCGAGGGCGAGCCCGCGCACCGTCTCCTCGACCTCGACGAAGCTGCGCTTGACCCACTCGTTGCCCTGCTTGAACATCGCCGCCGGGGCGTCCCCGTACATCCGCGCGGCGCGCGGCAAGAGGTCGGCAAGCGTGGTCGAATGGGTTCCCCGCTCCTCCACGCGGCGCAGTCTAGTGATAATGGGCTGCGTGTCCGAAGCAGCTGTGACCCCGATTCCCCGCCGTGGCCGCATCTGGGTGATCCTCGTGCTCGGTCTGGGGCTCTTCGCCCTCGGCTACGCAGTGGTCCAGATCTCGACCCGCAAGCCGGACAGCAACGTCGTGCGCGTGCAGGGCATCGCCAACGCCCAGGAAATCTTCGGCGGCGTGCCGCAGGAAGAAGAGCGGCTGGGGTCCTCCGACGCGCCGGTCTCGATCCAGGTCTTCAACGACCTGCAGTGCGGCAACTGCAGCGAAGACTTCCTCGCAACGATCCCGCCGCTGGTCAACGGGGTTGCCCGCTCCGGTGAGGCGAAGCTGCTGATGCGCCATTACTCGGTTGCCGAAAACCCGCTCGAGCTCGGCTTCTTCGGCGCCGAAGCGGCGGCCCAGCAGGGCTACGGCTGGCAGTACACCTACCTCTTCTTCCGCAACCAGGAAGAGGCGCGGCGCTTCGGCGTCGACAACGAGTTCATGGCCTCGATCGCCGGCTCGATCGGCGAGCTAAACGTGCCCGAATGGCAGGAATACCTCGACGAACACGGCGGCTCCGGGGGCGCGATCACGAAGAAGCTGGAAGCCGACGAAGAGCTGGGGACGAGCCTCGGCATCCGCACCGGGATCGCAATGATCGTCAACGGCCCGCGCGGCACCCGCACCCTGCAGGACGGCCCGAAGCTCAAGCGGATCGAACGGGCGATCGAAGCGGTGCGCTGAGCGCCAGGCGGCTGGCCTCGACCGCGCTCGCCCAGGAGACCTCCGAGAGCAGGCCGGGCGCCGCGACCATGTCGCCGGCCAGGTAGATGCCGTCGCCGCGGTCGATCGCCGGCCGGTCGCGCCAGCTCGTGCCCGGGTAGTCGAGTGGGCCGCTGCGGGCGGTCATCCGCTGGCGACGCCGCCAGGTCTCGCGCTCGCGCCATCCGGGCAGGCCGGTGTCGAGCAGCCGGTCGAGCCGCAGCGCCGCGGCATCGGTGCTCTCACCGGGGCGGACCGGGAGCTGCGCCTGGACCAGCTCCTCGCCCTCGGGCGCCAGCGAGGGGTCGGCGGCGCTGAAGCGCTCGATCCAGCCCGCCTCGTCGAGGTCGGAGACGATGAACGGGTCGCCGCGGCGGCGGCTCAGTCCGAGGTCGAGGCAGAGGGTGTCGCCGGCCGGCCACGCCAGCGAGTCGTCGCCGAGCAGCTCGCGCGCCTGGGCGAGCTCGGTGGCGACGATCGTCGGGCGCTCGGCGGGCAGCGAGTCGACCTGGCAGCCGGTCTCCACCTCGACCCCGAGCTGCCGCAGGCGGCGCTCGAGCGAGTCGATCAGGGCGCCCCAGCCGCCGATCAGGTAGCGGGCCGTGGGCGGCGGGCTGAGCAGCACGCGCACCGAGTGCTGCCAGACGAAGGCGGCGGAGAGCTCGCCGGGGTCGTGGTGGAAGGAGTAGACGCCGGCGGCGGCGGAGAGCATCTTGGCGGTGCGCTCGTCGCTGTGCGCGGTCGCCCAGCTGCGAAAGTCGACGTCGACCGGCGCCTCGCGCCCGCGCAGGCGCAGGACCGAGGGGACCGTGCCGAGCGGCGGCGTGCGCCGCGCCTTGCCCTGCCGGCGGAAGCGGATGCCGGAGAGCGGCGGGCCGGCGTAGGCGGGGAGCAGGTCGCGCTCGTCGAGCCAGTCCCAGAGGGCGCCGTCCTTGTAGATGACATGGGGGCCGAGGTTCGCCTTGTAGGGGCCATTCTTGCTGCGGGCGCGGCCACCGAGCCGCTCGTGCGCCTCGAGCAGGCGCACCGGGGCGCCGCCTTCGGCGCAGGCGATCGCCGCGGTGAGGCCGGCGAGGCCGCCGCCGACGATCGTGATCGTGCGTGGCCCGCCGCTTCCGTTGCCGTTGCCCTGGTTCATGACGTCCTCCTAGCCGTGGAGAGATCCACTCTAGGGACAAACTGGCTCTCGATACAGTTCCAGTAATGGCATCTTCCGATGGTCCAGTTGGCCGGGCACTGCTCGTCGAGCTGGAGCGGGAGGGCGAGCTGCCGCTGCACGAGCAGCTCGAGCGCTCGATCCGCGAGAGCGTCCAGGCGGGCCGGCTCGCCGCTGGGGCGCGGCTGCCTTCGAGCCGCGAGCTCGCCGCGGAGCTGGCGATCTCGCGCGGCGTCGTCAGCGAGGCCTACGGCCAGCTCGTCGCCGAGGGCTACCTGACCAGCCGCCAGGGCGCGCCGGTGCGGGTGGCGCTGACCGTGCGCACCGCGCCGCCGCGGCCCCCCGCCCGCTCATTG
>DATFMX010000048.1:0-8706 GCA_035266685.1 Solirubrobacterales bacterium
AGCCCATCTTCTTGATCTTGGGCGGCACATCGAGGCCGGCGAAGTCGCCCTCGTTGACTTCCTTCCAGGGCTCCTTCTCGGTGATGAAGCAGGTCATCCCCTTGTAGGGCGGGTCGGCCTTCGGGTCGCTCTTCATCAGCACGAAGACGACGCCCGAGCCGAGCCCGTTGGTCACCCACATCTTCTGCCCGTTGAGCTCCCAGGCGCCGTCGTCGCCCTTCTTCGCGGTCGCCTTGATGCCCTGGACGTCGGAGCCGACCTCGGGCTCCGAGAGCGAGAAGGCGGCGCGGATCTCGCCCGTCGCCATCTTCGGCAGGAAGTACTGCTTCTGCTCCTCGGTGCCGAACTTCATCAGGAGGTAGGAGCCGATGAAGTGCGTGTTGACGACGCCGGAGATCGAGATCCAGCCGCGCGAGAGCTCCTCGACGATCATCGCGTAGGTCGTCAGGTCGAGCCCCATGCCGCCGTACTCCTCGGGGATCGTCACCCCGAACAGGCCGAGCTCCTTCATCTGCTCGACGATCGGCTCCGGGAAGGAGTCCTCGTGGTCGTACTTCTCGGCGTTGGGGATGATCTGCTCGTCAGCGAACTGGCGCACCATCTCGGTGATGTCGCGCTGGATGTCGGTCTGCTCGGCGTACGCGGCGGTCTCTACGGCCATGGCTCCTGATCCGGTCGGGTTTCGGGGGTGCCGAAGGATATCGGCGGGGCGCGACCGGCCCCGCTCAGACCGAGAGTGGCATGCGCTGCAGCCGGCTCAGGCGCTCGGCGAGCTGGTCCGCGCGGGCGGTGAAGTCGTCCATGCCGGCCGGCCCGTTCGCGGACGGCGCGGCGGCGGATGGGTCAGGGCGCGCCAGTGAGCGGCTCTGCGAAGGGTCGGAACGCGCCGCGACCGTGGCGCTCGCCCGCTCGGCCAGCTCCGCCGCCCGCTTCGCCTGCTCGGCGGCGTCCAGCGCCGCCGCCCCGACGGTCATCACAGCGGCCTCCGATGCGCGCGCCGTGGCCAGCGCCTCGTCGATCCGCTCGACCAGCTCACCAAGCAGCGGCGGTCGGGCACGCCGCGGCAGCGTCCAGTCCTCGGCGCCCTCGCGCGCGTCGTCGCTCATACGCTCCCATTACGGCGGCGGGCCCGAAATCCCTGCGCCTCCCCCCGGGAGCGCGGTAGAGGTTTGCACCACACAGCGGACCAAACCTCTACCGCGCGGTCGTCTAGATTTCGACCCGACCGTCCCCGACCCGAGGAGCAGCTTGAGAAACCCCAGAGACTTCTTCCACCCGCTGGCGATCGGCGCGCCGGAGCCGCTGGCCGAGATCCCGGTCAAGCCGTCGCGGATGATCCACTTCCTCGACTTCTCGAACGAGAAGATGGTCGCCAAGGCCGCAGACATCGCGCAGAAGACCGACATCCTGCTCGGCAACCTCGAGGACGCGATCCCGGTCGACCGCAAGGAGGCGGCGCGGGCCGGCCTGATCAAGGCAGCCAAGGAGTCCGACTTCGGCCAGACGGCGCTGTGGACGCGGGTCAACTCGCTGGAGAGCCCCTGGGTGCTCGACGACCTGACGACGCTGATCGACGAGATCGGCGACAAGCTCGAGGTCGTGATGGTGCCCAAGGTCGAGGGCGCCTGGGACATCCACTACGTCGACCGCCTGCTGGCCCAGCTCGAGGCGAAGGCCGGGCTCGACCGGCCGATCCTGATCCACGCGATCCTCGAGACCGCGCAGGGCGTCGTCAACCTGGAGGAGATCGCCTCGGCCAGCCCACGCATGCAGGGGATGAGCTTCGGCCCCGCCGACCTCGCCGCCTCGCGCCGGATGAAGACCACCCGGGTCGGCGGCGGCCACCCCGGCTACCGCTCGATGGAGGACCCGGCCGACCCGGAGAATCCGGAGGAGGGCGAGCGCGTGACCGCGCAGCAGGATCCCTGGCACTACTCGATCGCCCGCATGGTCGACGCCTGCGCCTCGACCGGCATCCTGCCCTTCTACGGGCCCTTCGGCGACATCAAGGACACGGCGGGCTGCGAGACCCAGTTCCGCGCCGCCTTCCTGCTCGGCTGCGTCGGCGCCTGGTCGCTGCACCCGGTGCAGATCGGGATCGCGAAGAAGGTCTTCAGCCCGCCGCCGGACGAGGTCAAGTTCGCCAAGAAGGTGCTGGAGGCGATCCCCGACGGCCGCGGCGTCCACATGATCGACGGCAAGATGCAGGACGACGCCACCTGGAAGCAGTGCAAGGTGATGGTCGAGCTGGCCGAAATGCTCGCCGAGAAGGACCCGGAGCTGGCCGAGGCCTACGGGCTGTAGGCCTCGGCCGCGACGCCTGGGCTCAGCCCAGGCGTCGCTCGAGGTCGGCGAGCTGCTCGTGCAGCTCGTCGGGCAGGTGGTCGCCGAAGCGGGCGAAGTGCTGGTGCATCGCCGGCAGCTCGACCTTCCACTCGTGCGGGTCGACGGCGAGCAGCTCGCCGACTTCCTCGCTTGAGATCTCGAGCCCCTCGGTGTTGAGGTCCTCGACCGTCGGCACGAGGCCGATCGGCGTCTCCTCCGCCTCGGCCGTGCCTGCGCAGCGGCGGAAGATCCACTCGAGCACGCGGCTGTTCTCGCCGAAGCCCGGCCAGAGGAAGTCGCCCTCGTCGTCCTTGCGGAACCAGTTGACGTAGTAGATCCGCGGCAGCTTCGCGCCCTGGGTGGCGCCGATTTTCAGCCAGTGGCCGAAGTAGTCGCCCATGTGGTAGCCGCAGAAGGGCAGCATCGCCATCGGGTCGTGGCGCAGCTCGCCGACCGTCCCGGCCGCGGCGGCGGTCTTCTCGGAGGACATGATCGAGCCGAGGAAGACGCCGTGCTCCCAGCCGAAGGCTTCGCGCACCAGCGGCACGACGGTGGAGCGGCGGCCACCGAAGAGGAAGGCGTCGATCGGCACGCCGGCCGGGTCCTCCCACTCGTCGGCGATCGAGGGGCAGGCCGCGGCGGGCGTGGTGAAGCGCGCGTTGGGATGCGCCGAGGGTTTGTCGGACTCCGGCGT
Source organism: Solirubrobacterales bacterium (assembly GCA_035266685.1). Classification (GTDB taxonomy): domain Bacteria; phylum Actinomycetota; class Thermoleophilia; order Solirubrobacterales; family 70-9; genus VRUE01. The sequence continues at coordinate 3,020 of DATFMX010000048.1, forward strand.
CCAGTCCTCGCCGTGCCAGTCGATCAGGTGGGCGGGCGGCTCCTTGCTCATCCCCTCCCACCAGATGTCGCCGTCGTCGGTCTTCGCGCAGTTGGTGAAGATCGAGTCGCGGGCGACGGTCTCCATCGCGTTGGGATTGGTCTTCTCGCTGGTTCCCGGCGCGACGCCGAAGAAGCCGGCCTCGGGGTTGATCGCGTAGAGCCGGCCGTCGTCGCCGAACTTCATCCAGGCGATGTCGTCGCCGATCGTCTCGACCTTCCAATCGGGCAGCGTCGGGATCAGCATCGCCAGGTTGGTCTTGCCGCAGGCCGAGGGGAAGGCCGCTGCGACATGCTTGACCTCGCCCTCGGGCGAGGTCAGCTTGAGGATCAGCATGTGCTCGGCCAGCCAGCCCTCGTCGCGCGCCATCGCCGAGGCGATCCGCAGCGCGAAGCACTTCTTGCCGAGCAGCGCGTTGCCGCCGTAGCCGGAGCCGTAGGACCAGATTTCACGGCTCTCGGGGAAGTGGACGATCCACTTGTTCTCGGCGTCGCAGGGCCACGGAACGTCCTGCTCGCCGTCGGCCAGCGGTGCGCCGACCGAGTGCAGGCAGGGGACGAACTCGCCCTCTGTGCCGAGCACATCGAGCGCGCCCTTGCCCATCCGGGTCATGATCCGCATGCTCACCGCGACGTACGCGGAGTCGGTCAGCTGGACGCCGATGTGGGCGATCGGCGAGCCGAGCGGCCCCATCGAGAACGGCACCACGTACATCGTGCGGCCCTTCATGCAGCCCTCGAAGAGCCCGCGCAGCGTCTCGCGCATCTCGGCCGGGGCGCGCCAGTTGTTGGTCGGCCCGGAGTCCTGCTCGCGCTCGGAGCAGATGAAGGTCCGGTCCTCGACCCGGGCGACGTCACCGGGGTCGGAGAGGGCGAGGTAGGAGTTCGGCCGCTTGGCGTCGGAGAGGCGCTCGAAGGTGCCGGCGTCGATCAGCGTCTGGGCGAGGCGGTCGTACTCCTCGGCGCTGCCGTCGCACCAGTAAACGGCGTCGGGCTGGGTCAGATCTGCCATCTCCCCGACCCAGTCGAGGAGCTTCTTGTTGGTGGTCGGCGCTTCCGCCGCGATGGTTTGGCTCATCCGCGGCACTCTACTTACCGCCGACGGACTTGACGTTGGTGATTTCGGTGTCTGCGTCGGAGTTGAGGATCTTGACGGTCACGGTCTCCTGCTTGCCGCCCTGGAGCTTGACCGTGCATTCGAAGGTCTTGCCCTTTTCGACGTCGACCCCCGAGGGGCATTCGACCGAGGAGACCTTCTGCCCCACCGACTGCTCGAGGTTTTCTTCGATCAAGGCCTCCTCCTTGGCGTGATCGATCACGACCCCACCGCAGCCGAGCACTCCGAACGATGCGAGGGCCAGCGCGAGCAGCGCGGCGAGTTTGCCCAACCAGTCCATCCATCTCCCTTCGAGTCGATCTCGGCAGCGAAGTATCCCAGTCCGCGGGCCGGTGCCGCGTCGCCTCATCGCTCGAAGATCGATGCCCGGGGGTTGAGGGAGCGCGCCATGCGGTAGGCATCCACGGACGCGACAGCGCGCCCCCGCTCGGCTTCGATCCGCGAGAGGACGAGCCAGTTGCGCCAGTTCGTCGACTCCCTCTGCGTAGCGGCCTGCGCAGCTTCCGATGCCGCGGAAAGCTCACCCGCGGCCTCCAGGACAAGCGCCTGCTGAAGCCGCGGCGAGGCCGCGCCCGGCTCGGCGTTCTGCGCGCTACGCGCAGCGTCGAGGGCGCCCTGCAGGTCGCCTTCGCGGAAGTCGGCCTCGCTCTGGCGGACCAGGGCGGTCGAGGCGAGGGGCACCGCGATGACGACGATCGCCACGATCGCGACCGCTCCGGTCGCGATCCGCGGCGGCAGGGCGAGCCCGCGTGGCTCGGCGCGAGGCCCGGGCCTCGCCGTCACCAGGCCGGCGGCCAGCAAGAGCATTGACACCGGCAGCACTGGGATCTGCCACATCCAGTCGAACGCCGCGGTGACGAAGAAGGCGACGCACCCCGCCAGCGCCGCCGCCAGCGCGGCGCGCTCGGCGCCCGCGGCGAGCCAGGCTGCGCGTGCCCCGCCGCCCAGGACGGTTGCAATCAGGCCGGCGAGCAGAGCCAGCCCGACGATCCCGAGCTCACCCAGGGTCTGCATGTAGAGCGAGTGGGTGTCGCGGACGATCTCGTCGACGTCGGCGTGCTGGGCCCACCAGAACTGGAAGGTCCCCGAGCCGGTTCCGGTGAGCGGACGCGTGGCGTTCTCGTGTACCGCGGCGCTCCACAGCTGGTAGCGGTTCTGGCCGGCGGCGCTGCCGAGCCGCGAGGCGCCATTGCCGGGACTGTTCTGCTCCTTGAATTCCGACCAGGCATTCGAGGCGCGGCCGGGCGCATCGGCGGAAGCGGCGAAGACGACCGCGACCAGCACCACCGCGGCAATAGCGAGCAGACTCTGCCGCCGCGTCGGGACGCTCCACGCCGGCCGATCCAACCGCCGGCCGGCAACCGCGTTCGCCGCCTGCACGAGTCCGGCCAATGCACACACAGCCAGGGTGATCAGGAGCATCTGGTCGCCTTGGCTGTGGGCGGCCCCGTTGGACAGCCCGTGCTGCAGAGCGTCGCGGCTATCCGCGGCCAGGACCAGGATCGCCCCACCCGCCGCGCCGAGACCGAGCGTTGGCAGCTTTGCGAGGCGGTCGGGGGCGAAGGCGAAGAAGGCTGCGAGCGCGATCGCCGCCGCCGCCATGCCCCCGCGCGAGAGGGTGAAGAAGATCGTCAGCGCCAGCGCCGGCAGCGCCGCCGCGGCGAGTGCCCGCAGCGCGACCGACCTCGAGTCCGTGGCCAGTTGGAGCAGCAGCGGCAGGCCGATCGCCACGAGCGCCGCGACCGCGTTCCAGTAATGGAGTGGGTAGGCGAGCCGTTCGCGGTCGCTGCTGAGGAAGCTCGCCGTCTGGTTCGCCCCGGGGAACCACGCAGGATGGAAGCGCGAGAGCAGGGCAACGGTGCAGACGAGCACGATTGCGGCGGCGACGGCGCCGACAAGGCGGCGCGCTCCGAGCCTGCCGACCGCGAAGACCGCGAAGGCGAAAACGCCGAGGTAGCCGGTGACGCGCGCCAGGTCGGCCCACGTCTGCTCGACGCTCTCGGTCCAAGCCAGGCTGAGTGCCGTCCAGAGTGTGAAGGCAGCGAGGAGGGCGAGTGCGGCCCAGGCGAGCCGGCCCGGTCGCGCCCGGGGAATCGCGCCGACCGCCGTCGCCAGCAGGACCACCCACCAGATTGCGATCCCGACTTGATCGTGGGCGAGTGGATCGTAGCCGCCGCCCTTCAGCCCGAGATAGGCAACCAGGGCGAAGCAGAGCAGCCAGATAACAGTGGCGCCCCAGTCGACTCGGCGAGCATGATCGAGGGGCGCCGCGCGCCGCATCGAAGCTGTGGTCATCGGGTTCTATGCTACGAGGCCGCCTCGGATGGATTTCCCAGCGAACAAGCTGCTTTTCTGCGCGCTCGCGCTGGCGGCGCTCGCGCTGCCGGCGAGCGCCGCCGGCGAATCCGTCGTCCCACCGGAAAACTCGGCGGCGACGCAGTACACCGAGGCGATCCCGACCGGCGGCGGACAGAAGGACGCTGGCGGGTCCGGCAACGGCAAGAAGCGCTCGCCGTCATCCGTCCTCGGCTCGAAGAAGGCGAAGAAGCTGGAAGCGCAGGGTCCGCAGGGCCATGCCGCCGCCCAGACCGCCGCGGAGACCGCGCCGACCACCGTGCGGGCGACGAGCGAAGTCGTTCCCGCACCAAGTGAACCGGCGCCGCAGCACGCCGGATCGCACGAGGGGTCCAAGCCACCGAAGCGGAGCAACGGGGGCAGGAGCGAGGTGCCGAACGCGCGCTCCCCGCAGACGCAACCCGTCGCCCAGCCCCCGCGGCTCGACATGTCCGGTGGCTCGTCGGGGTTCGGCGAGGTGCTCGGGCAGGCGACCGGCGCCTCCTCCAGCGGCGCGCTCGGGCTGCTGTTACCGCTGCTCGTCCTCGCCACCCTGATCTGGGGGCTTCTCTACGGCCTGCGCCGGAGACGGCCGGCGGCCTGAGCGCGATGGCCTGCTTCCCTTCCACCCGGGTCAGCCGGGTCGCACTGGCGTTGCTGGCGCTCACGGCGTTGAGCGCCGCGTTCGCCTCCCGGCCGACGCCCGCCGAGGCAAGCGCCCGCGCCCTGCACACCGGCGTCTCCTACGTCTACGACAACGACGTCGCCGCCTTCGAAAACACCAAACGGGCCGGTGCGCAGCTCGTGCAGACGCCGCTGCGCTGGGCCTCGGTCGCCCCGGATGCCCAGCCCGCCTCCTGGAATCCGGAAGATCCCGCCGACCCTCACTACGACTGGGAATTCACCGACCTCTGGGTGGCCCGCGCCGTCGCCGCCGGCCTGAAGCCGGTGCTGCAGATCCGCGGCGCGCCGATCTGGGCGCAGCGCTGCCACTCCGGCGAATCCGACGCCCCGTGCAATCCGGACCCGAATGCCCTGGCCGCCTTCGCCACCGCGGCCGCGCGCCGCTACAGCGGCAGCTTCCTCAACCTGCCGCGGGTCGTCTACTGGCAGGGCCTCAACGAGCCCAACCTGAGCCTCTTCTTCAACCCCCAATACGACGGCAACAAGCCCGTCTCGCCGGACCTCTACCGCACCCTGATCAACCGCTTCTACGCGGCGATCAAGGCCGTCGACCCGACGAATATCGTGATCGCCGCTGGGCTCGGCCCGATCGCCGTACCCAAGTACACGATCGGGCCGCTGCGCTTCGCCCGCCTGCTGCTCTGCATGAAGGGCCACAACCACCCGAAGCCGACCGCCGGGGATTGCGAAGGCGGCGTCCACTTCGACGTCTTCGACATCCATCCCTACACGACCGGCGGACCGACCCACGAAGGGGGGATCAACGACGTCGAGCTCGGCGACCTGAAGAAGCTGACGACCCTGCTCGCCGCCGCCGACCGCGCCGGACGGATCAAGGGCATGTACAAGCACACGCCGCTCTGGATCATGGAGCTCTCCTGGGATTCGAACCCACCAGACCCGGGCGGACTGGCGATGAAGATCGAGGACCGCTGGGTCGCCGAAGCGCTCTATCGCTCGTGGAGCGTCGGGGTCGAATACTTCTTCTGGTACAGCCTGCGCGACTCCGAGCGGGAACTGAGTGTGCCCTTCAGCCAGACCGATCAGTCCGGCCTCTACTTCCGCGGGCCGACCGTGGCGCAGGACCAGCCGAAGGAATTCCTCTCCGCCTTCCGCTTCCCGCTCGTCGCCTACCCGCGCAGGAAAGGCCTCTATTTCTGGGGCCGCACGCCGACCAGCAGCCGCGGCAGGGTCGTCATCCAGATCCTCAGGGGCGGTCACTGGCGCAAGGCGGCGGTCGTGCGCGCCAACGCGGCGGGGATCTTCAGCGGCCTGGCGCGGCAGCGCTATGGGCGCAACAGGCACGGTGCCGCGCGGGCGGTCTACGCCGGTAGACCGTCGCTGCCCTTCTCGATGAAGCCGGTCCCCGACTTCGTCCAGCCGCCGTTCGGCTGATATGGACGCCCGTTTGTCAAGTCCCCAACCACCAAAGGCCCGCTGAAAGCGGGCCTTTCTCTTGGTCCAGAAGGCGGCGGTCGGCCTGGTGCGCGACGCGCGGTCAGGCTGATATGCGC
>DATFMX010000049.1:0-10684 GCA_035266685.1 Solirubrobacterales bacterium
GCTGAGTCCGAGCACCGCGAGCATGATGACGAGCACGAAGCCGACGGCCCCGGCGCGTTCCATCGTCTGGAAGGCGACCGGCCTGCCGCGCACCTTCTCCACCAGGCTCCAGAAGATGTGGCCCCCGTCCAGCGGCAGGAAGGGGAACAGGTTGATCAGGCCGAGCGAGAGGCTGACCAGGGCGAGCAGGATCAGCGCCTGCGTGGCGCCGAACTTCTCGATCGTTTCGTGCGCGACGTCGCTGACGCCGACGACGCCCGAGACTTCCTTGCGGTGCTTTTCGCTCCACAGCTTGGAGAAGACCGTCGCCGTGCCGCTGGTCACTTTCCACATCGCGCCGAGCGCTTCGTCAGAAGATTCGACGACTCCGAAGTCTGCCGGGACGGCTCGATAGAGGAAGCCGAGTCGGGTATGCCCGAGCGACGATTCGTATTCGGGCCTGACCGCGATCGTCTTCAGCGTGCCGTTGCGCCCCACGGTGATCCGCACCGGAGTTGCCGCCCGGCATCCATCGGTCTGCCTGCCCGGGCATCTGTGCGCGGCGATCTCTTCCCTGAACTTTTCCAGGCGCGATGCGAGGCTGAGATCGGAGTAGCGCCTGCCGTTCACCGCGACGATCTCGTCCCCTTCCTTCAGGGTCGCCGCGGCCGGTGACTTCGGCACGATTTCGCCGACCGTCTGGGTCGCCTTTTCGCCGGCGGCCAGGAAGACGAAGAAGAAGACGACGAAGGCGAGGACGATGTTCACCGCCGGCCCCGCGCCGATCACGAAGATCCGCTTCCACACCGGCTGTTCGTAGTAGCCGCGGTGCTCCTCCCCCGGCGGCAGCTTGTCGTCGGGGTTCATCCCGCTGATCTTCACGTAGCCGCCGAGCGGGATCGATTTGACCCCGTACTCGGTCTCGCCGCGCTTGATCGAGAACAGCGTCGGGCCGAAGAAGAGGAAGAAGCGCTCGACCCGCATCCCGGTCGCCTTGGCGGCGAAGAAGTGGCCCGCCTCGTGCAGGATGATCAGCGCCGAGAAGCCGAGGAATACGTAGAGCCAGCTCATACCCTCGTCAACCCGCCGATCCGCTGTTCGCTGCGGCGGCGCGCCTCGGCGTCGGTGGCGAAGAGGTCGTCGAAGTGGGTCACGGGGGTCGCCGGAAGCTGCTCGAGCACGGCCTCGATCACCGCTGGGATCGCGGTGAACTCGATCCGCCCGGCGAGGAAGGCGGCGACCGCGACCTCGTCGGCGGCGTTGAGCACGCAGGGAGCCGTCCCCCCCGCCCTGCCGGCCTCGAGCGCCAGGCGCAGGCAGGCGAAGGTCTCCGGGTCGGGCGCCTCGAAGCTCAGCTCGCCGACCGAGGCCAGGTCGAGCCGTGGGACCGGCACATCGGCGCGCTCGGGGAAGTGCAGGGCGTAGGAGATCGGCACCCGCATGTCGGGGTAGCCGAGGTGGGCGAGCGTCGCGCCGTCGTTGAGGTCGATCAGCGAGTGGACGATCGACTGCGGGTGGACGACCACCTCGATCCGCTCGTAGGGGACGCCGAACAGGTGGTGCGCCTCGATCGCCTCGAAGCCCTTGTTCATCAGCGTCGCCGAGTCGATCGTGATCCGACCGCCCATCTTCCAGGTCGGGTGGTCGAGCGCCTCCCCGACCCCGACCCCGGAGAGGTCGGTGCGGCCACGGAACGGCCCGCCGGAGGCGGTCAGCACGAGCCGCTCGACCGTTCCCGGCTGCTCGCCGCCGATCAGCTGGAAGAGCGCCGAGTGCTCGGAGTCGACCGGCAGCAGGCGCGCCCCGGTCCCCTCGGCCAGCGCCGTCGTCAGCTCGCCGCCGATCACCAGGCTCTCCTTGTTGGCGAGCGCGACGTCGATGCCGGCGCCGAGCGCGGCGACCGTCGGCCCGAGCCCGGCGGCGCCGACCATGCCGTTGAGCACGAGGTCGGGCGCCGCCGCCGCGATCAGCTCGCGTACCCCCTGCTCGCCGGCCAGCACGTGGCCGTCCCACTCGCCGCGCGCCCGCTCGGCCGCCGCCTCGTCGGCCAGCGCCACGGTCGGCACGCCGTGCCGGCGCGCCTGTTCGAGCAACTGCTCCCAGCTCGACCCGGCCGCCAGCCCGGCGACCTGCAGCTCTTCGGAAGCAGCGACGATCTCCAGCGCCTGCACGCCGATCGAGCCGGTGCTGCCGAGGATCGCCAGCTTCTTCATCTGAGGACCAAGTCTAGGAGGGTCAATACACGAGCCCGACGGCGAGGTAGTAGCCGACCACGATCGTGAAGAAGACGGCGTCGAGCCGGTCGAGCAGCCCGCCGTGCGGGCCGAAGAGCCGGCCGGTGTCCTTCTTGCCCAGGTCGCGCTTGACCATCGAGGAGAAGAGGTCGCCGACCGGGCCGATCGCGGCCACCGCCGCGCCGATGATCAGCGCGTCGACTCCGCTCAGCCAGTCCTGGTAGAGGCCGGCGAACCAGAAGGCCATCGTGCCGATCAAAAAGCCGCCGACCAGCCCCTCGACCGTCTTGTTCGGCGAGAGGTCGGGGGCGATCCGGTGCGAGCCGAACATGCGCCCGGTCGCGTAGGCGCCCGTGTCGGTGGCGAAGGTGCCGACGAGCACATCGATCAGCAGCGCCGCCCCGTGGTCGGGCAGGTCGCGCAGCAGCACCGCGTGGACCAGCGGCAGGCCGATCCAGGCCGCCCCGAGCACCGTCGTCCCCATCGCGACGACGACGCCCTTGCGAGGCTGCAGGCGGGCGCCGAAGACGAAGAGCAGCGGGAACGAGGCCGTCGCCAGCAGCAGCACGTTGAAGGCGGTGCCGAAGTAGGCGCCGGCGATCATCGCGACGACGGCGATGTAGGCGGCTGCCTGGAGGGGGCGCAAGGGCGCCGTCATCAGGAAGTACTCGCGCAGGGCGAGCGCGCCGATCGCCGCCATCGCCAGGGCGAAGACGGGGCCGCCGGCGATCGCGATCACGATCGCGAAGACGATCCAGGGGATCGCGACGAGCACCCGTCGCACCGTCTCGCCGCCGAGCAGGTTGCGGCGCGGCCGGCGCGGCTCGCGTGGCGGGCGCTCGCGGCGCGGCGGCTCGGGCTCGAACATCTCGTCGTCGAAGAGGTCCTCGACCATCAGCCCCTCCCCCCGAAGCGGCGCCGGCGCGCCTCGAACTCGGCCAGCGAGGCCTCGAAGGCGGCGCGGTCGAAGTCGGGCCAGAGCTCGTCGCGGAAGACGAGCTCCGAGTAGGCGCACTGCCAGAGCAGGTAGTTGGAGATGCGCTGCTCGCCGCTGGTTCTTATGAGCAGGTCTGGATCGTGCATCTCGGGCGCGTAGAGGTGACTGCGGAACTCCTCCTCGGAGTCTCCCCCGAACTTTCGCGCCGCGTCGACGATCTCCGCCCTGCCGCCGTAGTTGAAGGCGACGAAGAGCGTGATCCGCTCGTTGCCGGCGGTCTTCGCCTCCGCCCACTCCATCTTCTCGACCAGCGGCGGCGCGACGCCCTCGCGGCGGCCGACGAAGCGCATGCGCACGCCTTCGGCGTCGAGCTCCGGGGTTTCGGCGTCGATCCGCTCGCCGAACATCCGCATCAGCCCCTCGACCTCCTCCGCCGGCCGCACCCAGTTCTCGGTCGAGAAGGAGAAGACGGTCAGCTCCTCGACCCCGAGCTCGACCGCGTCGCGCAGCCGCGCCTTGACCACATCGGCGCCCGCGCGGTGCCCCTCGGCGACGGGAAGCCCGCGCTGCTGCGCCCAGCGCCCGTTGCCGTCGGTGATGATCGCGACGTACCGCGCGGAGGCGCTCACACCTCCAGGATCTCCTCTTCCTTCCCCTTCAAGAGCCCGTCGATCTCGGCGATCGCCTCGTCGGTCTGCTTCTGCAGCGACGACTCGGCGCGGCGCTCGTCGTCCTCGCCCGCTTCGCCCTCTTTCTTCAGCTCGCGCAGGTCGCTCATCGTGTCGCGGCGGATGTTGCGGATCGCGATCCGGCCCTCCTCGGCGACGCCGTGGACGACTTTGACCATCTCGCGGCGCCGCTCCTCGGTCAGCTCCGGGATCTGCAGGCGGATCAGGTTGCCGTCGTTGCTCGGCGTCAGGCCGACATCGGACTCCTGGATCGCTTTCTCGATTTCGCCGATCGAGCCCTTGTCGAAGGGGGTCACGGTGAGCAGCCGGGCGTCGGAGGCGGCGATGTTGGCGAGCTGCTTGAGCGGCGTGTGCGAGCCGTAGTACTCGACCACGATGCGGTCGAGCAGGTGCGGCGAGGCGCGTCCGGTGCGCACCGTGGCGAGCTCGCCACGGCTCGAATCGACCGATTTGCGCATCCGCTCCTCGGCGTCCTTGAGCAACTCGTCGATCAGCTCCACTGGGGTCCTCTCTCCGCTCTCAGGCGGGGCCGCTGTCGACCAGCGTGCCCACCCTCTCGCCGCTGACGATCCTATCTATGTTCGTCTCGTCTCCCATGTTGAAGACGTAGATGGGCAGATCGTTGTCCATGCAGAGCGAGAGCGCGGTCGAGTCCATCACCTTGAGCCCGCGCTCGATCGCCCCGCGGTGGCTGATCTCGGGGATGAACTTCGCCTCCGGGTTGGTCGCCGGGTCGGAGTCGTAGACGCCCTCGACCCCGTTCTTCGCCATCAGGATCGCCTCGGCGTGGATCTCCAGCGCGCGCAGCGCCGCCGCCGTGTCGGTGGTGAAGAACGGGTTGCCGGTGCCGGCGGCGAAGATCACCACGCGGCCCTTCTCCAGGTGGCGCATCGCGCGGCGGCGGATGTAGGGCTCGGCGACCTCCTTGACGTCGATCGCCGACATCACCCGCGTGTGCTCGCCGATCTTCTCCAGCGCGTCCTGCAGGGTCAGCGCGTTGAGCACCGTCGCCAGCATCCCCATGTAGTCGCCGGTCGCCCGGTCCATGCCGTCGGCGACGCCGCGCAGGCCGCGATAGATGTTGCCGGCGCCGACGACGATCGCGACCTCGACCCCGCGCGCCCGCACCGCCGCCACCTGGTTGGCGATCCGCTCGACCTCGCCGGCGTCGGTCCCGTGCTCGCGCTGCCCCATCAGCGCCTCCCCCGAGAGCTTCAGCAGGATGCGCGAGAATTTGGCCTCGGGCTCGGTCAATCGCCCTCGCCGACCCGGAAGTAGGCGAAGCGGGCGACGCGGATGTTCTCGCCGGTCTTCGCGGCGAGCTCCTGGCGCAGCTCCTCGATCGACTTCGAGTCGTGCTTGTCGGCGTTGACATGCGCCTGGTCGAGCAGCGCGACCTCCCTCGCCCACTTGGCGAGCTGGCCCTCGACGATCTTCTCGACCACGTTGTCGGGTTTGCCTTCTTCGCGCGCCTTCTCCTCAAAGACCTTCTTCTCGGCCTCGCGCTCCTGCGCCGGGATCTCCTCGGCGGTGACGAACTGCGGCGCGGTCGCGGCGACATGCAGCGCGACCTCGTAGGCGAACGCCTTGAAGTCCTCGTTGCGGGCGACGAAGTCGGTCTCGCACTGCACTTCGACCATCGCCCCGACCTTGTCGTTGGCGTGGATGTAGGAGGCGACGACCCCCTCCGAGGTCCCGCGCCCTTCGCGCTTGGCGGCCGAGGCCTGACCCTTGACCCGCAGGATCTCGATCGCCCGGTCGACGTCCCCCTCGGACTCCGAGAGCGCCGCCTTGCAATCCATCATCGCCGCGCCGGTCCGATCCCTGAGCGCCTTCACATCGGCAGCGGTGACGCTCATGATTTCTCCTCCGGAGTCTCGGCGGCGGCGGGCTGCGCGGCCTGTCCCTTGGCGGCAGCCTCAGCGGCCCGTTTTTCTTCCGCGGCTTTTTTCTCCGCCGCGGCTTTTGCCGCGGCCTCCTCGGCTTCCTTGCGCGCCTTCTCTTCCTCCTCGCGCTTCTTCCGCTCTTCCTCGTCGCGTTTGCGCCGTTCCATCTCCTCCTGCAGGCGCTTTTCCTCCTGCACGCGCCAGGCGCCGGCGCCCTCGTCGATCGCGCCGCCGATCGTGCCGATGACCAGATTGCAGGAGCGGATCGCGTCGTCGTTGCCGGGGATCACGTAGTCGACCGGGGTCGGGTCGCAGTTGGTGTCGACCAGGCCGATGATCGGGATCCGCAGGCGGGCGGCCTCGCGCACCGCGATCTCCTCGGTTTTCAGGTCGGTGACGAAGACCGCGTCGGGCAGGCGGTCCATGTCGCGCACGCCGCCGAGGTTGTACTCGAGCTTGGTCAGTTCGGCCCGCATGCGCATCTTCTCCTTGGTGGGCAGCAGCTCGAGTTTGCCCTCCTCCTCCCAGCCGGTCAGCTCGTGCAGGCGGGAGATCCGCTGCGAGATCGTGTTGAAGTTGGTCAGCAGCCCACCCAGCCAGCGCTGGTTGACGTAGGGCATCTTGCAGCGTTCGGCCCACTCCTGGACCGGGCCGCGGGCCTGCTTCTTGGTGCCGACGAAGAGCACCGTGCCGCCGCCGCTGGCGAGCTCGCCGGCGAAGCGACGCGCGTTCTCCAACAGCGCCTCGGTCTGGATCAGGTCGATGATGTGGATCCCGTCCAGCTCGCCGAAGATGTAGCGGCGCATGTTCGGGTTCCAGCGACGGGTCTGGTGGCCGAAGTGGACTCCGGCCTCCAGCAGCTCTTTCAGGCCTGCCTCTGGCATCTGCGAAACGTCTCCTTGGGTTTGGTGAAAAGTCCCACCGTCCTAGCCGGGGACACGCCTGGCGGCGGTCAGGATCCGGTTCGGTGCGATGGGGGTCGGTTTTCGAACGGCCAATTGTAGAGCGGCCGGGCGGGTCAGGCGGCGCGGGCGGCGCGCAGCGCCGCGCTGAGGTCCGCCGGCAGCTCGGAGCGGAAGCTCAGCGCCTCCCCGGTCAGCGGGTGGACGAAGCCGAGCCGGTGGGCATGCAGGAACTGGCGGCGGAGGCCGTGCTTCTCGCTGCCGCCGTAGGTCGTGTCGCCGGCCAGCGGGTGGCCGATCGCGCCGAAGTGGGCGCGGATCTGGTGCGTGCGGCCGGTCTCCAGCTTTGCCTCGAGGTAGCTGTCCGCCGCCAGCAGCTCGAGCACCTCGAAGTGGGTGCGCGCGGCGCGCGAGGCGGCGCCGGAGACCGCCATGCGGTGCCGCTGCTTCGAGGCGCGGCCGATCGGGGCGTCGATCGTCCCGGTGCGCGAGGCGAGGCGCCCTTCGGCCAGCGCCAGGTAGACGCGCTCGACCTCGCGCCGCCGCACCAGCTCCTGCAGCGCCGCGTGGGTCTCGTCGTCGCGGGCGACGACGAGCAGGCCGCTGGTCTCCTTGTCGAGCCGGTGAACGATCCCCGGCCGCTCGGGGTCGGCGCCGCCGCCGAGGATCTCCGCCAGCTCGTCGACCAGGGTCGGGCCCTGGTGCGAGGGCGCCGGGTGGACGACGAGTCCGGCCGGCTTCTCGACCACCGCGAGCTGCTCGTCGAGGTGGACGATGCGCAGCTCGTTCATCGCTTCTCCGGCTCCCCCATGTAGCTGAGCGCGAGCACGACGACGCCGAGCACGATCGCCACATCGGCGAGGTTGAACGGCGGCCAGCTGAGAACGTCGATGAAGTCGGTGACGGCGTCGGCCCGCACCCGGTCGATCAGGTTGCCCAGCGCGCCGCCGGCGAGCAGCCCGACCGCGACCCACATCCAGGGCCGGCCGGGGTCGCGGGCGAAGAGCACGCCGACGAAGCCGAGCGCGGCAAGCGTCAGCGCGACGAGGGCGATCCCGCCGCCGCTGGCGAGGCCGAAGGCGACGCCGCTGTTGTGGGCGAGCGTCAGTTCGAGCGGGCCGAGCACATCCACGTGCTCGCCGGCGAGGAGATGCGCCTCGATCGCCGCCTTGGCGCTCTGGTCGAGGGCGATCACCAGGAGGCCGAGCGCCGCCGCCCGCAGACAGGCGCGCCGTGCCGGGCTCACCCGGAGATCAGCCCGACGACGACCGCCCGCATGATGTAGAGGACGATGATCCCGATCATCGGGCTGAGGTCGAGCCCGAAGCCGCCCCCGCCGACCGTCGGCAGGATGCGCCGGAAGAGGTTGAGGTAGGGGTCGGTGGTCTGCGAGACGAAGTCGAGGACCGCCCGCAGCGCCGGGTTGTAGGGCATGCGCGGAATCCACGACATCAGCACGCGGATCAGGATCAGGATGATGTAGACGAGGAAGAGCGCCGCGACGTAGTCGGCGACGTCCTGGCGGGTGAGCGCGAAGACGAGGCTCATCCGCGCATCCTCTCCAGCGAGGCCCGCACGGCGGCGGCGAACGCCTCCGCCGCGCCCTCGCGGTCGAGCGCTTCCAGCCCCGCCTCGGTGCTGCCGCCCGGCGAGGCGACCGAGTCGCGCAGGTCGAGCGGGTCGCGCCTGCGCAGCAGCTCGCCCGTCCCGACCAGCGTCTCGACCACCAGCTCGCGCGCCAGCTCGCCGTCCAGTCCCGCGTCCGCCCCGGCCTCGGCGAGCGCCCCGACCGCCAGCGCGAAGTAAGCAGGCGAGCAGCCCATCACCGCGGTGGCGGCGTCGAACTCCGCGTCGGGGAGGTCGACCAGGCGCCCGAGCGCGGCGAGCGCGGCGCGCAGCTCGCCGGAGAGCTCGCCGGAGGCGCAGAGCACGCCCTTACCCACCTCGACCGGCAGATTCGGCATCAGCCGCCCCACTTCCCCGGCTTCGGGGAACGCCTGCCGGACCCGCTCCAGCGGCGTCGCCCCGAGCAGCGAGACGACCGCCCGCGCGGCGTCCATCTCCAGCGCCGCCTCGTCGAGCTTCGCCGGCTTCACGGCCAGCACCACGACATCGGAGCGCTCGGCCAGCTCGGCGTTCAGCGTCAGCGCCTCGCCCCCGACTTCGCCCGCCAGCTCGACCGCGCGACCGGAGCCGGAGTCGGTGAACAGCATCGACCCGACGTTGCCCCTCAGCCCCCGCGCCATCGCGGCAGCCATGCTTCCCGAGCCACAAAAGCCGACGACCATGGCCGGGAGACTATTCGGACTCAGGACTGGTTGAAGAAGCCTTTGTCCAGCAGCCGCGCTTTCTCCTCGGCGGAGACCTCGACGTTGCGCGGCGTCAGCAGGAAGATCTTCTCGGCGATTCGCTGCATGCCGCCGTCCAGCGAGTAGGTGAGGCCGGAGCAGAAGTCGATCATCCGCTTCGAGAGCTCGTGGTCGGTGGTCTGCAGGTTGAGGATCACCGGCACCGAGCGCTTGAACTGGTCGGCGACCTGCTGGGCGTCGTTGAAGTTGCGCGGGATGACGAGGTGGACTTTGACGTCGGAGTCGCCGTCGACCGGGCGCAGCGTGCGGGTGCGCGAGGCCGAGATCGGCTCGTCGTCGGCGAAGATGTCGTCGATCTCGTCGCGGCGCGAGCGGCGCGAGGTCGGCAGCCGCCGCACCTGACCGGATTCCCGGCGGGCTTCGATTTCCTCTTCCGAGGTATCGGGGAAGTCCTCCTCGTACTCGGGGCCGTAGTCGTGCTCTTCGGCCAGGCCGAAGTAGACCAGCGCTTTATGCCACGTGTCTCTTAATGCCATGTTGGCGCTCTTTCTGCCCGAATCGACCGATTCCTCTACCGATTATGGCTGCTGTTACACATACAGGGCGGTTCCCAGACGAATGATCGTCGCCCCCTCCTCGACCGCGACCGGCCAGTCCTGCGAGGTTCCCATCGAGAGTCGGGCAAGGCCGTGCTCCCCCGCAAGCTCGGCGAGGCGGGCGAAATGGGGCCGCGAGTCCTCGGCGTCGGTGCTGAACGGGGGCATCGTCATCAGGCCGGAGACGCGGACGGGGCAGCGCTCGATGAAATCGCCGAGCCGCTCGGGGGCGATCCCGCCCTTGCCCTGCTCGCCGGCGACGTTGACCTCGACCAGGATCTCGGTGTCGGCCCCACCGTGGCGGCCGAGCTGCTCCAGCGCCGAGTCCGAGGCCACCGAGTGGATCAGCCGGCAGATCGGCAGCAGCCGCTTCACCTTGCGGCTCTGCAGGTTGCCGATGAAGTCCCAGGCGAAGGCGTCGCCCCAGCGCTCGCGTTTGGCCTCCAGGTCCTGCTGGCGGTTCTCGCCGACCAGCCCGACGCCGGCCTCGGCGAGCGCCCCCAGCTCCTCCAGCGGCACGTACTTGACCGCGGCGAGGATCTCGACCCCCGAGCCGGCCCGCTCGCGCACCCGCTCCAGGTTGGCGGCGATCTTCGCCGGCTCGAGGCCGTGGATCAGCCCGGGCATCTCAGGCGGCCTCCGCGGCGAGCCAGACCAGCCCCGCCTGCCTGCCCGGGCCGCCGTCGCGGCGATGGGAGAAGAACAGCTCGTCCTCGCAACGCGTGCAGAGGCCGGCCGAGTCGACCTGCTCGACCCCCGCCTCGCGCAGCAGCCGGCGCGCGACCTCGGGCAGGTCGAGCATGCGCCCGGAGGCGATCCCGTCGCCCAGCCCGTCGAACGCGCCGAGCACCTCGTCCCCCACCTCGTAGCAGCACGCGCCGATCCCGGGGCCGATCGCGGCGTGCGTGGCCCCGACCGCCTCGACGCCCGCGGCGACGATCCCCGCGGCGAGCCCGCGCCAGCCGCAGTGCAGAATCGCGGCGCCGCCGGGTCCGGCGAGCGCGACGGGCAGGCAGTCGGCGGTGTAGACGAGGCCGACGGGCTCGGCGGCGCGCAGCACGTGGCCGTCGACCTCCGGCAGCGACCCGGTCGGCGCGTCGTGGAAGGCGAGCTCGCGGCCGTGTACCTGACGGCCGCTGACGATTCGCTCGG
>DATFMX010000050.1:0-4493 GCA_035266685.1 Solirubrobacterales bacterium
AGGTCCATCGCCTCGAAGATCTCGGCGTCAGACGCGGTCGCCGCCGAGCCGCCGCGCGAGGTCACCGCGTCGACGACCAACGGGCCGTCGCCGGGGGCGCCGATCGCGATCGAGTGCGCCGCCGTCTCCGGCCGCTGCGGCTCGATCTCACCGCTGCCGTCGAGGATCGCGTCGGCGATCGGGCTGCAGCCGGCCGCCTGGGCGACGTGGATCTTCGTCGCCGCCGTCTCCGCCATGCCGACGATCTCCATCTCGTTCAGCCCCTTGTGTACGCGCGAGGAGAGCGTGCCGCCGGCGGCCGGGATGACGAAGTGGTCGGGCGAGATCCAGTCGAGCTGCTCGACCACCTCGAAGGCCTCGGTCTTCGCCCCCTCGGCGTAGAACGGGCGCAGGGTGATGTTGGCGAACTGCACGCCGGTCTCCAGCGCCAGCTCGCGGCAGGCGCGGTTGGCTTCGTCGTAGTTGCCGTCGAGCTGGATCACGACCGCGCCGAGCGCCCGGCAGGCGCGCGCCTTGCCGCGCTCCATATTGCTCGGGTAGAAGACGTAGGCGGTGACGCCGGCCTTCGCCGCCAGCGAGGAGACCGCGGTGCCGACGTTGCCGGTCGAGACGCAGCCGATCTCATCCTTGCCCAGCTCGAGCAGCCGCGCGACCGCCATCGAGACGACGCGGTCCTTGTAGGAGAGGCTCGGCCGCTGGGTCGAGTCGTCCTTGATGTAGAGGTTGCGCAGGCCGAGCTCGGCCCCGAGCCGGTCGGCGTGGATCAGCGGCGTGCGACCGCTGTAGCGGCCGACGCGCGACTGCGCCCCGGCGTCGACGATCGGCAGCAGCTCCTCGAAGCGCCAGATGTTCAGCTCGCGCTCGCCGATCGGCAGCTCGGCGATCCGCGACTTGGCGAGCTCGTAGTCGTAGTCGATGTCGAGCGTCTTGCCGCAGCCGAGGCACCTGGAGGTGGTGTCGAGCAGCGGCAGCCGCAGGTTGCAGTCGTGGCAGACCAGCTCCGTCGCGCAGGAGCGGGTGCGCTGGTCGGCCGAGAGGCTCATCGCCCCTCAATGCCTCCGGCTAGCGACGGCAGGGCGCCCGCCTTGGCGAACCGCCGACGACGCTTCTTGTGCTCCCGCCTGATCATGAGTCGAGGTGTATAGCAGATACCCGGTGATCGCTCAATTGTTCTTGGCCATTGAGAGGCCGTCCAAAGCCTCTCCTCCTGACGGAAATCCTACAGACGCATCCCGTCCAAGGGCAAGCAGGAGCTGCTCGGCGATGTGCGGCGCGAACGGCGAGAGCGAGCGCGCGAGCAGCGCCAGCGCCTCCAGCAGCGCCTCGTAGTCCTCGCGGCCGAGCTGCCCCTGGCGCTTGACGACGCGCTTCTCGTAGTCCTTGATCCGCTCCAGCAGGCGGGTCACGTTGCGCACCGCCTTGTGCATCTGCAGCTCCTCCAGGTCGGCGGTTATCCGCTCCAGCCCGTTCTCGCACCATTTGCCCAGCCGCTCGCGGATGAACGCGGTGTCGGCAGCCGCCTCGGCGTCCTCGGGCGCCCCCGCCGCGGCGGCGATGCTCTCGTGCGTGTAGTCCCAGAGCCCGCGCAGGAAGCGCGAGGCGAAGCGCAGCGCCCCGTCGGTCCAGTTGAGCGCCTTCGCCGGCCCGGCCGCGTAGAGGACCGCGAGCCGCACCGTGTCGGCGCCGTGCTCGGCGACCAGGGCGTCGGGGTCGACGACGTTGCCCAGGTGCTTGCTCATCTTGCGCCCGTCGGCGATCACCATCTCGTGGAAGAGGCAGCCGGCGAACGGCTCGCCCTCGGCGAGGAACTCAAACGGGCCGATGTCGCGCAGCGCCTTGGTCACCACCCGCTGGTCGAAGACGAAGCCGCCGCTGTCGTTGCCGGCGACGAGCCGCTCGGAGGGCAACCAGCGGCGCAGGTCGGGGTGGCTGAACATCTGCTCGTCGCGGTCGGCCGGCGGCACCGCGGCGGGCACCCAGAGCCAGAGCGCGTCGAAGTGGCAGTCGAGCGTGTCGGTCTCGCGCCGCGCCGCGCCGCCGCAGGTCGGGCAGGTCGTCTCGAGGAAGTCGGGGCGCTCGGCCAGCGGATTGCCTTCGCCGCTCGGCTCGACGTCGCGCGGCAGCGCCACCGGCAGGTCCTCGATCGGCACCGGGACGACCCCGCAGCGCTCGCAGTGCAGGACCGGGATCGGCGTCCCCCAGTAGCGCTGGCGCGAGATCGAGAAGTCGTAGGCGCGGTAGCGGCGGCTCGACACAGGCTTCAGCGCCGCCGCGTCGCCGCCGCCGAGCGGCTCGCCGGCGACCCGCGGCATCCGCGCCGCGATCGCCTCGTCCGCCTCGTCGACGGCCGGGATGCCGAGCGCCGCGGTCGGCCCGTAGCGGGCGTCGACGAGCGGCGAGACGAAGACCGGCAGGCTGCCGCCGCCGGCGACCTCGGCCAGCGAGCCGGTGTCGATCACCGGCACCGCGGCGGCGTCGCGGGCGCTGCGCTCCCAGCCGCCCGAGCGCAGCTCGTCGAGCCGCGCGGCGACCTCGGGGTCGCCCGCCCAGCGCTCGACCTCGGGATGGCGCGGCGAGAGCAGCACGAAGCGCGCCTCGCCGACGTCGCCGGCGTGCGGCGTGAAGACGACCAGGCCGCCGCCGTCGGGTCCGGCGAGGTCGAGCTCGACGCCGTCGCTGCGACCGAGGATGTAGCGCTGCGTCTTCAGCGAGAGCTCGTCCCAGTCGGCCTCCAGCCCGGCGAGGTTGCGGTCGTTCTCCTCCAGGTAGGGCGAGAGGCGCAGGAACCAGGTCGGGCGGCGGATCAGCCGCACCTTGTTGTGGCAGCGCCAGCAGCGCCCGTCCTCGACCTGCAGCGCCGCCAGCGTCGTCTGGCAGGTGTCGCACCAGTCGACCGTGGCGTCGTCGCGGTAGATCAGCCCCGCCTCGTGCAGGGTGAGGAACAGCCACTGCGACCAGCGGTACTGCGACTCGTCGGAGCTGTAGAAGGCGCGCTCGTAGTCGAAGGAGAAGCCGAGCCGCATCATCTGCCCGAGCATCCGCTCGCCGCAGCGCTCGACCCACTCGGCCGGGCGGGTGCCGCGCTCGATCGCCGCCATCTCGGCCGGCAACCCGAAGGCGTCGAAGCCGAAGCCGAAGAGCACCGCGTCGCCGCGGGCGCGCCGGAAGCGGGCGTAGGCGTCGCCGATCGAGTAGTCGCGCACGTGCCCCATATGGAGGTTGCCCGAGGTGAACGGGCTGGAGGGCTTGATGTAGACGGCCTGCTGCTCAGCGGCCGGCGCGGGCGTGGCGAAAGCAGCGCGCTCCTCCCACTCCGCCTGGCGCGCCGGCTCGAGCTCGGCCGGATCGTAATTCGGCTTCGGGCTGCTCATCTCGAGTGGCAGTCTGCCAGGTGACGTTGACCGCGGGCCGGTGGGGTCCTATGCTGGGAATGCAATGGTCGAGTCCGTTGAATTATTCGAGTGACACTTGAAACCGTCACAAGACGTGGCCCCGGCGGTGCTTGCGACACCCCGGGGCCCGGCCGAGACCTGAAGAGGAGGTCCCAACATGAGAGAGGGTACGGAAACCGCCCTGCTGGACAAAGGGCGGCTGGACGAAGAATTCGTTAAGCGCGCGACTGCCGCAACCGCAGCGGCACGCCCGCGACAGCGGATCAGGGCCGGGCTGGCGGCGTTGATCGAGATGGCCGAGACCGATCCCGTGGCCGCCCGGTCCGCCCTGCAGCACCTGCGCACAGATCACCCCCGCCAGAGCCGGCTCGAGGCGTGGCTCGGCGGAGACGCCGACCGCGCCACATTCGGCCTCGGCGCGGCGATCCAGCTGGCGACCGCCGAGCTGGCGGCCGACCGACCAAACCTGGTCAAGATCGAACCAGACCTACTCCGCTGGCTAGAAGGGAAGTGGTAGCACCACGCACCGCTCCCTGAGGGTCGTAGACCAAGCAGTTTGGGGGATGCAGGGAAGGGCGACGAGGGGAGCGCACTTAAGTGCGTGACCTGAGGAGACCGACCGAAGACCCCGAAATGCGCCGGTCTACGGCCCTCAGGCGAAGGTCCACAGCTTGTTGCCTAAAAAATTGAACGGCATGGCGATCGCCACCGCGATCGCCTGAGCCGGCAGGTCGCCGAGCGAGCCGCCGGAGACGAGCAGTTCGAGCGCGACCAGGTTGATCGCCAGGGCGCCGAGGCTGACGGCGAGGAAGCGGGCTGCCTGGAAGCCGGGGTGCGCCTCCCCGGGCTCGAAGGTCCAGTGCCGGTTCCAGAGGAAGTTGTTGGCCAGGGCGACGCAGAAGGCGCCGACCGCGGCGAGGAGGTGATGCAGGCCGAAGCTGCCGGAGAGCACCGAGAAGACGGCGAGGTTGATCAGGTAGCCGGAGGCGCCGACCAGGCCGAATTTGCACAGCTGCCACCAGCTGTCCGGGCGCCGCGCGGCAGCGCCGATCCTGTATGCGAGTTCGGTTGCGGGGGTCATGTCTCGTGTTCGCGGCCCTG
>DATFMX010000051.1:0-15796 GCA_035266685.1 Solirubrobacterales bacterium
GACCGAGCTGGTCTACGACGGCTACCGCTGTCCGCCCGAGCGCGTGCTCGGCGGCGAGGAGGCGGGCGTCGGCCAGGGCTTCGTGCAGATGATGGACGCGCTCGAGGTCGGCCGGGTCAACGTCGCCGCGCGCGGCGTCGGGATCGGCCAGCGGGCGCTCGAGCTGGCCCTCCGCTACAGCCAGGAACGCAAGACCTTCGGCAAGCCGATCGCCGCCCACCAGGCGATCCAGTTCAAGCTCGCCGACATGGCGACGCAGCTCGAGGCGGCGCGGCTCGTCACCCGCAAAGCCGCGCGGATGAAGGACGCCGGCGAGCGCTCCGACCTCGAGGCGGGGATGGCGAAGCTGCTCGCCTCCGAGACGGGCAAGTTCTGCGTCGAAGAAAGCTTCCGCATCCACGGCGGCTACGGCTACTCGAAGGAGTACGAGATCGAGCGCCTCTACCGCGACGCGCCGCTGCTGCTGATCGGCGAGGGCACCTCGGAGATCCAGCGCATGGTGATCGGCAAGAAGCTCCTGCAGAGGCACAAGATCTAGTCGTATGGCGTCGACCTCGGACCTGATCCGCACCGCTGTCGAGCGGTTCCAGGCCGAAGTCCCTGCGCTGCAGAAACTGAAACTTGTCTTCGGGCTGGAGCTGAAAGGCCGCGGTGACATCCAGCTCTACCGGGTCGAGTTGCCGGGGCCGCAGATCAAGAAGGACCTGGCGCAGGACGAGCGCGTGCTGGTCCAGATCGACCGCGCGCAGTTCAACGAGCTGGCCGAGAAGGGGACGCTGAAGAGCTACCGCCGCGCGGTCGAGACCGGCCACATCAAGGCGAGCGGCGACTCCAACGTGCTCAAGCTCGTCGCCCAGGTGGTCGAACGCCAGGAGCAGCGCGCGCGGTTGAAGAAAGCGCACTGAGCGGGCCGATTCTCGACGCTCTATACGCGGTAGTTAAACGTTAATTGTGGTAAAAGACGCATGTCTTTACCTGAATTAGCCGGCCAGACGCGAGTCGAGTCGATCAGAGCCTCGAACGCGATCGAGGGATCTACGCCCACACGAAGGCGGTGGGCGGTCGGCTCAAGAGCGAGGACAACGTCATCGGCGATGGCTATCGGCAAGCGGCCGACGCTCAAGTGGCGCACCCGCTCATTCTCTTGGCGGCCTTCGTCCTCGAGCTCCTGGCCGAACGGGGGACGGCGTCGATGACGAAGACGGACCGAGTTCGTCACTGGGTTTTGAGCTCGGCGCCGGCAAAGTTCAGCCTGGCCGATGCCCGCCGGGCGGTTCCCGGCGTCAGCGACCCGAGCATACGGTTGGCGCTGGGGTCGCTCCGAGACGAAGGCCGGCTGAGGTCCGAAGGGGCCGGCCGCGGCTCGCTCTGGCATCAGACACGCTCAAGCTGGTCGCCCAGAGGGTCGAACGCCAGGAGCAGCGGGCGCGGTTGAAGAAAGCGCACTGAGCCGTACCTTCGCGATGAGTTTCACGGGGCTGTCGAGGCCGCGGATCTCGACGCGCAGGCGGTGGGGTGGCGTGCGGCGTCGCAGGTGGAGGGCAAGCCTGACGCGGCCAGCGGTCAACCGGACCGAATGGTGGGCCAGGATGGGGCTCTTGCCGTTCGCCGCGCGCACGGTGAGGCGTGCCGGCTGTGGGCGGGCGGGGCAGGCGGCGCGGCAGATCAGCACGAGTACCAGGAGGTGCGGTCTGGGGGCGCGGGCGAGGATGCGCAGGCGCGGGCGATGTCGGTGTCGACGGTGCCTCCTGAACGCGAGAGAGGGCGCGTCGGCCGCTGGGACGGCCTGGGTGGGCGGTTGGCTTGCCGCGGCGGCCGGCGCTTCGTCGGGGGTGTGTTCCCCGACTCCTCCGGTGGGCGCTGCTTCTTCCTCGCCCGGTTCGGACGGCGGCACTGGGCCGGCGACGAAATGGAACGTGCCGGAGCCCGTGCGGTAGACGCGAGCCGCGCCTTCGTCGCGGACGAAGGAGACGCCTTCGCTCGCGCCGGCCTCGACCCCGGACTCGCGCACCTCGTCCCCGGGGCGGGTCGGCACGGCCACCTCCGCCGTCGCGTTGGCGGGCACGGTCACATCGAGCACGAACTCGTCTCCGCTGCGTCGCCAGGAGGACGCGACTTCGCCGCGCACGGTTTGCAGCGAAGCGGCGATGTGGTCTAGTCCCGCCGGCGCCACCGGGTCAACCCCGACTTTCGCATAGCCGGGAGACAGTGGCTCAATCCCGGCGAGGTCGGTCACGAACGAGGCGTTGATGCCGGCGAACATCGCGTGGTCGTGGGAGCCGTCGCCGGCTTCGTAGGCCCAATCCTCCCAGTCGGTCGTCGCGCCGTGGCCCGATGGGAGGCCGATCTGCGGCCCGAATTCGAGCTCGTAGCCGAAGCCCGGATATGAAGTCTGGTCGAGCGCCGTCAAAGCGACGTCCGGCCTGTCCGCGGCGACGAGCGCGTCGACCAGGAAGCGGGTGCCGAAGATGCCGGTGTCGAGGTGGCCGCCGTCGTGTTCGAGCACCCGGTCCACCAGTGCTTCGCCAACCGCTGCACGGCGCACCTCCGGCACCATGCCGAAGGCCAGCGGGAGGATGCTCGTAACCTGCCGTTCGCTGCCGTAGCCGCCGCTTGGCGCGTTGGAAAAGCTCGTCTTGAAGGCCGCCGCGATCTGCTCCGCGATCGCGTCGAAGTCGGAGGCGTCTGCGCCGTGCCCCAGCGCTCGCGCCGCCGCGGCGACGATGTGCGCGTCGCGGTAGGCGAGTGCCGTGTTGACCAGCGATACCTCGCTGAAGCATTCTTCGTAGCCGTCGACGTCGGGGCCGCCGACGCCGCCGGCGACCTCGGCCGCTGGGATCGGGGGGCACCAGTCGCCGAAGCCATCGTGTTCGCCGGTTGGGGGTTCGGGCCAGACGCCATCGGTGGCCGCGGTTTCGCTCATGTAGTTGTCGAGAGCCACGCTCATCGACGCGTAGGAGCCGGCCAGCGTGGCGAGGTCGCCGTACTGTTCGTAGAGCGCCCAGGCGATCGGGATGTGGGCGAGGTTCATGTCGGGGCTGCCGCCCCATTCTTCGTCGAGCTGGTCGAGGAAGCCGGCGAGGTAGCGGTCGGCCTCGAAGTCGCGCACCGCCGCGTCGACGTACGCCTGCACATCCATGCCGGGGCCCGTGCGCTCGTCCCGCACCGGGTTGTCGGTCGGGTAGCTCATTGCGTTGTTTTCCATGGTCCGCCGGTTGGCGGCGTAGATCCGGTTGAGCAGCGGGTCAGAGGATTCGAAGCTCGCGGTGGGAGGGAGGTCGGCGTGGACGACCCGGCCGTCGAGAGTGCCGGGCGTTGGTTCGAATCCGTCCGGGAGGCCGGTCACTTCGACATAGCGGAAGCCGTGATAGGTGAATTCGGGCTCGAACGTCTCGGGCTCCTCAGTCCCGACGAGGATGAAGCTGTCGGTCGCGGCGGCGTTGCGGTTCGTCGTCGTGTCGAGGGTGCCGTCGGACCGCAGATTCTCGGCGTAGCGCATCCGGACTTCGGTTCCGGCGGGGCCTGGGACATGGATTCGGGCCCAACCGGAGATGTTGCGACCGAGGTCGAAGACGTAGACATCGGGTTCCGGTTCGGTGAGCTCGGTCGGGCGAAGCGTTTTCACCACCTGGATCGGCGGCGTCGTGTCGGCTTCGAGGGCACCCGCCGGCGGTGTGGCCACCTTCGCCGGTTGCCACGAGCTGTCGTCGTATCCCGGTTCGTCCCAGTTGTCGGCGAGGCGGGCGTCGTAGGTCTCGCCGTCGTAGAGCGAGGCGTCGCGGACCGCCCCCTCTCCCCAGCGCCAGGTGTTGTCGCTGCGGACCAGTTGCTCTTCGCCGTCGGTGTAATGGATGTCAAGCAGAAGCCGCGCCTCGCGCGGCCCGAACCAGCGCCAGCCGTACTTGGAGAAGCGCGGCCCGTAGCCTTCGGCAAGGGTCATCCCAAGCACGTTTTCGCCTTCGTGCAGCTGCGAGGTGACGTCGTAGGTCTGGTAGCGGAGGCGGCGGCCGTAGCTGGTCGCCGGTGGGGCGAGCACGCGGTTGCCGACCCTCGCCCCCGAAAGGCGCAGTTCGTAGAGGCCAAGGCCGAAGCTGTAGATGCGCGCCGAGGCGACTTCGCCGGGTGAGCGCCCCGCTTCGAGCTCGAATCCCTTGCGCAGCTCCGGGACCGGCGGCGTGGTCGAAACCAGCTGGGTCGCGTCGCCGTGGACGCGCAGCGCCCCGGATTCGATCTCGGCGCCGGGGAAGGCGGGGTCGGGAGCGGTCCCGAAATCGTCAGCGAACAGCTCTTCGTCTTCGGGGCCGTGAACTTCGAGCCCTTCGAAGCTCGCGTCCTCGCTGCCGTCGCCGGAGCGGAAGCCGACGCCACCGCCGGCGAACGTGTCGTCCGTGCGTTCGTCGACCTGCTCGCCGTCGATGTAGGTCGTGATCGTGTCGCCGTCGGCTTCGATCTTCAGGTGGTGAGGTTCGTGCGCGCGTGACGGTTCGACCACCCCGCCGACGTCGATTTCTTCGAGCACGTGCCAACTGCCGTTCTGGCGTACATGCGGTCGCAGCAGCACTTCTTCGCCCGGTTCGCCTTCGTCTTCGATCTTGACCTGCCACATGTAGAGGTCTTCCTGGTCCTGGGCGCGGAAGACGACTCCGGTGGCGCCGGCGGCGATCGTGAAGTCGACGTCGAGCCGGTAGTCCGTCCAACTCGAGGCTTCGGTGGCCGCTTCGGGGGCGATCCATTCCGCCCCGTGCCAGTCGCTTGGTTCGAGCAGCGCCATCTCCCACCACGAGGGAGCGCTCCACGCCGATTCTTCGCTCTGCTCGTTGCGGACCCGGACGCGCCAGTAGTAGCGCTGCCGGGACTCGAGCGTCGGACCCGAGTACGCGACCCCGACCGATTCCGGCGAGTCGACCCAGCCGCTGTCCCAGTCGAGCTCTTCCGCGTCTCCGCCGTCGAGCTGAGCCGGGCTCTCGGCGACCTGGATCCGGTACGCGGCCTGCATGGTCCCGCGCTCACCAGAGCGCAACTGCCAGCCGAGGCTCGGATGAGGGTCGTCGATGCCCAAAGGGGTGCGCATGTGGTCCACGCTCAGGGCGGTGAGCGTCGGCGGCGCCGCATTCGCGGAAGCGGTGGCCAGGAGCACCCAGGCGAGGGCAAGCGCGCCAACCGACACGAGGCTGAAAGTGCGCACGATGCGGTGTCGGGGGGTGGAAAAGGAACGACTCGCTTCAAGTTTGGCCGTCTCGGCCGCTATATGATGTCTATGCGGGTTGTGGCGCCACTGACGCGTGGAGAAGAACTTCGTGACAAGAGCCTGCGATCCGCCCGATGAACCCGGTCGACGGAGTTGACGCGTCGATGGCCCGGTCATTCGAGGTGAGGCTGAGCGATTTCGTGATCGATGTGATCGCGCGCGATGCGCCGCGGGACTCGCCGCAGGTGCGAGGGAGATTTTCACAAGCAATCCGCTTTTACCTGCACGAGGCGTCCCTTCGGAGGCCTGGGTGGTCGGTGCCGTCGGCGCTGCGCGGCGAGCAAGAGGGGGACGAGATGAGGCTCGAGCTCGACGACGAGCTCCTGTGCCGGCTTGAAGCGGAGGCGCGAAAGCAGGACGCTTCGCTTTCACGCCTGGTCTCCCAGGCGGCTATCTATTACGCGGCGGAGCTCGACGCCGGCCGGATAACGCAGCGTGTCTTTGACGACCTCGGGAAAGACGACTGAACTCCGCGGTGGCCTAGCTAGGCGAACGTCGCGGCGACGACCGGAGCGGCGCCGAGCTCGGTCAGGCTGGCTCGGAGGCTGCGGCGGCCACGATGGTGCAGACCGTGTACCGAGCTCTCGGTCTTGCCGATTGTCTCGGCGATTTCCAGCGGCGAGAGGCCGACCACGTGTCGCAGCACCAAAACCTCACGCTGGTCGTCGGGGAGCTCTTCGAGCGCCTCGCGCAGGGCGCGGCTGCGGTCGAGGCCGATCTGCGCCTGGCCGTTGTCCGCCACCCTCACGTCCTCGGTGGGTATCGCCCGGCGGGCTCGCATGTGGTCGAGCGCCGCGTTGCGCGCGACGCGCAGGATCCAGGCGGTGAACGGCACCTCGCGCTGCTCGTACTTGCCGATCGTCGTGATCAGCTTGGCGAAGACTCCCTGGGTGATGTCTTCGGCCTCGTGGCGATCGTGGACGACGCTGTTGACGTAGCGCTCGACGTCGGGGGCATAGCGGAGATAGAGGAAGTGCAACCCCTCCGGGTCGCCCGCCTTGGCGTGTGCGACGGCGTCCTGGACAAGCCGGCTATCCGCCTCCTCCGGGCGTCCGCCCATCTTGAGCCTCCTCGCCGTGGCGCCGGACAGGCCCCCGGGACTCTGCCGACTCGACTCCGATTGGCGACTGGTCACGTCTATTCCCCCCACTGCTTAATTGGCCTTTATGCAAAAACGAGCCTGGAGCATCGATGCCAATCGGTCCATTGTCAATGCCAAATATTCGTCCAAATTTCAGCCAGACCCTCAAGTACCCAATATCAACGGGTGAACTTAGGAGGATTTTGCTCAGAGAAGTGAAAATCTTGCTTTCGCCAATCAGTTCTGGGTATTACAGGCAGGAGATGAAGCTCGTCTTAGGCACATTCGCGCGCGACGGAATCGAAGCTCTCTGGGGCTCGGATCTGCCCGGGGGCGTCCGCAGGGCGCTGCGTCGCTACGCCGCGCGGGAGAACTCGGGCGTCGCCGGGTGCCTCGATCGGGGATGGCTGCAGAAGCTGGGCGACGACGGCGTCGACCTCGAACTGTCGCTCGACAGCGAAACCGAGAAGGCACTCGAACGCAAGGCGCGCGAATACAGCGGCGTCACCGTGGAGGAGCTTGCCGCGCACGCTGTGCTCGTCTATCTGGCCGATCTGGACCGGGCCGGCTCGGAAGTTAGCTCGACGCCCGTCCGTTCTTAGTTGACGCCCCGGCAACGTGCCGGCCGGCACGTTGACTCGCGGACACGACTTGAATCTGATTCTCACCCTCAAAGAGCTCTGGCGCCGCCGCGTCCTGGTCGCCGTCTCGCTCGTCGCCGCCGCGGCGATATCGCTTCTCGCCATCTACCAGGTGACCCTCTTTCCCCCGTCGATCTCCCAGCGCCTGCACGTCAACGGACGCGGGTCGATCGAAATCCTCGTCGACTCGGCGCGCTCGCCGATCGCCAACGCCCGGCGCGACATCAGCGGCCTGACCGCCCGCGCCGGCGTCTTCGCCCGCTACATCGCGGGTGGGAACGTGGTCTCGCAGATCGCCAAGGCGAACGGGATCTCTCCCAGGCAGATCGACGTCGCCGGGCCGCAGCCGCTGCCGGGGGAGGCGCCGGGGGCGAGCGGCGAAGCGCTGGAAATACACCCCTACGGGATCACGATCACCCAATCGGGCGAACTGCCGATCCTCGCCGTCGCGACCCGCGCACCGACCGTAGAGGAGGCCCGGGGGCTCGCCGCCGCCGCGCCCGCGGCGATCAGCCGGGTGGTCAAATCGATTCAGCGCCAGCAACGCACGCCGCTGAGCCAGCGGGTCGAGTTCCGCGTGCTGGGTCCGGCCAAGGCGGCCCCCGTCGACGCCGCCCTGGGGAAGAAGGTCGCGTTGCTCCTTTTCGTCGTCCTGCTGGCGCTCTGCATCACGGCGATCCTCGCGGTTCCGCGTCTGGTCTCGGCCTGGCATGCAGCCGAGCCGGAAGCGGCCGGGGAGTCCTGAGCGGACTCCGATGGAGCTCGCCCGGACCCTGAGGACGCTCTGGCTTCGCCGGCGGCTGGTCGCCCTGGGCGCGCTGGTGGCGGTGATCGCCGCCTTTCTCAGCATCTACCGGGTCGGTGTCTTCCCGCCGTCGCTGCACGCCCGCACGAACGTCTTCGCGTCGGCCTCCAGCCAGATCCTCGTCGACACGCCGGACTCCGCCTTCGCCGACCTCTCCTACGACCTCGAATCGCTCGACACCCGGGCGACCGTCTTCGCCCGCTTCCTGGCGAGCCCCGCGGCGGTTGCGCTGATCGCCCGCGAAGCGAAGCTGCCCGTCGACGCGATCGAGGCCCAGGGCCCCTACGAACTCAACCTGCCCGAGGTCCAGCAGGCGCCGACGGCGGAGAAACGCAGCTCGCAGATCATCGGTGAGGGAGCGCTCTACCGCCTGCGCTTCGAGAACAACCCGTCGCTGCCGATTGTCTCGGTCTTCGCCCAGGCGCCCGGCCGCGACGAAGCGATCACCCTCGCCGCCGCCGTGCCGGCGGCCCTGCGCGGCTACATCGACCGGATTCAGGAACGCCAGCACACGCCGCGCTCGCAGCGGGTTGAGATAAGGCAGCTCGGCAAGGCCACCGGGGCCATCGTCAACGAGGGCGCCAACCTGCAGATCGCGGCGCTGGTGTTCATTGTCGTGCTCGGCGGCTGGTGCATGTTGCTGATTCCGGCGCGGACGATCGCCCGCGGCTGGCGCGAGCTGAGTGCCGACGAACGCCGCGGGGCGAACGGCTCCGGCGAGCGGCGCAACGGCCACCGGCGCGGCAAGGAGGCTCGCGGCGCCAGGCGCGAGCGTGAGCGGGCCGGTTGAGATCGTGGCGAGCGCGCCGTCCTCCGACCTAACGCCGGCCGCGGACGCCTGGCCGCGCACCCGGCGGCCACTGCCATGGCTGATCGCCGGCTTCCTCGTCGCGCTCTTCCTGCTGCCGATCGACTCGATCCATCCGAAGGTCCCCCTGCCCTTCAGCTCCGACCTCGACCGCTTCCTCGTCGCCCTGATAGTCGCGGTCTGGGTCGCGGGCGCCCTGTTCGGCCGTCGCGAGAGCTTCGCGCGGCTGCGCCCGCGCGGCTGGGCAGCCGGGGTTCTCACCTTCCTCTTCCTCGCGGTCGCCAGCATCGCGGTCAACGTCGAACGGATCACCAACCTCGGCGAATGGGACGTGGCGCAGAAAAAACTGGCGGTCCTCTTCGCGCTGGCGGCGCTGTTCGCGGTGGTCGCCCTCACCCTGCGGGTCGCCGAGCTGCGGCCCTTCATGGCGCTGATCGTCGTCCTGGCGACGCTGACCGCCCTCGGCACGATCTACGAGAAGCAGACCGGCCACAACGTCTTCTATGAAACGGCCGGCAAAGTCTTCTCGCCGGTCGCCAACGTCGATCCGTCGCCGACCGAAATCGAACCCGCCTGGAACAAGGGCCGGCCGACGATCACCGGTCCGACCAGGCACGGGCTCTCCGTCACCTCGATCCTCAGCATGGCGCTGCCGTTCGCCGTTGTCCTGGGGGCGGTCGCGCCCACCCTGCGCCGCCGCCTCCCCTGGGTCGCCGCCGCCGGCGTCATCGTGCTCGGCGCCCTCGTCACCCAGCGCAAGTCAGGGGCGGTGATCCCGGCCTTCGTCCTGCTGGCGCTGTTCGCGCTGCGACCGCGCCAGCTCCTGCGGCTTGCTCCCTTCGGGATCGTCGCGCTGGCGTTGGCCCTGGCGGTCGCCCCGGGCGTGTTCAGCTCGGTGCAGGAGTTCGGTCACGCCGACAGCCGTTCGTCAACCAAGGGCCGCACCTCGGACTATCCAGCGGTCGTACCCGACCTGTTGACCGACCCGATGCTGGGCCGCGGCTTCGGCACGCTCGATTCGCAGAAAGCGGACACCTACAGGATCTTCGACAACGAGTATCTCGGCGAGGTATTCCAGGTGGGGATCCTCGGCCTGCTGGCGTTTCTGGCGATGGTCGTCGGGCCGCTGTTCGTCGTTCGCTCCGTCCTGCGCTCGGACAATCCCCTGCGGGGGCCGCCGGCGCTCGCTGCCGGAGCCGGGTGTCTGGCCTTCGGCGTCGCCACCGCTCTATACGACATCCTCAGCTTTCCCCAGGCGCCCTACCTGTTCTTCGTGATGGCGGCGATGTGCGTCTGCGCCGCCTCGGTGGAAGTGCCGGCGGCGGAGCTCGAGCGCCGACGGGTCGGGCTCGGCCCCTACCAGCTGACGCCGGAGGGCTTGCGGTAGCCGATCGGCTGTCCGCCGGACGTCGTGCAGTTCGCCGAGGTGCAGTTGCCGTTCGCCCCGAGGGTGACCGCGTTGGGGGTCCCCCAGATGTTCTGCGAGAAGGTCGCGGCGCTCGCTGAGCCGTCCTGGGCGAAGCCGCCGTCGGGGTCGACGGCGATGTTGCGTTCGACCCTGTTGCCCGAGCCGGAGTCGCAGTCCCACTCGAAGCCGGGGAAGCCATTGAACGCGAGGCCGCCTTCGACCCAGGTGTTGTTGCGAATCGTGATGTTTGAGCGTGAGGTGCCGCCCGTGCCCAGTCCGCAGATCTCGGTTCGTCCCTGGGCGATTTCGATCAGGTTGTTTTCGTAGATCAGCGAGGCCATCTCGCCGCCGTGGATGTAGGTGGAGCCGGAGTTGGCGGTCGAGCTGCCTTCGTAGTAGCCCTGGTGGTGGAGCCAGTTATTGGTGATCCGCAAGTTCGACCCGTTGCCGGTGATCTGGATGTTGTCGGAGTGCTCGCTGGAGCCGGGGTTGCGGCCGACCGGGCCGATCTCGTTGCGGTCGATCAGGACGTCTTGGCCGCCCACGCCCTGAAAGCCGTCGGCGGCGATGTCGTGCACCCTGTTGCCGACGAAGCGCAGGCGGTTGAGCGTGCCGTAGCAGCGACAGCCGTAGCCCGTGTTGCCGGAGTTGTCGGCGCGGGTCCAGCCGATGTCATTGCCTTCGATCGCCACATCGTTGTTGGTTTCCGGCATGAAGATCAGCTGGT
Organism: Solirubrobacterales bacterium; assembly: GCA_035266685.1. Classification (GTDB taxonomy): domain Bacteria; phylum Actinomycetota; class Thermoleophilia; order Solirubrobacterales; family 70-9; genus VRUE01. Next base: position 10,719 of record DATFMX010000051.1, read on the forward strand.
CGAGGACGCGGTCGGACTGGGTGCCGCCGATCGTGTTGCCGAGCAGCCGGGTGCGGTGCGAGCCGCGCATTTCGATCGAGCGGAAGCGGGCGCCCTCGATCGTCAGGTCGGTGGTCGAGTCGAGGTCGATCGCTCCCATCGAGCCGCCTTCGGTGGATATGATCGCTGGCCGCGACCCCAGGTCGCTGAGGTTCACGTCGCCCACATCGGCGGTCACGCAGACGTCGTCGCCGCTCTGCACGGCGGAGCGGACCTGCGCCGCGCTCGTCGCCGTCGTGGCGCCGCCGACACAGCCTGACGAGGAGGGCGGAGGCGGCGGTTCGCTTTCGGGTTCTTCCGCGGGTTCTTCTTCCGCCGGTTCTTCTTCCGCGGGAGGTTCTTCCTCTTCGGGAGGTTCGGTCGGCGGCGCCTCGCTGACGGTAAAGGAGCGCCTGTTCGAGTCGGAGCTGCCGGTGCTGTCTTCCACCGTGAGGCGCACGTATTTGGTTCCGGACGATTCGAAGGTGAACTCGATCTCGCAGCCGCTCCGCGTCTGGAAGACCGTGCTGCCGCTCTGGTTCTCGAATGACCACGTACAGGCGAGGGGCGCCGCGCCCGTGGAGGCCGTGCCGTCGAGCGTCACCGGCGTGCCGACCTGCACCGCCGTGGGCGTCGCCCAGACCGCCTTTACCGGTTCGACTGGCGGGGCTGGTGGCGATTCGCCTTCGCCTTCGCCTTCCTCTTCGCCGCCAGGCGCTTCGGGTGCCGGCGGTTCCGCTCCAGGGCCCTCTTCCTCGGGCGGTTCTTCGACAGGCGGTTCCTCGATCGGAGGCCCCGGCGCGCCGGGGAAGCTCAGCGGGTCGAGCGGGTCGGTGCCCGCGGCGATCTCCTCGCCGTCCTTGAAGCCGTCACGATCGGTGTCGGCGCGACGCGGATTGGTCTTCGTGCGTCGCACCTCGGTCCAGTCCGAGAGGCCGTCGCGATCGGTGTCCTTGCGGTGGGGGTTGGTTCTGCTGCGCCGATGCTCGAACCGGTTGGGCAGCCCGTCTCCGTCGCTGTCCCGCTTCAGCTTGCCGCGCGTGTGGCGGCGAACGCCCCGCGTGTGGTGGCGAAGCCGCAGGTGCGGCGCTGCCGGGGCGAGGAAGAGGTCGGCGACGGAGAAGCGCAGCGCGGACCGGGCGAGAGCGGGGGACTGGAGGGCGACGAGGGCGACGACGGCGAGGGCGACGCAACAGGCGATCGACCGGAGCGCTCTTCCACTGTGGCGGAAACCGAGCATCGATGCCCGGATCGGGCGCTAATTGCCGCTCCATCACTTTGGGACGGTTTGGTTGGACGAATGACCGACCGCGGCTCTGCCGGCGGGTTCCCGCCGGCTACCAGCTCACACCCGAGGGCTTGCGGTAGCCGATCGGTTCCTGCCCGGCCGGGATCGGGCGCCGGCGATCCGGGCGGCGCATCCGGGGGTGCTCGCCGGGTCGCGCGGGTTCGATCGGGCGGCGACCTCCCCGCCGTCGGCGAAGCCGTCCCCGTCGCTGTCGGCCCTGCGGGGGCTCGTCCTCGTCCGCCTCAGCTCGACCCAGTTCGAGAGGCCATCGCCATCGGTGTCGCGGCGACGGGGGTTGGTCCTCGTGCGCCTGACCTCGGTCCAGTCCGAGAGGCGGTCGCGGTCGCTGTCGCGCCTCGCCCGGCCCCTGGTGTGGTGTGGGTGCCGATCGCGTGGCACGAAGGGAGCGACGATTCGACGGCGAGCGCGAACTGGAACGAGGGCCTGGCGTGGGCCGGGGGTGGCAGGTCGGTGAGCACGATCGCAGCGGCGAGCGGGCCGCAGAGGATGGGCCCGATCGTTCCCCCATCCGGATGTCAGCTGGGGACCGGGGTGGTGAGCAGCCTCTGCAGGATCTCCCGGCGGCTCGCCCGGGCCGGTCCCATCGCCAGCGCCCGCGAGTAGGCCGCGAGCAGCGAGCGTTCCTGGTGCTCCCAGGCGAGCACCTGCTCGACCCGCTCGCGACCGGCCGCGCCCATCGCCGCGCGACGATCCGGGTCGTCGAGCAGCGCGGACAGCGCGTCGGCGAAGCCCGCGTGGTCGCCGGGCGCGACGAAGACCGCCGCCTCGCCGGCCCCGAAGCGCGACTCGGCGAGGTCGAAGGAGACCATCGGTCGCGACATCGCCATGTACTCGGAGAGCTTGACCATCGAGGAGACGTCGTTGAGCGGGTTGCTCGGGTCGGGGGCGAGGCAGACGTCGGAGCTCGAGAGCACCCGGCCGATCGTCTCGTGCTCGACCCAGCCGCTGAACTCGACGCACTCGGCGAGGCCGAGGTTCTCGGTGAGCGCCCGCATCTCGTCGAGCACGTCGCCGTCGCCCATGAAGACCGCGTGCCAGTCACGCCGCCGGGAGTGCAGCTCGGCCAGCGCGAGCAGCGCTTCGTCGACGCCGTCCTGCGGGCCCATCACGCCGACGTAGCTGAGCAGGAAGCGCTTGCCGCGCTTCAGCGAGTCGTCGGGCGCGCTCGGCACGAACCTGGTCAGGTCCGGCCCCGTGCGCACGACCGCGACGTCGCCAGGGTCGCGCCGGCCGCGCTCGATCGCGACCCGGCGGTAGGAGTCGTTGACCGAGAGCACGACGTCGGCGCTGCGGAAGGCGACCTGCTCGGCAGCCAGCGTCAGCCTGTGCAGCAGGCCGCCGCCGAAGCGGGTCAGGTAGAGCTCCGGCGTGAGGTCGTGGTGGTCGAAGACGAAGCGGGCGCCGCGGCGACGCAGCGCGAGCGCCGCCAGCAGCAGGAAGTCGGGCGGGCTGCAGGCGTGGACGAGGTCGAAGGGGCGCTCGCGGGCGAGCCGGCGGGCGAGCCGGCGCATGCTCCACAGCGCCGCGAGGTACTCGACCGCATAGCCGATCGCGCCCTCGCCGCCGCCGCGGGGCCGGTAGCGGTGAATCTCGACGCCGTCGATCCGCTCGAACGCCTCGCGGTCGCGGCTCTCGCCGGTCGGGCAGATCGCGGTCACCTCGTAGCCGGCCCTGGTCAGCGCGGTCGCCTGGTTCCAGACATGGCGGTCCGAGGGGAGCGGCTCGTTCTGTAGCAGGATGAGGACGCGTTCGCCGGCCATCTCAAGCAGTTGCCGGTACGGGCTCGAGCTCGATGGCCAGCTCCTCACCGTCGCGGCAGGCCCAGGCGAGCGCCGCGCGCTCTGCGCCCTCGCCGACGATGCGCGCCTCCTCGCCGCCTTCGACGCAGCGCAGGCCCGCGCGGGTTCGCCACCACTCGGCGACCTCTCGCGGCAGCGCGTGCCAGCCATCGCGCTCCTCTCGCCGCTCCGCCAGGTATTCGAGGAATTCCTCATACATGTGCAGGCGCGCGGGCGTGTCGAGGTAGTCGGGGTGGACGATCGGGTTGATCAGGCCGCCGTTGGCGATCAGCCAGTCGCACTTCTGCGTCCAGAGGTCGATCGAGTCCTGGCGCAGGATCTCCCACAGCGTGTGGTCCTGGACAAGGGTGATCGGCAGCTCGACCATCTCGCCGAGGAAGAAGGGCAGGATCGAGCAGCAGCCGCCGGCCTGCGGCTCGAACGGGTCGGTGTCCGGGAAGGAGGTGTCATAGAGGGATTCCAGCTCGGGCATCCAGTCGGCATTGCGGTGGGTGGCGGGGGAGCGGAAGCCGACGGCGTCCCACTCCGCCAGGTAACGGTGAATCGCCGGCAGCTCGGACTCGAAGCGGGCGCGGCTCTCGAACAGCTTGCAGTCGTGCTTGATCCCGTGCAGGCCGACCTCGCAGCCGGCGGCGCGGACCTCGGCGAGCAGCCCGTCTGGGATCGGGTACCACTCGGCGACGAAATTCCAGGAGGAGACGAAGCCGTGGCGGCGCTCGATCTCGATGATCTTGCGCACGTTGCCCACCCCCGCAGGCCCCTCGACGTCGTGCGTGAGGATCGCCGCGAAGCGCTTGCCTTCGGGCCAGTCGGCGACGGTCGGTATCCGCGCCACGCCACGCCGGTCCAGCTCGGCGCGCAGCTCCTCGCGACGCCGGTCGACCAGCAGCGGCTCGACCGGCCAGCGCGGGAACTCGGTTCGCGCCTGTCGCTTCGCGTAGCGGCGCCGCATCGCGATCTGCAACCGCCGCGGCAGCAGCGGCTTGAGCGCGTAATAGGCGCTCAGCGGCAGCGAGCGCCGCCCGCCCGTCTCGCGGTAGCGCTCTTCAAGGTAGTGACTGTCATCCGGAGCGACCCCCACATCCGATCAACGCCTGAACCCCCCCCTCCCTTGTGTGGCGGCGCCGTCCGCCACGCGGCGTGCGACCGCCCGTGGCGGGCTACGTGACGGGTTGGCCGCTCGGTGACGTCGGAGGGGAAGGCGTGCGGTCCAGCGCCAGGGATTCGAGGATCCTGACGAGGACTCCCTCGGTTGCGTGGAAGTTGGGAGTCGAGGTGGTTGCGGTCGCCGTGTACCCACGCGAGCTCTCGACCCAGTACATCTGGATTTGAGTCACCTCCACGCCGTCCGGTGGTTTCCATTCGAAACGGCGCATGAACCCGTCGCGACCGCCCATGATGCGCATCGGCTCGAAGGCGATCTGCCGGTACCCGGGGAATTCGCTGCGAAGCTGTTCGCCCTGAACGACTGCGTAGCGCTCGGCGTCGACGTCGGGTTCGACCGCTTCGCTCGAGAACATTACGTTCGCGTCGTCTTTTCCGGCAAGGAGGGTCAGTGACTCCTTCCAGCGCCAGTCATCTGGAATTGTGGCCGCCAGCTCGGCCCTAGCGGTTTGCATCGGCACCGAGTTGTATCAGCTATTGACCAAGCGAGATAGACCGCTTTAGGGTAACGGCCCATATACGCTACCCGCTGATCCGATGCCAGAGCCCGTAACACTGGAGCAGGCAAAACAGCTACTCACGAGTGGTGAATATATGGCCGCGGCCGTCGCCTACGAGCATCTCTCGCTCGACGGTCGCGATCCGAAAGAGTTCTTGATCGACTGGTCGAATGCACTGGCCGCCGCCGGCAGGCCATTGCTGGCGCTGGAGAAGCTCGATGAGTTGATCGCCCTCGAACCCAACGCTGACGCTTATGTTGAACGGGCGCGTTTGCTGGGAAACATGGG
>DATFMX010000052.1:0-15106 GCA_035266685.1 Solirubrobacterales bacterium
GACGTTGTCGGCGACGAAGTTGTGCAGGCCCTCGACCTCGATGTCGAAGACCTCCTCCACGCCATCGGGCTCGATCGAGACGATCGGGTCCCAGTATGCGTCTCCCAGCGCCAGGTCGACCAGCTCTTCGCAGCGCACCGCCGACGCAACCCGCATTGCGCGCTCACGGCTCAATCCGCTCCTGTAAAGCGCCGTGCCGCAGTACCGGGCGTCGATCGCCGCCTGCATCTCGCGGCCGGTGATGCCCGCCTGTCGCATCGCGGGCACGACGAGCTTCCCCCATGCCTCCTTCGGAATCACGTCCTTGTTGGGATTCCTCGCCCGCCCGTCGAAGTGCTCGACGATCGCGCTGGCGTGGCGGCCCTTGCGCGCGCCCAGCGCCCCGACGGTCTCGAGAAAGCGCACGATCTCCGCCCCGCCGCTGATCGTGACATGGAACTGCGGGCGCCCCTTCTCCGGCGCCTCGTGCCGGCTCACCCGGGCATTGATGCCAAGCCTCAGAAGAAGCGTCTGCACATCGTCGGCCAGCCGCCGGCTGCTGGTCCCGTAGTAGACGTTGACGCCACGCCCCACCGGTCCACCTAGCCAGACGCAACCGGCAGCGGCCCAGAGATGTCGGAGAAAGGTGGAAATCGCAGCGTTGGGCTGTCCGAACACGGCGTCCGGGACTCCCTTCTCCTGTGACCGCCGCTGCAGCCTGTTGCCATTACCGATCGAGCGACCGAGCAGGGCGAGTTCGTCCTCGCTCATCGTCGACTGTGTCCTGTCCGGCAGGGTGCCGGGAGCGGCGATCGCATCTCCGGCGGCCAGCTCGTCCAAGCGACGCCAGCCGGCAATCGTCAGGAATCTGTGGTTGCCGGTCGCCCGCACCGTGCGGCCGAGGCGGGTGGTGAGGCGGAATGCCTGCTTGTGCCCGGTTGAGAAGGCGCGCCGCGCGAGGGCGGGTCGAAGCTTCCAGGTCTCCGGATCCATCGCCAGGACTTCGAAATCCTCCCTGCCCACCAGCTCCCGGATCGGTTGGCGCACGCCGGTGCGGGGCAGATAGACGAGTGAGTCGCCAGTCAGGCAACCCGACTCGCGAAGGTCGGAGAGCATCGGCTTTGGCGGGCTGCGTTGCTCGGGGGCGCGGGAGAGCTGGGAGATCGCCAGCACCGGGACCTCGAGCTCGCGGGCGAGGATCTTCAGGCCGCGGCTCATCTGGCCGACCTGCTCGACCCGGTTGGCGCGCAGGTCGTCGGCGCGCATCAGCTGCAGGTAGTCGACGATCACCAGGCCGAGGCCGCCCTGCTCCTGGACCTGCGCGTGCAGGCGCCGCGCCTTCGCCCGCAGGTCGAGCAGCCCCAGGTCGGAGGAGTCGTCGAACCACAGCGGCGCCTCCTCGAGCTCGTTGCAGGCCCGCACCACCTTCGGCCAGTCCTTCTGCGCGACCTGGCCCTTGCGCAGCTTGTCGCCGGAGATCCGCGCCCGGCAGGCGATGAAGCGCTGCGCCAGCTCGACCTCCGACATCTCAAGCGAGAAGAACGCCACCGGCAACTGCCGCTTCACCGCCACGTTTTCGGCGATGTTGGCGACGATTGCGCTCTTTCCCATAGCGGGTCGTGCCGCCACGATAATCAGGTTTCCCGGTTGAAAGCCGCCGGTGATCGAGTCGATGTCGCGGAAGCCGGACGGGGTGCCGGTCATCTCGAGCTCGCCGGTCGAGAGCTTCTCCAGCCGGTCGACCTCGTCGTGGAGGATCTCCGAGAGCATGCGGAAGTCGCTCGCCTGCTCTTTGTGGGCGACTTCGAAGAGCAGCCGCTCCGCCCGCTCGGAGAGCTCGCGCGGCTCGCCCTCGCGTTCGTGTACCCACCCCTGGATCTCCTGCCCGGCGCCGAGCAGGCGGCGCAGCAGCGAGTTCTGCTGGACGATCTCGGCGTAGTGCTTGGCGTTGCCCGCGGCCGGCACCTTGGCGGCGAGCTCGGCGACGTAGTTGCGCCCGCCCGCCTCCTCGATCTCGTTGCGCTGCACCAGCGCCTCGGCGACGCTGAGCTCGTCGACCGGCTTCGAGGCCGCGTAGAGGTCGTGGACCGCGCGGAAGATCGCCGCGTGCTTCTCCAGGTAGAAGTCCTCGGCGTTGAGCTTGACCTCGTCGATCACCCGGGTCAGCGACGGCTCGGCGACCAGCATCGCGCCGAGCACCGATTCCTCGGCCTCGATGTTCTGCGGCGGAACCTGGGTGGCTGAAGCCATCCGGCTAAGTAACCACACCGCCAGGCGTCAGGGGAAAAGGAAGCCGCTAGACCCGGGGAATTTCCCCCGCCAGCTCCTGCCGCTGCTCGCCTCGCCGCAGGATGCGGCGAGTGAGGATCGCGATGCTGAGGATCGCCGTCGCGCCGAGGCTGAGCTGCACGCTGAGCAGGCCCTCGCGGGTCCAGTAGACGTCGCGCAGGTCGAGCAGCAGCGCCGCCTCGTCGAAGGTCAGGCCCATGCCGGCGCCCATCGCCAGCGCCAGCCGGTCTTCGAGCTCCTCGTCGTCGCTCAGCAGCGCCACCGTGCCGGCGCCGAAGGCGAGCACGATGCCGGGCACGAAGTGGTGGATGTGCCGCCCCCGCACGCGCACGTTCTCGAACGGCCACCAGCGGTCGCGGATGCCCCAGGTCGACATCCGCACCAGAACGAAGGAGCCGAGGAAGCCGGCGAGCAGGTTGAAGAGGACGACCTCGCTGCGCGGCGTCGCCTCATAGCCGCTGACCGCCACCCCGACCGTGTCGAGGGCCGCCGCGGGCGCCGCTTCGGCCAGCGGCTCGCTGCCGTCCCGCTCCTGACGCCGCCGGCGCAGCAGCCGTCCGAACTGGCCGGCGAGGACGGTTCCGGCGCCGCCGAGGGCGACCACCGCCAGTCCCACCGTGGCCCGCTCCGAGCGGGCCCAACCGAACCGCGTCCGCGCCCTCAGGCGGCGGCCCAGGCGTCCGATCCTCAGGACTCCTCGGCGACGATCGTCTTCACCGCGGCGACGCTGCCGTCGGCGAGCTCGATCTCGACCATATGCGTGCCGATCTCGCGGATCGGCGGCTCGAGCCGCACCTGGCGTTTGTCGAGCCGCAGGTCGCGCGCCTCGCGGATCGCGTCGACGATCTCCCGCGGTCCGACCGAGCCGAACAGCCTGCCGCCGTCGTCGGCGCGCTGCTGGATCGTCAGCACGGTCTTGGAGAGCAGCGAGGCGGCCTGCTCTTCGCGCTCGGCCCGCAGCTGCGCGGCCCGCTCGGCTGCCGCCTGCCGCTGCTGTGCCTGCTCGAGCGCGCCCGGCGTCGCCGGCGCGGCGAGCTTGCGCGGAATCAGGTAGTTGCGCAGGTAGCCCGGGGCGACGTCGACCGGTTCCCCGCGCTGGCCGAGGCTCTCGACGTCCTCGAGCAGGATCGCCTGGGCCATCGGCCTAGCGCTCCCCGACGTACGGCAGCAGGGCGATCTCGCGAGCCCGTTTGACCGCCACCGAGAGCTGCCGCTGGTGTTTGCGCGAGAGGCCGGTCACCCGACGGCCGCGCGTCTTCCCCTTGTCGGAGAGGAAGCGCCGCAGCAGGTTGAGGTCCTTGTAATCGACCGCCTCGGAGTTGATCCGCGTGTATTTGCGTGGCCGCGCGCGGTCGGCCCCACGCCGTCCACGGCGTGGCGAAGCGTTTGCGTTGTCTCGATCTCTGGGCATAAGCGACCGGGGATGCTACACGCCCCGGCCGAGGACGGGCAGGAACCGCCAGGCGGCGTCTTCGGTCGCTCGCGTGCAGAGCACGCCACGCCCCCTGCATCCTTGCCTGACGGTCCCTGACCGCCCTCGGTTACCTAGAACGGAATGTCGTCGTCCCCGCCGCCACCGGCTCCGGCGCCAGCGGGTGCGGCGTCGTAGTCGGAGGTGTCGGCGGGCGTGTCGGTCTGCGGGGTGAAGCCGTTGCCGTTGCCGCCACCCGCGCCGCCGCCGGCACCGTCGCGCGAGCCGAGGAACTGGACCGAGTTGGCGATGATCTGCACGGCCTGGCGTTTGCCGCTGCCGTCTTTGGCTTCCCACTCGCGCCAGTCGAGGCGGCCTTCGACCGCCACCGGGCGGCCCTTGGAGAGGTAGTTGGCGCAGTTGTCGCCCTGGGCGCCGAAGACGACGACGTTGAAGTAGTTGGGCTTGTCGACCCATTCTCCGGTCTGGCCGTCCTTGCGCCGGCTGTTGACCGCGACGCGCAGCTCGCAGACGGAGGTGCCGCCGCCGGTGCTGCGCAGTTCGGGGTCCTTGGTCAGGTTCCCGGTGATGACCACCACATTGATGTTCGAAGCCGCCACGGCTCTCACTCCTCGAAGATCGTTTTATCGAGACACCACTCTAAGGGCGCAGGCGGCGCGACTCTCCCCCCCGAAGCCGGAATCTGGGCGAAAAAGGCGCTACTCGGCGGGGTCGCCGGGCTCGCCCTCGGCCGGCGCCTCGGCGGCGTCCGCCTCGGCGGGCTCTGGCTCTGCGGCCGGCTCCTCGGCGGGAGGCTCGGCGACGGCCGTCGCGGCCGGCGCCTCGGGCTCGCTCGTCTCCGCGGCGGGCTCGGGGGTCGCCGGCTCGGCGGGCGCTGCGGGCTCGGCCGCCGGTGCAGCCGGCGCCTCGGCGGGTCGCTCGCGCGAGGCCCCCGGGCCGGGGGCGCTGCTTGCCGGCGGCGCCATCACGGGCGTGTCGGCGTCGACTTTGAAGATGCGGAAGCGCAGCACGCCGTCGGCGATCTTGAGGTTGTGGTCGAGTTGCTCGAGCAGCTCGGTCGGCGCCTCGAAGCGGAACCAGCGGTAATCCGCCTCATTGCACCGCTTGATCTCGTAGGCCAGCTTGCGCAGCCCCCAGACGTTCTCGTTCTTCAGCGTCCCGGCAGCCTCGATCTGCTGCTTCGCCTCATTGGCGACAGCATCCCGGGCCGGGGCGTCCTGCCCGGGGTCCAGCATCAGAACCAGCTCATATTCGCGCGGTGCGGCCAAAACGGCGTCGCACTATAGCGGCGGATCAATGCGGAGCGAACTCCGCGGAACCATCGCCTGGCGGCGCCGAGGGTGTGACGGGCACGGGTTCTGGCGTCGGCGGCAGGGGTTCTGGCGCAGGGACGATGGCCGTGGCGGGCGGGTCCTGCCGGGGGGAGGGGGTGTCCGTGTGGGGCTGGGTTTTTCGCCTCGGAGACCCCGGCCGTCCGAGATCGTGGTCGGGGCGAAAAAGAGGACGCCGCCCCCCACGGACACCCCCTCCCCCCGTCACCCGCCCGAGAGGCCGCAGCTGCGGCAGCCCCACATCCGGCGGCAAAGGCTCCGGAGGAGGCGGCTTCAGCAGGCCCGGCGCAAGCTCCAACAAGACCAGCGCCACCACCACAACGGCAGCACCTCGGGCGACGAGCTTCCAGCGGACCCTGAGCTTCACGAGCTTCTAAGGGCACAGCTCCCAAGGTTCGCCCCCTTTGGAGCCGATAGGGCGACGCCCGTCTACGCCACAGCTTTACGCAGCTCCGCAATGTCCTTCAGCTGATCGTCGACCCAGTCCCCCGGGTTGCGCGAGTAGATGATTTCCTTGAGGTGCGCGGCGCGCAGCCGCCGCTCATCGGGCTCCATCGTCAGCGCCCGATGAATGGCGTTGGCCTGCTCCTGGATGTCGAACGGGTTGACCGAGAGCACGCAGTCGGCGAGCTCCTCGTGCGAGCCGGTGTTCTCGGAGAGCATCAGCACGCCGTCGCGGGTGTTGACCGCGGGCGCCTCCTTGGCGACCAGGTTCATCCCGTCGAAGATCGAGTTGACCATCAGCAGGTCGAAGTGCTTGTAGCGGGCCACCGCCTCGGGGAAGTTCTCGTAGATCTTCAGGTCGATCGGCATCCAGTCGGTGGTGCCGTGCCGGTGGTTGACGACCGCCACCAGGGCTTCGATTTTCTCCAGGTACTCGGCGTACTCGGGCACATCCTGGCGCGAAGGCTGCAGGTGGGCGATGAAGGTCACCTTTTCGAGGAACTCCGGATGCTGGGTGAGGAAGACGTCGAAGGCGGTGAAGCCGCGCAGCACGTTCTTCGAGAGGTCGGCGCGGTCGACGCGGATGATCAGGTGCTCGCGCCGCCGCTCCAGCACCCCGCGCTCATACTGCGCGACCTCTGGAGATTCGGCGACCCGGCGCAGCCGTTCGGCGTCGATCGAGAGCGGGTAGGCGCGAGCGCGGGTCTCGCCGCCGTCGTGGCGCACCAGCAGCCGCTCGTAGTCGACCTCGACCTCGAGCAGTTCGTCGCAGCAGCGGATGAAGTTGAGGCAGTGCGTGTGCGTGTGGAAGCCGATGATGTCGTTGGCGAGCATGCCGCGGAAGATCGCCTCGCGGATCCGCCCCGGCAGCACCCGCCAGCTGTCGGGCTGCGACCAGGGGATGTGGACGAAGTGATGCAGGAAGGCGTCGGGGCGCTGGGCGCGGATCATCCCCGGCGCGGTGTAGAGGTGGTAGTCGTGCAGCATCACCAACGGCCGCTCGCGCCCCTCGATCTGGCCGAGCACGGCGTCGGCGATGTCGCGGTTGACCGCCTGGTAGCCGTAGTCCCAGGCGTCGAGCTCCTCCTGGCGGATGTCGGGCGCGTTGGAGAGGTCCCAGAGGTAGTGCTGGATGAACCAGAGGATCGGGTTGGCGATGATGTTGTAGAAGCGCTCGTAGGCCGCCGCGTCGCTGCCGACCAGCAGCACGCGGTACTCGATTCCGTCGATCGAGAGCTCGACCGGGCCGCCGCGCTCCTCGGAGACGGCGACGTCCTCGTCGGTCATCGCCGAGGCGATCCAGAGCGCCTCGCGGTGGGAGACCAGCCCGGAGAGCGCCGTCACCAGGCCGCCGCCGCCGCGCCGCACGGTGCGCTCGCCGGCCTCGTCGCGCTCGAACTGCGCGGGCCCGCGGTTGGAGACGATGATCAGCGGATCGGACTCGGGCATCGGGCTCTCAGCCTACCCCGAGCACCCGGGCGCTACGCGTCGAGGTCGCCGATCAGCTGCAGCCAGTCGCGCAGCAGGCGCGGCGAGAGGAACTCGCGGCGGGCGTGTTCCTTGCCGTGCCGGCCGAGCTGCTTGCCGAGCCCGGGGTCGCGCAGGATCTCCAGGCAGCGCTGGGCGCACTGCTCCGGCGAGTCGACGAGGAAGCCGCTGACGCCGTCCTCGATCTGCAGCGGGATGCCGCCGACGTTGCCGGCGACCGTCGGCCGTCCCTTCCAGAGCGCCTCGGTCACGGTCAGGCCGAAGCCCTCGCGGATCGACTTCTGCAGGCAGACGTCGGACTGCGACTGGAAGGCGTTGACCTCGATCGCGCCGACGTTGTTGAGGTTGTTGAGGATCTTGACGTCCTCGTCGCCGTCGGCGTATTCGACCGTCTGCTGGAAGAAGTCCCAGCCCTCGGGGTCGTCGGTCGCCATCGAGCCGACCAGGGCGAGCTGCACCTCGGGCACGCCCGCGGCCACCTGGCGGTAGGCGTCGATCACGCCGATCGGGTCCTTCCACGGGTCGAAGCGCGAGACCTGGGTGATCAGCGGCCGGTCGACGTCGATGCCGAACTGGTGGCAGACGAAGGCGGCGTCGTCGGGGGAGAAGGCCATGTTCTTCGGCGACAGCGGGTCGATCGCCGGCGGGATGATGTTGATCCCGTTGTGGCCGCTCATCCCGCTCGGCACGTAGGCGGGCATGTGCCAGACGGTCGCGCCGTACTCCTCGATCAGCGGCTGCAGACGGGCGATCGGCGCCGGGTTGGGCTCGGAGAGGTCGATGTGGCAGCGCCAGATCCAGTTGCGGCTCTTCTCCGGCGCGCCGCGCAGCAGGCCGATCGGCTGCGGGTCGTGGACGATGATCGTGTCCCACTCGCCCTGCAGGTTCTCGGCGTTGGTGGCGTTGATCTCGTCGAAGACCTCCCACTGCTCGTCGCTCAGCGTCTCCTCGGCGCCCTGCAGCGAGTTGTGCAGCAGCTTGGTCGCGTTGAAGAACTCTTCCCTGCCGAAGATCACGTGCCAGTGGGCGTCGACGCCGACGTCGCGCATCAGCGGCACGATCGTGTAGAGGATCTCCGAGACGCCGCCGCCGAAGGCGGTGGCGCTGACATGGAGCACGCGCTGTCCCTCGAGCGGCCTCGCCAGCTCGCGGATGCGCTCGATCAGCTCCTTGCCCGCGATGTGGGTGTAGTCGGAGAGGGACTTATGGCCGAGGGCGACTTCCTGAAGCATCGGCGTTTTCTACAGACATCGGCGGCTGGACGCGCGCCAGCCGGTCTATTCGCCCGGTTCGCCGACCGGCCGCTTGCTAAGGGTCACTTTGACCTTTTCGCGTTGCCCGTCCTTGCGCAGTACCTCGAGCGTGACCGTGTCGCCGGGCTGCTGGGCCGAGACGTAGCGCGCCAGGTCGTCCGGCTGGACCACCGGCTTGCCGTCGAAGGCGACGATCATGTCGCCGCCGGTTTCGTAGGGAATCCCCTGGAAGCGGAGCTTTTCGTCGCCGCCCCTGAGGCCCGCTTCGTCGGCCGGGCCGCCGGGGACGACTTCGGCCAGCAGCGCCCCGTGGTCGGTGTCGAGGCCGAGCTTCTGGGCCAGCTGCGGGTAGAGCGCCTGGGTGGAGACGCCGATGTAGGCGTACTCGGCGCTGCCGTCGCGCTTCAGCTGGGCGACCGAGCGCTTGATCGCCGAGACCGGCACGGCGAAGCCGACGCCGTCGTTGGCGCCGGAGTTGGTCTCGATCTGCTGGTTGATCCCGATCACCCGGGCGCCGGCGTCGAGCAGCGGGCCGCCGGAGTTGCCGGGATTGATCGAGGCGTCGGTCTGGATCGCGCCCTCGATCTGGAACTTGGTCAGCGACTGGACCGAGCGGTCGGTCGCCGAGACGACGCCGACCGAGAGCGACTGCTGCTCGCCGAACGGGCTGCCGATCGCGGCGACCGGCTGGCCGACCGCGAGCGTGCGGTCGTCGCCGAGCTTCAGCGGCTGCAGCTCAAAGCCATCGGGCTTCACCGCGAGCACGGCGACGTCGGCGAAGGGGTCGTAGCCGACGATCCGCGCCGGAACGACGTTGCGGTCGGGGAACTCGACGTAGACCGCCTTGGCCTCCTTGCGGTCCGCTCCTTCGCCGTCGGTGACGACATGGGCGTTGGTGACGATCCGGCCCGCGGTGTCGAGCACGAAGCCCGAGCCTTCGGCGGCGCCCGCATCGAAGATCGAGCGGATCGTGACCACGCCGGGCGAGGCTTCGCGGTACACCTTGGCCGCGTCGAAGCCCTCGCTGGCCGTCTGCACGACGACCTGGGTCGTCGTCTTGGTCGCCGCCGCGCCGCCGTCCGCCGACGGCGAGCCGTCGCCTTCGCCGCCGCCGCAGCCGGCGAGCAGCGCGAGGGCGAGCAGGGCGATTGCGAGTGGGGCGGCCTTCCTCTGCATTGCCTCAGTAAAGCGGCCCGCTCACGCGGGCGCCTTGGCCGGGCGCACCGGCAGCGCCGCGGCGGCGCCGGGGGGCGCCAGCGGCAGGTCGAGGGTGAAGGCGGTGAAGCGGCGGCTGGAGGAGATCGCGATGCGCCCGTCCATGCGCTGCGCCAGCTCGCGCGCGATCGCCAATCCGAGCCCGGAGCCGCCGGCCGAGTCGGCGGTGAAGAAGCGCTCGAAGATCCGCTTCTGCACGCGCTGCGGGATCCCGGTGCCGTCGTCGGAGACGGTCAGCTCGGCGCGCTGGTCGATCGAGTAGATGGTCACGGTGATGCTCGTGCCCTCGGGGGTGTGGGTGAGGGCGTTGTCGAGCAGGATACGGATCACCTGCCGCACCCTCTCGGCGTCGGCGACCGCGACCACCGGGCGCTCGGGCGTGCGCAGCTCGAGCCGCGAGCCGCGCAGTTCCGCGCGGGCGCCGAACTCGCGCGCGACCTCGCGCGCGAGTTCGCTCAGGTCGACGCCGCCGAAGCTCAGCTCGATCCCGCCCGCGTCGAGCTGGGAGAGGTTGAGCAGGTCGGCGGTCAGCTTGGTCAGGCGCTCGATCTGCTGGCGCATCGTGCGCACGAACTCGTCCCGCTCCTCCGGGCTCGGGTCCTCTTCTTCGAGCAGCTC
This sequence comes from Solirubrobacterales bacterium, assembly GCA_035266685.1. Lineage (GTDB taxonomy): Bacteria > Actinomycetota > Thermoleophilia > Solirubrobacterales > 70-9 > VRUE01. The sequence continues at coordinate 10,050 of DATFMX010000052.1, forward strand.
GACGAAGCCGCCGAGGCTGAAGATCGGCGTGCGCAGCTCGTGCGAGGCGTTGGCGATGAACTGCTTGCGGGCGCTGTCGAGCTCGGCGAGCCGGCGCTGCATCTCGTTGAAGGTGCGGGCCAGCTGGCCGAGCTGGCCGCTGGAGTCGACCGGGATGCGGACCGCGAAGTCGCCGTCGGAGACGGCGCGCGCGGCGTCCTCGATGCGGCTCACCCGCCGGGTGACGAGCTTGGCCGAGTAGTAACCCAGCGCGGCGGCGACCAGGCTGGCGATCAGGCCGCCGACGAGGATCGGCCCGCTCGCCTCGCCGTGGCCGCTGACCGCGACCACCCAGACGTAGATGACGACAGAGGTGCCAACGCCGATCGACAGGGCCGTGGTCGTGATCCGGTTGCCGAGCGGAGTGAGGCGCAGTCGCTTCATTCGCGGAAGCGGTAGCCGACGCCGCGCACCGTGAACAGGTACTCGGGCTGCTTCGCGTCGGCCTCGATCTTCTCTCGCAGGTGGCGGATGTGGACGTCGACGGTGCGCGGGTCGCGGTAGTCGGAGTCGCCCCAGACATGCTCGAGCAGCGTCTCGCGGCTCAGCACCTTGCCGGGCGAGCGGGCGAGCGCGGCGAGGATCTCGAACTCGACGTAGGTGACGGCGACCTCCTCGTCGCGCAGGGTGACCAGGCGGCGCTCGGGGTCGATCCGCAGCTCGCCGAGCTCGAGCGGCACTTCGTCGGGCGCCTCGACGGCCATCCGCGAGCGGCGCAGGGCGGCCTTGACGCGGCTGCGGAACTCGCGCATCGAGAAGGGCTTGGTGATGTAGTCGTCGGCGCCGACCTCGAGGCCGGCGACCTTGTCGGTCTCCGAGCCCTTCGCGGTCAGCATGATGATCGGCACCTGGCTCGTGCGGCGCAGCTGGCGGCAGACTTCGACGCCGTCGAGCTTCGGCAGCATCAGGTCGAGGACGACGAGGTCGAAGCGCGCCTCGGCGAAGCGCTCCAGCGCCTCGTGCCCGTCGAGCGCCGAGGTCACGTGGTAGCCGTCCTTGCGCAGGGGATAGCTGAGCAGGGTCTGCACCGACTGCTCGTCGTCGACGAGCAGAATCCGAGTGGACCCGTTAGGCATAGGGAAATCGTATCCCCCGTCGAACTGGACTCCCGAACATGGGCGCAGCACGTGGGCGGATTTATGCCCTTGGACGTATGTGCGAGTACCAAGAACTAAGGTTCCGGCAGTTAGGGCCGATATGAGCAATGCGATGCAGTCGAAGCAGCTGAAGAGCCTCGTCGAGAACGGCAGCTACCGGCCCGAGCCGGCGCTGGTCGCGCAGGCGATGTTGCGCCGCCGCGGCGTCCGCGCGCTGCTCATGGGGGCGCCGCTCAGCGCAGCTGATCGAACCCTGCCGGCGGCAGAGTCCCGCCGCCAGGCAGCCTGATCTCGACCCCCTCGCCGGCGACGACCTCGCCGACCGGGGTGAGCTGCGTTCCGGCCGCCGCGACGGCCGCCGTCGCTTCGCCCAGCCGCTCGGCGGGGAGCGCCGCGAGCAACTCGTAGTCTTCGCCGCCCGAGGTCGCCAGCTCGAGCGGCTCGCGGCCGGCGGCCTCGGCCGCCTCCGCGACGCCGGCTTGAAGCGGCAGCGCCGCCGCGTCGATTCGCAGCCCGACCCCGCTCGCCTCGGCGACATGCCCCGCGTCGCCGCCGAGCCCGTCGCTGAGGTCGATCATCGCCGTCGCGCCCGCGGCGGCCAGCGCCCGCCCGGCCTCGAGCCGGGGCAAGGGCTCGAGCTGCCGCGCCAACAACAAGCGCCCGCGGTCGAGCTTTGAACCGGATAGCGACTCAAACCTCGACCGCGCTCGGGGGGTGGCGGGTGTTTCGGCGTCGACTTCTAGAAGCAGCAGGCCCGCTGCGGCGCCGCCGAGCTCGCCGCTGACGACGAGGGCGTCGCCGGGACGGGCGCCGGCGCGCGTGACGAGGTCCTCGGTGGTCGGCGCGTGGCCGACCACGGTCATCGCCAGGGTGAGCACCGGGGCGCGGGTGACGTCGCCGCCGGCCAGGGTCGTGCCGGTCTGCGCGGCGAGCGCCGCCATCCCGTCGAGCAGCTCGATGCAGCCCTCCTCGTCGAGCTCTTTCGGGACGCCGAGGACGACGTAGGCCTCGCCCGCCTCGGCGCCCATCGCCGCCAGGTCGGAGAGGGCGACCGCCAGCGCCTTGTGGCCGATCTGCGCCAGGCTGCTCCACTCGCGCCGGAAGTGGACGCCGTCGACCAGCGCGTCGACGGAGGTTGCGGTGGCGCCCTCCGGCAGGGTGACTGCGGCGTCGTCGCCGCTGCCGAGCACGACGCGCGGGCCCCCCCGCGGCAGTCGCCGCCTGACCGCCTCGATCAGCTCGAACTCGCCCATCGCGATCATTCTCGCCCCTGCGGGTAGCCGTTGGCAGCCCCCGACCCGTCTAAGGTGCGACCGACGTGGCAGAGGACCGACCGCTACTGCATAGGATCGGCGCCGCCGGCGCCCGCTTCGGCACCCAGCCGCCGCGCAGCAAGCGCGTCCGGTTGGCGATCCAGCTCGGCATCGCGATCGTCATCTTCGGCTTCCTCGTCCTCACGGTCGTGCAGCAGTGGGCGGAGATCAAGGACAAGGGCGTCCACTTCCACGTGATCTGGCTGATCCCGGCCTTCGTCGCGCTGCCGGCCTTCTACGTGATGAGCGCGCTCGGTTGGGACCTGATCCTGCGCTTCCTCCGCCACCCGATCGGCGTCGGCCGGGCGCAGGTCGCCTGGGGCCAACCGCTGCTCGCGCGCTACGTGCCCGGCAGCGTGCTCTACGTGCTCGGTCGGGTGCTGCTCTCGGAGCGGGCGGGGGTGCCGCGGCGGCTGACGATCGCCAGCATCGTCTACGAGCAGGCGATCTCCGCCACCTCCGGCGTCGCCTTTGCCTCCTACTTCATCATCAGCCACCCCGATCTGCAGGGGCAGCCGCTGCGCTGGGCGGTGCTGCTGGTGATCCCGGTGGCGATCGCGATCCTTCACCCGCGGGTCTTCGGCCCGCTGGCCAACCGCGTGCTGCGCGCCTTTGGGCGCGAGCCGCTGCCCGGCGTGATCCCGCTGCGCGGGGTGCTCGCCCTGATCGCCTTCTACACCCTCGTCTGGGGCGTCGTCTCGATCGGCGTCTACTGCGTGGCGCGCTCGGTGACGACGATCCCGTTCAGCGAAGTGCTGACGGTCGGCTCGGCGCAGGCGATCGGCTTCGTCGCGGCGCTGGTCACGCTGGTGGCGCCGGCGGGCCTCGGCATCCGCGACGCCGCCTTCGCCTGGGCGGTCAAGGGCGCCCTGCCGGGCAACAGCTTCGCGCTCGGCTCGCTGATCGCGATCGCCCTGCGCGGCGTGATGACCGTGGTCGAGCTGGTCTACGTCGGCCTGGTCACGGCGCTGGGGCGGCGCCAGGGCTGGTCGGTGGCGACCGGGGTTCTGCATCCGTCGCCTGAGGAGGAGGCCGAGGGGCCGCCGCCCACCAGCGAGACGCCGATACATACGCCGGAGATCCTTTAGTCGGGAGTGGGTGGGGCTTCGCCGGGCGGCGGAGCCTCAGAAGTCGTCCCGCAGCCTTCGCCAGACCTTGCGCCCCGGCCCCGGCGATTCCACCGCCCCGGCGTCGCGGAGTTTGCGCAGCTCGCCACGGATGTGGTCGGGGCCGATGTCGGGGAGTGCTCGCTGCAGATCGGCGAAGGTAAACGCGGTGGAGACGTTCGATCGTACGAACTGCCTGATGCGCGCCCCCTTCGATCCCCGTCCGCCGGTGATCGTGCCCGCGCGAGACTCGAACTCGTTATAGGCGCCGTTGAGAATCCCAAGGAAGTAGTTGAGCCATGGCCAGATGTCGTGCTCTCCCTTGTCCCAGCCCGCGGTCGAGCGCTCGAGGCTTTCGTAGTAGGTCTCCTTGCTCTGCTTCATCAGCTTCTCGAGGCTGATGAAGCGCCCGACTTCGTGCCCCGCCTGGTAGAGCAGCAGCAGCGTCAGCAGCCGCGACATCCGGCCGTTGCCGTCGTCGAACGGATGGATCATCAGGAAGTCGAAGACATATGCGCCGACGAGCAGCAGCCGTGGATACCGCCTCCCCTTCACCGCCCGGTCGAAGCGCTCGTGCAGCTCGTCCATCGCCATCGGCGTCTCGAAAGGAGTTGCGCCCTCGAAGATCACGGCGACCTTGTTGCCGGCGCGGTCGAAGCGGGCGACCTCGTTCTGGGACCGCTTGAATCGGCCGCCCGGGGTTTCGGTCAACGAATAGAGGTCACGATGGAACTGTTCGACGATGGAGCGGCGGAATGGGATAGCGGCGGCACTGGAATGGATCGTGTCGAGGACTTTCCGGTAGCCGGCAATTTCCTCCTCCGAGCGGTTCTGCGGCGTCGTCTTCTCCTCCACCAGTTCCGCGATCCTCTGCGGTGGGGCGGTAATCGCCTCGATCGCGTTCGAGGCTTCCGTGCTTTGAATGCGGGCTACCTCGGTCAGGGTTTCGAGGATCTGTGGTTGCTGGAGTCGGAAGGCCTCCTCCCGTCCGCGGCCGGTGGCCACCCCGTTTAGGGCAGATGCCGTCGTGGAGGGAATCATTCCGAGGTGCTTGTCGAGGTCGCGAAAGGTTCGCATGCTGAAATGGGTCCTACCGGGTGTTAAAGGGGTATTTGAGCCCCTAAATGTACCCATTTAGGCGGTAAAATGGGTGCTTAGGTAGAGAAAATACCAATTTCAATCGCGTAATACCCATTTCAGGTGCGATAGGCGAGGTGCGACCCTAAGAGTTCATCCGAAAACCAGCGTGTGCGGCTGACGAGCGCCGGACCAAGCGGGGCAAGGACGCAGGGAGGCCGAATAGCAGCGCTATTTGGCCGACTGAGGACGCCGCACCGCGCAGCGTCCGCCGCCGTCAGGCGAGTCAAGTCGCAAGTTGTGGTGTAACGGGACTCGCCGGCACTTCTCTCATCGCTCCAGGGCCGCCACCTCGCTTCCGTCCCCCTCGGCCTGGTCCTCGAGGACCAGGCCGATCGACTCCTGGGAGAGGTAGCCCCGGGTCA
>DATFMX010000053.1:0-5576 GCA_035266685.1 Solirubrobacterales bacterium
ACCGCCATCAGCGCGATCGCCGCCATCCCCGCGTAGACGACCGGCACCGCGAACGCCCCCAGCGAGACGATCCGCTTGAGGTCGCGCGGGCGCACCTCGATGTCCGGCGCCAGGTCGGCCGCGGCCTCGATCCCCGCGTAGGCGAGCATCGCGATCACCGAGGCGTAGATCACATCCTTCACGTTCGGGTTGGTGAACAGGTGGACCTGGTCGGTGAGCCGCTCCGGGTGCAGCACGGCGAGCGCGCCGACGGCGATCACCGCCACCTGCAGGGCGATGTCCGCCAGAGCGAGGACGCTGAGCGAGCGCTCACGGCCGCGGCCGGTGACGTTGAGCACGTTGAGCGCGCAGGCGGCGATGATCACCCCGGCGGCGACGGGGATCTGCCAGTCGCTGGTCGAGAGGTCGGAGGAGATCGGCTTGAGGTAGTGCGGGACCGAGATCGCGGCCAGCGCGGCGACGATCAGGTAGTCGATCAGGATCGCCCAGCCGGCGATGAAGGCGATCAGCTCGTTGAAGGCATGGCGGGCGAAGCTCGAGGAACCGCCGCGCTCGCGGATCATCGCCCCGCCCTCGACGTAGCTGAGCGTCGTCAGCACGAACATCAGCCCGGCGGCGAGGAAGATCAGCGGCGTCAGCCCGAGGCCGCGGTCGGCGACGACGCCGAGCGCGAAGTAGATCGAGAAGCCGACGGCGGAGTAGACCGCGACGAACAGGCCGGGGACGCCGACGCCGCGGTGCAGCAGCGGCTCGAGGCGCGACTGCGGGCGCTGCTCGCGCTCGCTCATCTGAACACGCCGCTCAGCCACAGCCGCGCCCCGCCGACGGCGAGAAAGGCGACGCCGAGCAGCGTGCCGAGCGAGAGCGGCCCGCCGCCGTGGGCGAAGGTGCTGATGAGGATCAGCAGGCCGAGGGCCAGCAGCACGAATGAGAGGAGTCGGACCGAGCGCTGATGCACGCAGGCGATTCTAGGCCAGGGCCGGGGCCGCTTCGGCGCCGCCGCGGGCGCCCTTCTCAGAGACGACGATCACCCGGCAGGGACGCTCGGCGAGCACCGTCTGCAGGGTCTTGTCGTACATCGGGGCGCCGTTGCGGAAGCGCAGGCCGACGACCACCGCGGCGGCGTTGATCAGCTTCGCCTCGCCGGCGATCGAGTAGCCGGCCTGGCCGGGCCGCACCCGGTCGACATGGCCGGTCACGCGCTGGCCGCCGATCAGCTTCGCCTGCTCGACCTTGCTCTGCGCCTCCGCTTCGGCCTCGCGCATCTCGGCGTCGAGCGGCAGATTGGTCGGCACGGTCAGCATCGAGTGGATGTGGACGCCGCGGCGCCGCTTGGAGGCGAGCTTGACCGCGGTCGCGACCATCTCCTCGGAGAACGGCGCGCCGTCCTCGAAGGCGACGAGCACGCTCCGGTACTCGATCTCCTCGACCCCGAGCGGCTCCGGCAGCAGCACCTTCACCGTCTCGGTCAGCGGCAGTCGCTGGTTGCGCCGGTAGAGCACGTAGACGACGACCCCGAGCACCATCCAGCCGGTGCCGACGACGAGCGTGCTCGGGTTGAGCGCCATCACCACGATCCAGGCCGAGAAGGTGCCGAGCCCGCCGAGCACTGCGGTCAGCGGCGCTTCGAAGCCGAAGACGCGGAAGTTGAACGGCGGCTTCCAGGGACGTTCGCGCTCGGCCTCGATGCGCCGCAGCCAGATCACCGAGACATGGGCGATCGTGAACGAGAGCATCGCGCCGAAGGAGTACATCGTCGCGAGGAATTCGGTCTTGCCCGGCAGCAGCGTCACCATCGCCACCGCGGCGAAGACGAGGATCGCGATGTAGGGGGTGCGGTAGCGCGGGTGGACCTGGCGCAGGCCCTCCGGCAGCTGGCGGTGCTGGCCCATCGAGTAGGTGAGGCGGGAGACGCCGATCAGGCCGGCGTTGGTCGCGATCAGCAGGATCACCGCGGCGAGGATGCCGACGTAGAAGCGCAGCGCTTCGGTCAGCCCGCCGGCAAGCCCGAGGTTCTCGACGATGCCGAGGATCGGGTCGTTGGCGAACTCCTTGCCCAGTTCGGTCGTGTAGTGGCCGGCGGCGTCCGGGGTGACCGGCATCGCCGAGAGCGCGACGACCGGGATCAGCAGGTAGAGGCCGAGCACGGCGGCGACGGTGAAGCCGACGCTGCGGGGGATCGTCCGCGCCGCGTCCTTGGCCTCCTCGGCCATGTTGGAGATCGTCTCGATCCCGGTGTAGGCGATCATCCCGACCGCGATGCCGAGCGCGAAGTCGCTCCAGCTCGGGGCGACGCCGAGGTGGATGTTGTCGACCAGCACCTGCGGGCTGAGCACGAGGACGATGCCGATGCAGACGAGGACGACCTGGGTGCCGAGGTCGGCGATCGCCAGCACCAGGTTGAGTTTCGCCGACTCCTCGGTGCCGCGGATGTTGAGCAGCGCGAGCGCGGCGATCAGCGCCGCGCCGACGATGATGTCGCCGGGGCCGTGGTGCAGGGCGGGCCAGAAGACGGCCAGGTAGTGGGGCACGAAGTAGGCCGAGATCGCGACCGTGATCACGTAGTTGAGCATCTGGCCCCAGGCGGCGATGAAGCTGACCAGCTCGTTGAAGGCGTGGCGGGCGAAGCTCGAGGAGCCGCCGGCCTCCGGGTACATCACCGTCGCCTCGGCGTAGGTCGAGGCGGTGAACATGAAGATCACGCCGGTGATCGCGAAGGCGACCGGGGTGAGGCCGAGGGCGAAGGCCGCGGTGACGCCGAGCGCGTAGTAGATCGAGGAGCCGACGTTGCCGTAGGCGGCCGAGAACAGCGCGCCGACGCCGTGTACGCGGCTCAGCGATTCGTCTCTGGGGATCCGCTGGGCCATGATTCAGTCGCTGGAACGGGTCACTCAGACCGAATATACGGACGCGGCCGGTGCCCGTCGCAGGTGCGAGCGGTCGAGCTCGCCGGGCGAGGCGCAGCCGCAGAGCGCCAGCGCCAGCTCGAGCTCCTCGCGCAGCAGCTCCAGCACCCGGCGGGCTCCCGCCTCGCCGCCGGCGGCGAGGCCCCAGAGGGCGGGCCGGCCGACCAGCACCGCGTCGGCGCCGAGCGCCAGCGCGATCGCCACGTCGACCCCGCGGCGGATGCCGCCGTCGACCAGCACGGCGGCGCGCCCTGCGACCGCGTCGACGACCTCGGGCAGCGCCTCGGCGCTCGCCAGGCAGCGGTCGAGCTGGCGCCCGCCGTGGTTGGAGACGACGACGCCGGCGGCGCCGCGCTCGACCGCCCGCGCAGCGTCCTCTCCGCCCAGCACGCCCTTGACCAGGACCGGGACGCGGCAATCGGCGGCGAGCTGCTCCAGGTAGTCCCAGCTCAGCGCCGGGTCCATCAGCGCGAAGGTCTCCTCGATCGTCACCGCGCGCGAGGAGCCCAGCGCCTCTTCGACGCTCGGCACGCCGATCTCCTCGGGGATCGCAAAGCCGCTGCGACGGTCGCGCTCGCGATTGCCGCCGCGCGGCGCGTCGACGGTGACGACGATCGCCTCGTAGCCGCACTCGCAGGCCTCCTCGACCAGCGCCCGCGTCACCGCCTCGTCGCGGAAGCAGTAGAGCTGGAACCAGCGCCGCCCGCCCGGCGCCGCCTCGGCCACCTGCCGTGGCCGAAGCGTCGCCAGGGTCGAGACGCAGATCGCCGTCCCCGCCGCGGTGGCCGCCCGAGCCATCGCCGCCTCCCCCTCGGGATCGACCAGCCCCTGATAGGCGACCGGAGCCACCAAGACCGGCATCGAGACCTCCCCACCCAGCACCTCCACCCCGGTCCGCCACTCATCCAGCCCGGCAAGAACCCGTGGCCGCAAGCGCCACCCCTGCCAGGCGGAGACGTTCTCCCGCAGCGTCAGCTCATCCCCGGCCCCGCCGAAGAAATACCCGGCAACACCGCCATCCAGCTTCTCCTCAGCAGCTCGCGCGAAGTCGGCGACGGTGATCAGATCGTCGAGCACGCCTGGACCCTAAACAAGTATCCAGGGGGAGAATCCACCCCTGTGTCGCCTTAGTGTCGCTATGCAGCGCCAAGGCGACACAGCGGATGGGGTGGTGGCGGGGATTGCGGCTCGGCAGCACGGGGTGGTCTCGCTGCGCCAACTGATCGCGGCCGGGGTGACGAAGAGCGGCGTCGTCCATCGCGCCAGAGCCGGCCGGCTGCACCGCGTCCATCGTGGGGTGTACGCGGTCGGCTATCCACGCTTGACGCATGCGGGACGGTGCATGGCGGGTGCGCTCGCCTATGGGCCGGCGGCTGTGGTCAGTCATCGCAGCGCGGCTGGGCTCTGGGGGCTCCTGCCGGTAGCGAGCGGGGCGATCGTCGTCTCGGTTCCCGGGATCGCCGGCAAGGGACAACGACGAGGCGTCCACCTTCACCGCTCGCGCACACTGACGGCAGATGCGACGACGAGCCACCGCGGCGTGCCCGTGACGACGCCGGCACGGACGATCGCCGATCTGCGGCTGGCGGCGAGGATCAGGGGGTGCTCAGCGGCAATCTCCCCCGCCGAGCTCCGCCGGGCGATCAGACAGGCAGACGTCCTCGGCCTTGAGATCGGGGGCGCAGCAGAGACGGACCGCACACGGAGCGACCTGGAGCGCCTGTTCCTCCGACTATGCAAGCGACATCGTCTCCCGGCACCCGAGGTCAACGTGCGGATTGACTCGTTCCTCGTCGATTTCCTCTGGCGCGATCGGCGACTGGTGGTGGAGACCGACGGCTACCGGTATCACCGAGGGCGCGCGGCGTTCGAGGACGATCGCGAACGCGATCTGAAGCTGAGATCGCTCGGCTACGAGGTCGTCCGGCTGAGCTATCGGCAGGTTGCGGATGAGCCGGAGCGGATTGCCCAGACGCTGAGGGACCTGCTCGCGGGTTAGGCGCCGTGCCGTCTGGGCGAGTGGCGCCCATGGCGATGCCTGGGCCGCTTCGCTCTGAAGTGGGCGACGGCGGGCGAGCGGTCGCGGTTGCCGGCCGCGTCCACGGCGAAGACCCTGAGGGTGTGGCGCCCGGGCTTGAGGTGACGCAGGCGCAGCGGAGAGTGGCAGCGCCGGAAGCGGCGCTTGTCGAGCTTGCAGCGGAAGGTCGACCCGGGCTCGTTGGAGCGGAAGCGGAAGAGCCAGATGCCCTTGCGCTTCAGGAAGCGCTTGAAGAGCTTGGTCCTCGGGGGCGTCGTGTCGGCGGGTGGGCTTTGTGGTGCCTCGCCCGCCGACGGGTTCGATGGCAGGCGCATCGTTGCATGAATCCCAATGCCGCCCATCCATGCGTAGCCGGTTTCGACATCGAACCTCCCGTCAACCGCGATTTGGTAGGTCGTGCCCGCGGTGGCGACGAAGTTGATGAAGCAAGGAGCCGGGACGCTGACCGTCGGCACCGGCGTCAGCGCGTCGACCGATTCCCCGATATAGAGACCGAGCCGAGAGTCGAATGAACCGCACTCGCCGAGTTCGGCCGGGCCGGATTCCGGAGCCGTCCACTCGAACCAGACGGATGCGCCGCCCATGTCGCCGCCGTGGTTGGGCTCACCCGCCTCCTTCGTCGCATCCCAGTT
>DATFMX010000054.1:0-7321 GCA_035266685.1 Solirubrobacterales bacterium
CCTACATTCATGTATGTATGCTACCGGCCAGGGAAAAGAGCGGTCCTAGCCATCGGGCGGGGCTACGAGGAGAGAGGAAATAGACATGCGTGGAAACCATATCGGCGTGCGCAAAGGGCTGATTTCGGTGTTCGTCCTGGCCGGGATGGCGGCCCTTGGTGTTGCCGGAGCCGCGAGCGCCGTGAAGCTGACCACCACGACCGTTCGGGCGGGCGACCTGCAGGTCACCTTCGGCGGCGGGCTCCACCAGAGGACGCTGCCGAAGCACAGGTTCGAAGCGTTCAAGCACACGATCTTCGGAACGATCAAGACCACCGACGGCACCCATCCCTCGGCATTTCGGGAACTGGACCTCAACATCGACAAGGACGTGAAGATCAACACCAAGGGCTTCCCGGTCTGCAGGCCCGACCAGCTCGAGGCCCGGGACACCAAGGCCGCGAGGCGCGTCTGCGGCAAGGCGATCGTCGGCAACGGCTCCGCTCACGCCGAGATCGCCTTCCCCGAACAGGCGCCGATCAAGGTGCTGAGCCCGCTGCTCATCTTCAACGGAGGCGAAAGCGGCGGCAAGATCACGCTGCTGGCCCACACCTTCATCACCGTGCCGGCGCCGGCGGCGATCGTGACCAGGGTGACGGTCCAGAGGCAGGGCACCGGTGTGCATGCGATCGCCAAGATCCCCGTGATCGCCGGTGGCAGCGGCTCGGCGGTCGACTTCAAGTTCACGCTCGGAAAGACCTACCGCTACAAGCGCAGGCAGGTCGGCTACTTCGAGGCCAGGTGCCCGGACGGCGTCTTCAAGGTGCGCAGCAGGAGGGCGCTCTTCAAGAATGAAACCGGAACGCCGGGCGTCGCCGCCCAGACCGTGCTCAGGGGCGGCCTCGGCGTGCCCTGCGTCGGGAAGGGCTGACGCAGCCAACGGCTTCGACGCCCGGCGCAACATGTCGGCGTCGGAGAAAGCCTCTGCCACCTGAATCCCAAGACGACGGCGGAGGAAGCCCGATCGAGGCGGCCCGGGATCTCTCTCCTTTTCCCGGGCCGCCTCGCGTTGTCGCGTTTACCGGGTCGCAGGCACCATCACCTGCTCGATCGAGTCAGCCAGCCCCTCGCTGTTGACCTCGACCACCGCCCCCATAACCCACACGTCGTCACTGGCCGTCTCGAACTTGACCGGCATCTGAGTCGTCATCATCTTCAGCACCAGCTCCGGCTTCACACCCAGCACGCTGGTCCGCGACCCGGTCATCCCGACGTCGGAGATGAACGCCGTGCCGCCGGGGAGCACCCGTCCGTCGGCCGTCGGAACGTGGGTGTGGGTGCCGAAGACGGCGGCGACGCGGCCGTCGAGGTGCCAGCCGATGGCGACCTTCTCGCTGCTCACTTCGGCGTGGAAGTCGACGACGACGCAGTCGGCCTCGATCCGCTCGAGGATCGCGTCGACCTCGTGGAACGGCAGCCGCGCCACCCGCAGGCCGACGGCGCCGCTGAGGTTGATCACGCCGACCCGCATGCCGCCCGCCTCGACCACGACGAACCCCTTGCCGGGGTTGGCGTGGGGGTAATTGGCCGGCCGGATCACCCGCTCGGCGCGGTCGAGGAAGTCGTAGGCCTCGCGGTGGCGATAGACATGGTTGCCGGTGGTGATCACATCGCAGCCGGCGTTGAAGAGCGCCTTCGCGGTCTTCTCGGTGATCCCCATGCCGCCGGCCGAGTTCTCGCCGTTGACGACGACCAGGTCGGGTGAGTGGCGCTCGCGCAGCTCCGGCATCGCCGCCGCGAGCCCGCGCCTCCCCGGCCCGCCGACCACATCGCCGATGAAGAGAACGCGCATGGCGAGGACCCTACTTGCCCGCGCGCGGTCGACCTTTGGTCCGCATAGCGGCTCAAACCTCGACCACGCGGCGGTTGGTTGGCCTAGATGGTGGCGAAGCGACGCAGGGCGATCCGCGCGAGCGCCGCGTAAGCGGCGCTGAGGAGCGCGAGGTGGAGCAGCGGCCCGCCGATCCCGGGGCCGGCGGAGTCGAGGGCGCTCGTCATCGCTTCCAGCGCCGGCTTGAAGGGGAAGAGCGCGGTGAGGACGCGGATCACGTCGTAGAGCCCCGCGCCGACGGCGCCGGAGGGGACGAGCGAGAGCAGGGCGATCGGCAGCGAGACCATGAAGGCGAGCAGCGAGACGGCGCGCACATCGCGCGCGGCGGCGCCGAGCGCGGCGCCCGCGGCGCCGAAGCCCGCGGCGCCGAGCAGGATCGCCGCCAGCCAGAGGCCGAAGCGGCTCCAGTCGAGGCTGACGAAGATCTGTACCCCCGCGAGCATCAGCAGGGTGACGAGCAGGCCGACAGCGACGCCCAGGCCGATCTTCTCGGCGAGCAGGGCCGGGCGCGAGACGAGCCCGCCGGTGAGCCGCGCGAAGGTGTTCTCCTCGCGCTCCAGGGCGAGCGAGCCGGCGACCAGCAGCAGGGTGACGAAGGTCAAGGTCAGCGTCGCCGCGACGGCGATCGCGAAGACTTCCAGCGGCGGCGTGGGAGCGCTGACCGAGTGCTTGTCGACGGCGATCGGCTGCGCCAGCCGGTCGATCAAGGGCGAGGCGATATCGAGGTTGTCGCGGGCCAGGGTGGCGAAGCGGATCACCCGGTCGAGCTCGGGCCGCCGCGCCGCCGGCACATCGGGCCGCAGCGATTCGAGGATCGAGGCGGTTTCGCGCAAGCCGAGGATCTCGACCGACTGGCCGAGCACATCGAAGCCGCCCCCGTCGACGACCAGGTTCAGGTAACGGCCGCCTTCCTTGGCGATCTGGCGGGCGATGAACAGGTTGGCCCGCGCCAGCAGCGCCGTGATCCGGTCGTCGACCGCCTGCGCCTTGAGCGGGTTCTCCTCGTTGACGAGCACTTCGACTTCGGGCGTTTCCGGGTTCAGCGTCGAGAGCGAGTTGAGCCGGTCGATCAGGTCGGCGGGAAGGATCAGGGCGGCGAGCAGATCGCCTTCGCGGACCTTCGTCGCGGCTTCGTCGCGGCTGCCGACGTCGACGCACTCGACCTCGCGGCAGATCCGCTGGTCGACGCCGACCGCGGGCAGCTTGCCGTTGCCGCCGGCGACCCGCGCCCCGGGCGGGATCTGGTCGAGCAGGGCGACACGCGGCTTGCCCGGTTCGCGCGAGATCGCGAAGCCGATCAAGAGCGCGATCAGGATCGGGTAGGCGACCAGCAGCACCGCCTGCAGCGGCGAGCGCCGCAGGATCGTCAGGTCCTTGAGCAGCAGCCAGCGCATCAGTGCCCCCGGTGCTGGAGGTAGCTGACGAACGCGGTCTCGAAGTCGCCTTCCGCCGCCGCGGGCGCCTCGCCGCGCACGGCCTCGCGCAGCTGCTCCGCCGACCCGTCGAACAGGCCCTCGCCGTCGGCCAGCACGAGCAGCCGCCTCCCGTAGCGCTCGGCCTCCTGGATGTCGTGGGTAGAGAAGACGACGCTCGTCCCCCGCCCGGCGAGGCCGGCGATGAACTCCCAGAGCCGCGCCCGCTGCCGCGGGTCCAGCCCGACGCTCGGCTCGTCCAGCAGCAGCACCGCCGGCTCAGCCAGCAGCCCGATCGCGATGTTGATCCGCTGCTGGTTGCCGCCCGACAGCCGCGCCACCAGCTCCCGGCGCCGCTCGCCGAGGCCCGTGAGCTCGAGCATCTCGCCGACCGCGCCACGCGGATCCTCGCGCCGCTCGAGTCGCGCGAACAGCAACAGGTTTTCCTCCACGGTCAACCGCCGGTAAAGCGCAGCCTGCTGCGGCACCCAGCCGACATCTCCGTTGGGCGAGTCCACCGTCCCCGCATCCGGCTTCAGCGTCCCGGCCAAGATCGACAGGAGGGTCGTCTTCCCCGCGCCGTTGGGCCCAATCACAGCTACGAGTTCTCCTGGGTCGGCGCTGAAATCGACCCCTTTCAGAGCCTCGCGCTCCCCGTACCTCTTGACCAACCCCCGCGCCTCCACATCCCGAAAGCTACTTCGCGAGCGAAGTTAGGCACAACCAGACGCCCCCCTCACCCCCGTAAACTCGACCCCAATGCAGTTCCCAAGCACCCGCATGCGCCGCCTGCGCCGCACCGAGACCCTGCGCGGCCTGGTCCGCGAGACCGAGCTGTCGCCGGCCCACCTGATCCAGCCCAGCTTCGTCGTCGCCGGCGAGGGCGTGCGCGAGGAGGTCGAGTCGATGCCCGGCATCGAGCGCTTCTCGATCTCCGAGCTGGTCGCCGAGGCGACCGAGATCGCCGCCGCCGGCATCGGCGCGATCCTGCTCTTCGGGGTTCCCGCGAGCAAGGACGAGACCGGCTCGGGCGCCTACGACGACGAGGGCGTCGTGCAGATGGCGGTGCGGGCGTTGAAGGAGGCCCACCCGGAGCTGACGGTGATCACCGATGTCTGCCTCTGCGAGTACACCTCGCACGGCCACTGCGGCTTCGTCCGCGACGGCGAGGTCGACAACGACCTGACGGTCGAGCTGCTGGCGAAAACCGCGATCTCCCACGCCGAGGCCGGCGCCGACGCGGTCGCGCCGAGCGACATGATGGACGGGCGGGTCGGCTCGATCCGCCACCAGCTCGACGAGGAGGGCCACGCGGGCACGCCGATCGTCGCCTACAGCGCCAAGTACGCCTCCGCCTTCTACGGCCCGTTCCGCGACGCCGCCGAGTCGACGCCGGAATTCGGCGACCGGCGCGGCTACCAGCTCGACCCCGCCAACGCCGCGGAAGCGGTGCGCGAGGCGCAGCTCGACCTCGACGAGGGCGCCGACATGCTGATGGTCAAGCCGGCGATCCCCTACCTCGACGTCGTCCGCCGGGTGAAGGAGGAGACCGGCGCCCCGCTGGCCGCCTACCATGTCTCGGGCGAGTACTCGATGCTGAAGGCGGCCGCCGCCAACGGCTGGATCGACGAGCGCCCCGCGGTGCTCGAGACGCTGACCTCGATCCGCCGCGCCGGCGCCGACGCGATCGTCACCTATTACGCGAAGGAGGCCGCTGGATGGCTCTAGCGAACCGAACGACGGAGCATCACAGTCTGATTCTTTGCGACGGAGTGAGCGTGAGCGCGTGACTGTCAAGACTCCCCAGTCGAAGGCGCGCAGCCGCAAGGACGGCAGCGCGATCCCGCTCGACGAGACCGACAAGCGGCTGATGAACCTGCTGCAGTCGAACTTCCCGCTCGACCCCGAGCCGTTCGCCCCGATCGCCGCCGCGGCGGAGCTGGAGCTGGGCGATGTGCTCGCCCGCACGCAGCGCCTGCTCGAGGGCCGGATCATCCGCGAGATCACGCCGATCTTCGACACCCGGGCGCTCGGCTACGAGTCGATGCTGGTGGCGGCGAAAGTCGATGCAGAGAACCCGCAGCGCGCCGCGGCGGCGGTCAACGCGCACCCCGGCGTCTCGCACAACTACCTGCGCACGCACGACTTCAACCTCTGGTTCACGATCGCCGTGCCACCCGACTCCGGGCTCGGCATGGAGGGCACGCTGGCGGCGCTGATGCGCGAGACCGGCGCCGAGTCGATGCGCCAGCTCCCCACCCTGACCCTGTTCAAGATCAACATGAACCTGGAGATGGAGAAGGGCACCGAGGCGCTCGCCGCCGCGGTCGAGGCGGCGCCGCCGCGCGAGCTCGAGCCCCAGCCCTACGACGAGCGGGACATCGCGACGATCCGCGCCCTGCAGGGGCCGATGGAAGCGATCGAGCGCCCTTACGACCGGGCCGCGGCCGAGCTCGGGATCTCCACCGAGGAGCTTCTGGAGCGGCTGCGCGGGATGGTCGAGCGCAAGCTGCTGCGCCGCGTCGCCGCGATCCTCTTCCACCGTCGCGCCGGCTTCTCGGCCAACGGCATGGGGGTCTGGAAGGTGCCCGAGGGCGAGATCGCCGAGACCGGCCGCCGGATGGCCTCCTTCCGCGGCATCTCCCACTGCTACCAGCGGCCGACCTACGAGGACTGGCCCTACAGCGTCTTCACGATGGCCCACGGCCGCTCGAAGGAGGAGTGCGACGCGATCCTCGACTCGATCGCGGCCGAGTGCGGGATGGGCCCGGACGACCGCGCGACCCTCTACTCATCGACCGAGTACAAGAAGATCCGCCTGCACTACTTCACCGACGACTACGCGCGGTGGGAAGCTGAGCATTCCTAGTCACGCCCGCTCGGCCGAGCTGTTTCGGCGAGCGGCGAAGGTCCTGCCCGGCGGCGTCAACTCGCCCGTGCGGGCGATGCGGCAGATCGGCCGCGAGCCGATCTTCGTCGCCCGCGGCGAGGGTTGCGAACTGGTCGACGTCGACGGCAACCGCTACGTCGACTGGGTCTGCTCCTGGGGGCCGCTGATCCTCGGCCACGCCGACCCGCAGGTCGTCGCCGCGGTGGGCGAGGCGGCGGCGCGCGGGACGAGCTACGGCGCCGCGACCGAGGTCGAGGTCGAGCTGGCCGAGCAGGTTGCGGCCCGCGTGCCCTCGGTCGAGATGCTGCGGATGACCAGTTCGGGAACCGAGGCGGCGATGAGCGCCGTGCGGCTCGCCCGCGCGGTCACCGGCCGCGAGGTCGTGGTCAAGTTCGCCGGCGCCTACCACGGCCACTCCGACGGGCTGCTGGCCGAGGCCGGCTCCGGGCTGGCGACGCTGGCGATTCCGGCGAGCCCGGGCGTGCCGGCCGCGCACACCGCCGGCACCGTCGTCGTGCCGTGGAACGACCGTAGTGCGGTCAGCCGCGCTCTGGCCGAGCACCCCGTCGCGGCGCTGATCGCCGAGCCGCTGCCGGCCAACATGGGGGTCGTCCCGGCAGAGAACGGTTTCCTCGAGTTCCTGCGAGAAGCGACGCGCGACGCCGGTGCGCTGCTGGTCTTCGACGAGGTGATCAGCGGCTTCCGCGTCGGCCCGGCCGGCGTTCAGGAGCTCTATGAGATCGAGCCCGACCTGACCGTGTTCGGCAAGGTAATCGGCGGCGGCCTGCCCGCGGCCGCCTTCGGTGGCCGGGTGGAGACGATGGAGCGGATCGCACCGGCGGGCGACGTCTACCAGGCGGGGACGCTCTCGGGCAGTCCGCTTGCGATGGCGGCCGGTCTCGCGACCCTGAGGCGCCTGGGCCCAGACGCCTACGCGCGGCTCGACGACCTCACCCAAAGGCTCGCCACCGGCCTGGTCGAGTTCACCGCGAATCACCCGATCCAGATCGCCTCCGCCACCGGCCTGCTCACGCTTTTCTTCGGCACCGAGCCGATCCGCGACTTCACCGCAGTGGCGGCCTGTGACCTCGAGGCTCACGCGCGCTTCTGCCGGGCGATGCTCGAGCGCGGCGTCTACGTTCCGCCGTC
>DATFMX010000055.1:0-2301 GCA_035266685.1 Solirubrobacterales bacterium
AACGAGGTGCTTCGCGAGGTGATCGGCTCCGCGATCGCCGCGGAGCTCAGCGATCCTCGCATCGGCTTTGTCACCGTGACCTCGGTCGAGACCAGCCCAGACCTCCGCAGCGCCAAGGTGTACGTCAGCGTGCTCGGCGACGAGGACGCCCGCCAGGTCGCGCTCGAGGGCCTGCGCTCCTCGCGCGGCGTCCTGCAGTCGAAGATCGCCGCCGAGACGCGGATGAAGCGCACCCCGACCGTGTCCTTCCACTACGACCCGACGGTCGAGCAGGGGATGAGAATCTCCCAACTGCTCGAAGATGAAGGGGAGCGATGAGCAAGACCACCGATATCGGCACCACGGCGCTCGAGCGCGTGGCGGGTGAGATCCGCAGCCGCGAGCGTTTCCTGCTGACCGCCCACGAGGGCCCCGACGGCGACGCGCTCGGCTCGCTGCTCGGCATGCACCGCCTGCTCACCCAGCTCGGCAAGGACTCGGTGATGTTCCTCGCGGCGAAGGAGTTCCCGCTGCCGATCGAGTACCGCTTCCTGCCGCTGGAGGAGGTCTTCCACGAGCCGCCGGCCGACATGGCCGACCGCGCCGTGGTCTATCTCGACTGCGGCAACATCGACCGCATGCCGGTCGAGTTCCTCAGCGACGCGGAGCGCTTCAAGATCAACATCGACCACCACCACGACAACACCCTGTTCGGCGACGTCAACCTGGTCGAGGTCGACGCCTCCTGCACGGCGGAGATCGTCTACGAGCTGGCGGTCCTGCTGGGGGCGGAGATCACCCCCGGGATGGCCGCGGCGCTCTACGTCGGCCTGGTCACCGACACCGGCAAGTTCATGTACGAGAGCACCAACGCGCGCACGCACCGGATCGCCGCCGACCTGATCGAAGCCGGGGTCGACGTCGACGAGACCTACCGGCGGCTCTACGAGCACGTGCCGCTGGAGAAGCTGCGGCTGCTCTCCCGCGCCCTGGAAGGGATCCGCCACTACTGCGAGGGCCGCCTCCTGCTCGCCTACATAACCGCCGCCGACTACGAGGCGAGCGGCGCCGGCGAGGAGATGACCGAGGGGATCATCGATCACCTGCGCTCGGTCGAGGGGGCTCGCGTGGCCGTGCTGATCCGCGAGCTCGGCGACCGCGGGCGGGCGGCGCGCAAGGTCAGCCTGCGCTCCAGCGACGGCGCGGTCGACGTCTCGGCGATCGCCCGCGTCAACGGCGGCGGCGGGCACAAGCGGGCCGCCGGCTTCTCGACCGACCTCGAGCTCGAGCAGCTCGTCCCCTTCCTCTGCGCCGAGGTCTCCGCCCAGCTGGACGGCTAGGCCGTTGACGGTGCTGCTCTGCGACAAGCCGGCGGGGATCACCTCGCACGAGCTGGTCCGGCGGGTGCGCCGCGAGCGCGACTGCAAGGCCGGCCACGCGGGCACCCTCGACCCCTTCGCCACCGGCCTGCTGCTGGTCATGCTCGGCGAGGCGACGCGCGTGCAGCGCTTCCTCACCGGGCTGTCGAAGACCTACCTGGCGACGGCGCGGCTCGGCTGGCGCTCGAGCAGCGGCGACCCCGACGGCGAGCTGACCGAGACCGGGCGGGTGCCCGAGTCGCTGCAGCTGCCGACCGGCACGGTGCGCCAGCGCGTGCCGATGACCTCGGCGGTGCGGGTCGGCGGCGAGCGCCTCTACCGCAAGGCGCGCCGCGGCGAGACCGTGACGACGCCGCCGCGCGACGTCGAGATCCTCCGGGCGGAGCTGCTCGGCCGCGAGGGCGAGCTCGTCCGCTACGAGATCGAGTGCTCCAGCGGCACCTACGTCCGCACCCTGGTCGAGACGCTGGGCGACGCCTACTGCGCGGCGCTGCGCCGCACCGCGATCGGCCCCTTCCGGGTCGAGGACGCCGGCTCGGAGGTCTCGGTCGAGCGGGTCGGCGAGTTGATCCCGGCGGCGGCGGAGGCGATGCGCTGATGGCGCAGATCGAGGTCACGAGGCTGCCCGACGCCGAGCCGCGCCCGCGCCGCGTCGCGATCGGCACCTTCGACGGGGTCCACCTCGGCCACCAGGCGGTGATCGACGAGGCGGACACGGTGCTGACCTTCGATCCGCACCCGCTCTCGGTGATCCACCCGGCGGCGCTGCCGAAACTGCTGATGCCTTTCGGGGTGAAGCGCGACGTGATCGAGGGGCTGGGCGTGCGCGAGCTCGTCGTCATCCCGTTCGACCGCGAGTTCGCCGAACGCTCGGCCGAGGAATTCATCGAGCGCGTGCTGATCAAGACGTTGGGCGCCGAGCAGGTCTCGGTCGGCGAGAACT
>DATFMX010000056.1:0-10550 GCA_035266685.1 Solirubrobacterales bacterium
TGGGCACCGTCCGCTATCCGGGGGTCGCGTAACCATGTCAAGAAGATCATCGGTAAGCCGTGTGCGGGAAAACCGCACGCACGGATTGAAAGGGGGATGGGGAAACAGGCCCGCTCGGTACTGCGCCCCTGACTACCAATGGCGACCGTGCGTGAGGTGAGCTTCGACCTCTTTCGCAATCTGGGGACGACGACGATCTTCGGCAACCCCGGCTCGACCGAGCTGCCGATGCTGGCCGACTTCCCGGGCGACTTCCGCTACGTGCTCGGCCTGCACGAGGCGGTCGTCGTCGGCATGGCGGACGGTTACGCGCAGGCCTCGGGCAGGCCGTCGATCGCCAACCTGCACACGGCGCCCGGCGTCGGCAACGCGATGGGGGCGATCTTCAACGCCCAGGCCAACCACTCGCCGGTCGTCGTCACCGCCGGCCAGCAGGCGCGGGCGCAGATGACCCTGCAGGCGAACCTGACCAACCGCGACGCGATCCGCATGCCGCACCCGCTGGTCAAGTGGTCGTATGAGCCGCCGCGCGCCGAGGATGTGCCGCTGGCGCTCGCCCGCGGCATCCACATGGCGTCGCTGCCGCCCAAGGGGCCCGTCTTCGTCTCGATCCCGATGGACGACTGGGACGTCGAGGTCGAGCAGGCCGCGACCCACGCCCTGCAGCGCCGCGTCGAGGGCCGCGCCGTCGCCGCCCCCGACTCGATCGGCCGGCTCGCCGCGCAGCTCGACGAGGCGAGCAACCCGGTGATGGTCGCCGGCCCGGACATCGACGCGAGCGGCGGCTGGGACGCCGCTGTCGGCCTCGCCGAGCGCCAGCGGCTGCCGGTCTGGGCGACCCCCGCGCCCGGCGGCGGCAGGCTCGGCTTCCCCGAGAACCACCCGAACTTCCGCGGCGTCCTGCCGCCGGCGATCGGCCCGGTCGGCCAGACGCTGGAGGGCCACGACCTGATCCTCGTCGTCGGCAGCTCGGTCTTCCCCTACTACCCGCACATCCCCGGCCCGCTGCTGCCGCAGGGGGCGAGCCTGGTCGCGATCACCAGCGACCCCGACGAGGCCGCGCGGGCGCCGATGGGCAACGCGATCCTCGCCGACCCCGGCCTGACGCTGGCGGCGCTGCTCGAGGCCGTGCCGGAGTCCTCCCGCCCGGCGCCGGAGCCAAACCCCGGCCCGAGCGAAATCCCGGCCGAGGACCCGCTCAACTCCTCGACCGTGCACTCGGCGCTCGCCGAAGTCCTTCCCGAGGACGCGATCGTCGTGCTCGAGTCGCCGGCGAGCACGCTCGCCCTGCGCAACCAGCTGCGCCTCTCGCAGCCCGGCAGCTACTACTTCAGCGCCGGCGGCGGGCTCGGCTTCGGCCTCTCCGGCGCGGTCGGCGTGCAGCTCGCCCAGCCCGACCGCCCGGTCGTCTGCGTGATCGGCGAGGGCTCCGTGCAGTACGCCGTCACCGCCTTCTGGAGCGCCGTCGCCCACGACGTCCCCGTCACCTTCCTCGTCATGCGCAACTCCGAGTACGCGATCCTCAAGTGGTTCGCCGAGGTCGAGTCGGTGACCGGCGCGCCCGGCCTCGACCTGCCGGCACTCGACGTCGCCGCGGTCGCCGCCGGCTACGGCGTCTCGACCAAGGTCGCGCGCGACCGGGACGAAGTCCGCGCGGCGCTCGCCGGAGCGCTCGCCTCCTCCAAGCCCGAGCTGGTCGAAGTCCCCGTGCAGCCGGGCATGTCGTTGTTCTAGGGGATCGCCGGTGACCGTCGCCGCCGCACCCGACCGCGCCCCCGAGTCGCTGGCGGCTGGGGCGGCGCAGCCGCTGCGCGGCGAGCTCGAGGCGCTGCTCGGGGCCGACCGGGTGCTCGGGCGGGCGAGCGACATCGTCCGCTACGCCTCCGACGCCAGCCCCTACCGGCTGCTGCCCCAGGTGGTGGCGATGGCGCGCGACGCGCGCGACGTCTCCAAGCTGCTCGCCTACGGTCGCGCAAACGACGTCCCGGTCGTCTTCCGCGCCGGCGGAACCAGCCTCAACGGGCAGGGGCAGGGCGACGGCATCCTGGTCGATGTGCGGCGCCACTTCGGCGGCGTCGCGGTCGAGGACGACGGCGCGCTGGCGCGGGTCAAGCCCGGCACGGTGCTCGGCCACGCCAACCGCGTGCTCGCCCCGCACGGGCGCAAGCTCGGCCCTGACCCGGCGAGCACCGACATCGCCACGGTCGGCGGCGTGATCGCCAACAACTCGGGCGGTATGCGCTGCGGCACGACCAGGGACTCCTACTCGACCGTGTACTCGCTGACCTTCGTCCTGCCCTCGGGGACGACGATCGACACGGCCGAACCCGGCGCCGCCGAGCGCTTCGCCGCCGAGGAGCCCGAGCTCGCCGCCGGCCTGGCGGCGATCCGCGACGAGATCCGCGCCGACGCCGAGCTCAGCGAGCGCATCCGCCGCAAGTTCGCGATCAAGAACACGACCGGCTACCGGCTCTGCGCCTTCCTCGACGCCGATCAGCCGCTGGAGATCTTCCGCCGCCTGCTGATCGGCTCCGAGGGCACGCTCGGCTTCGTCGCCGAGGCGGTCTTCGAGACCGTCCCACTGCCCGCCCGCACGACCACCGCCTGGATCCATTTCCCCGGCATCGACGCGGCGATCGCCCCGGTGCGCGACCTGGTCGAGAGCGGCGCGAGCGCGGTCGAGCTGATGGTCGCGCCGGCGCTGATCACCGCCGCCTGGAACATGGTCGGCGCGCCGCAGGAGTGGAAAGATCTGCCGCCCGAGTCGGCGGTGCTGCTGGTCGAGTACGGCGCCGCGAGCGACGCGGAGCTCGACGCCCAGGTCGCGAAGGCGGAGGAGATCCTCGCCGGCCACGAGACGATCCGGCCGGTCGGGTTCACCCGCGAGGCCGAGGAGGTAGAGCTCGCCTGGCGGGTCCGCGAGGGCCTGCACGGCCTGGTCGGGCGGCTGCGGCTGCCCGGCACGGCGCTGATCGTCGAGGACGTCTGCGTGCCGCCCGAGCGGATCGCCGAGGGCGCCCGCGACCTGCAGGCGCTGCTCGGCGAGCACGGCTTCCTGCCCGGCGTCGCGGGGCACGCCTCGGCGGGCAACCTGCACTTCATGCTGACGCCGGACTTCGGCAAGCAGGAGGACCTGGAGCGCTACGAGTCGTTCATGGCGAAGCTGGTCGAGCTGATCGTCGACAAGTACGACGGCTCGCTGAAGGCTGAGCACGGCACCGGGATCAACATGGCCCCCTACGTCGAACGCGAGTGGGGGGAGAAGGCGACCGAGCTGATGTGGCGGGTCAAGCGGCTCGCCGACCCCGACGGCGTGCTCGCCCCCGGCGTCGTCCTCAACCGCGACCCCGGCAGCCACCTGCGCAACCTGAAAACGATGCCCGAGGTCGAGGAGGAGTCGGCAAGCGCCTGCGTCGAGTGCGGCTTCTGCGAGCCGGTCTGCCCGAGCCGCGACCTGACGACGACGCCGCGCCAGCGGATCGTCCTGCGCCGCGAGATCGCCCGCCAGCCCGAGGGCTCGCCGCTGCGCCTCGCGCTGCAGGAGCAGTACGCCTACGACGGGCTCGACAGCTGCGCCGCCGACGGCTCCTGCCGCCTCGCCTGCCCGCTGGGGATCGACACCGGCAAGCTGGTCAAGGAGCTGCGCCAGGCGGAGCACGCGCCGCGCGCCGAAGCGCTGGCCCTGCGCGGCGCCCAGCACTGGGACAAGGTCGAACGCGCCTCCCGCGCGGCGCTGAAGCTAGGCGGCCCGCTGGCCCGCCGCACCAAACGCGGCGCCGGCCTGCCGCAGGCGGCGAGCGCCAAGCTGCCATTGACGACGCGAGCGCAAGCGAGCGCCATCTACCTCCCAAGCTGCACCAACCGCATCCTCGGTCCGGCGGCCGACGGGCCGAAAACCCACGACATAGGTGGGAAATCGGCCCGTCGGCGGAGTTTGGCGGAGGCGCTGGTGGAGGTTTCGCGCCGGGCCGGGGCGCCGGTTTGGATTCCGGACGACGTCGCGGGGTCGTGCTGCGGGCTGCCCTGGGGCTCGAAAGGGTTCGCCGCCGCGCAGCGGCAGAAGGCGAACGAGCTGGTCGGGCGGCTGTGGCGCTGGAGCGGCGAGGGCGAGCTGCCGGTGGTGATCGACGCGGCGTCCTGCACGCACGCGATCGCCGAGCCCGGCGACGGCGTGCTCGACGAGGCGAACGCCGAGCGGCTCGCGGCGCTGACGATCCTCGACTCGGTCGCCTGGGCGCACGACCGCCTGCTGCCCGAGCTGGAGGTCCGCCGCAGGGTCGCGTCGGCGACGGTCCACCCGACCTGTGCGACCCGCCAGCTCGGCCTCGCCCCCCGCCTGCGCAGGCTCGCCGGCGCGCTCGCCGAGGAGGTCTACGTCGCCCCTTCGTCGACCTGCTGCGGCTTCGCCGGCGACCGCGGCTTCAGCCACCCGGAGCTGACCGCCGCGGCGACCGCCCCCCAGGTCTCCGAGCTGGCCGGCCGCCGCTTCGACGCCCACCTCTCCAGCAACCGCACCTGCGAGATCGGCCTCAGCCGCGCCAGCGGCGAGTCCTACGAGTCGTTCGTCTTCCTGCTCGAGCAGCTGACGCGCTGAGCGCATCCGACATTGACCACACCCCAGGTGGGTGAATGTCGGATGCGCCGGGTCAGTTGCGCGCGGAAGCGACGGCCGCTGCGCCCTGCTCGTCGGCGTCGGCCTCGATCTCGCGGATCGTCGCCGTCATCGCCGCGTCGCGTTCGAAGCGGCGATCGAGCAGCGGGTTGAGGATGCCGCGCAGGGCGGAGACGTAGCGCCACCACTTCGGCGCGAAGATCCGCGGCGCCCGTTCCTCGATCCCGCGCACGACGGCGGCGCCCGCCTCGTCGGGAGGGATCCGCTTGCGCAGGAACCCGGGCAGGTTTTCCTCCATGCGGCCACCGTTGTTGGCGAACGCGTCCTGGACCATCCTGGTGTCGACCCAGCCGAAGTAGGCGACGCTTGCGCTCGCGCCCAGCGGCATCAGCTCGGCGCGCAGCGAGCGGCCCAGCGACTCGACGCCGGACTTGGCGACCGCGTAGGGGCTGTTGAGCACACCGTTGACGAAGGCGTAGACGGAGGAGGTGACGACGATGTGGCCGCGCCGCTCGACGATCTGCGGCAGCGCCGCGCGCACCGTGCGCCAGACGCCGAGCATGTCGACCGCGAAGACCCGTTCCCATTCCTCACCCGCCATGCCCCGTACGGTCCCCATCTTTACCGGCGCTATGCCGGCGTTGGCGACGACCACATCGAGCCCGCCGAAGCGCTCGACCGTCTCCGCCACGGCGGCGCGCATCGCGCCCTCGTCGGTGACGTCGGCGCCGACGCCGAGCGCTCGCTCGCCGATCCGCTCGGCCGCCTCGCGCGCCTGTCCGGCGTCGAGGTCGACGACCGCCACCGAGGCGCCGCGCAGGTGCATCTGGCGGGCCACCTCGAAGCCGATGCCGCGGGCCGCGCCGGTGACCAGCGCGACCTTGCCGTTGAGGTCGAATACGGGGGGCATGCGGCCCGCAGCGTACCCGCTCCTAGAATCACCTGCCCATGCCCGGCTTCAAGCCAGTCGACCCGAAGCAGTCCTTCCCCGAGCTCGAGCAGCGGGTGCTGGCGCGCTGGCGCGAGCGCGACGTCTTCGGCCGCTCGCTGGCCAACCGCGAGGACGCCGAGGTGTGGAGCTTCTACGAGGGCCCGCCGACGGCGAACGGCCGGCCCGGCTCCCACCACGTGCTCTCGCGCGTCTTCAAGGACGTCTACCCGCGCTACCGCACGATGCGCGGCTATCGGGTGCCGCGCAAGGCGGGCTGGGACTGCCACGGGCTGCCGGTCGAGCTCGAGGTCGAAAAGGAGCTCGGCATCGGCTCCAAGCAGGAGGTCGAGGAGTACGGGATCGACCGGTTCAACGCGCGCTGCCGCGCCTCGGTCTTCGAGTACGTCGAGGAGTGGAACCGGCTGACCGAGCGGATCGGCTTCTGGATCGACCTCGACGACCCCTACGTCACGCTGGAGAACGACTACATCGAGTCGGTCTGGTGGTCGCTGCGCCGGCTCTGGGACGAGCAGCGGCTCTACGAGGGGCACAAGGTCGTCCCCTACTGCCCGCGCTGCGGCACGGCGCTCTCCTCGCACGAGGTCGCGCTCGGCTACCAGGACGTTTCGGACCCCTCCATATACATAAAAATTCCGCTCGCCTCCGGCGATCGGCTGCTCGTGTGGACCACCACGCCGTGGACGTTGCCGGGCAACGAGGCGGTCGCCGTGGCGCCGGATGTGACCTACGTCAGAGCCAAGCTTGGCGACGAGGTTCTGATCCTTGCCGAGCCGCTGGTCGAGCGGGTGCTGGGCGAGAGCGCTGAGATCGTCGGCCGTATGCGGGGAGCGGACCTGGTGGGGCGGAATTACGAAGGCCCTCTGTTCGACCTCTCCGACCGCGCGCCCGGCGCCTTCCCGGTGATCGGCGGCGACTTCGTCACCACCGAGGACGGCACCGGCCTCGTCCACATCGCTCCCGCCTTCGGCGAAGACGACTATGGCGTCGCCGCCGCCTTCGGCCTCTTCGACCCGACCGACCACGGCAGCCTCTACAACCCGGTCAAGCCGGACGGCCGCTTCGACGACCGCGTGAGCGGCTTCGCCGGTGAGTTCGTCAAGGATCCCGAGACGACGCGGCGGCTGATCGACAGCCTCGCCGAGCGCGGCCTGCTGTTCCGCGAGCAGGTCTACGAGCACGCCTACCCGCACTGCTGGCGCTGCGGCACGCCGCTGCTCTACTACGCCAAGTCGAGTTGGTACGTCGCCACCTCGCGCGCTCGCGAGGAGCTGCTCGCCAACAACGAGGCGATCGGCTGGCACCCCGAGCACATCAAGCACGGCCGCTTCGGCAAATGGCTGGAGAACAACGTCGATTGGGCGCTCTCACGCGACCGCTACTGGGGCACGCCGCTGCCGATCTGGGAGTGCGCGGCCGAGGATTGCGAGGGACGCTTCTGCGCCGGCTCGGTCGCCGAGCTGCGCGAGCGCGCCGGCGGGGAGGTCCCCGACGACCTGCACCGCCCCTACATCGACGAGATCACGGTCGAGTGCGAGCGCTGCGGCGGCGAGATGCGCCGGGTCGAGTCGGTGATCGACACCTGGTACGACAGCGGCGCGATGCCCTTCGCCCAGTTCCACTACCCGTTCGAGAACGAGGAGCTGTTCGCGGAGCGCTTCCCGGCCGACTTCATCTGCGAGGCGATCGACCAGACGCGCGGCTGGTTCTACACGCTGCTCGCCGAGTCGACGCTGCTGTTCGGCGAGTCCAGCTATCGCAACTGCGTCTGCCTCGGCCTGATCCTCGACCCCGAGGGGCAGAAGATGTCGAAGAGCAAGGGCAACGTGGTCGAGCCCTGGGATGTGATCGCCGCCCACGGCGCCGACGCCTTCCGCTGGTACTACTTGACCGCGCAGCAGCCCTGGGCCGGCTACCGCTTCTCGGTCGACACGGTCGGCGAATCGGTGCGCCAGTTCCTGCTGACGCTGTGGAACACGTACTCGTTCTGGGTGCTCTACGCGAACGCCGAGAACCTCGGGCCGCAGGACTTCGCCAAGGACGACCTTGCGCGGTCGAGCTTTGGACCGGATAGCGAATCAAACCTCGACCGCGGGGGGGCGGACCTGGACCTGTGGGCGCTCTCGCGACTCCAGGCGACGGTGGCGGGCGTCGCCGAGCACATGGACGGCTTCGACTGCACCGCCGCCGGGCGCGAGATCGCCGCCTTCGTCGAGGAGCTCTCCAACTGGTACGTGCGCCTCTCACGCCGCCGCTTCTGGGAAGGCGACCGGGCCGCGTTCGCCACTCTGCGCCACTGCCTGCTCGAGGTCGCCGCGCTGCTCGCCCCGTTCACGCCATTCCTCGCCGACGAGATCCACCTCAACCTGGCCGGCGGCGAGGCCGAAGAGCTCGGCGAGCTGCCCGACTCGGTCCACCTGCGCGACTTCCCGGCCCCCGACGAGGCGCTCGCCGACGCCGGCCTCGAAGCGGCGATGGACGCCGTGCGGCTGACGGTCGAGCTCGGCCGCGCCGCCCGCGCGCAGGCGAAGGCGAAGGTGCGCCAGCCGCTGCGCCGCGCCGTGATCGTCGCCAACGAGGCCGAGCGCGAGGCGATCTCGGCCCGCGCCGAGCTGGTCAGGGCCGAGCTCAACGTCAAGCGGCTCGACTTCGTCAGCGACGAGTCGGAGCTGGTCAGCTACGCGGTCAAGCCCAACTACCGCTCGCTCGGTCCGCGCTTCGGCAAGCGCATGCCGCAGGTCGCCGCGGCGATCGAGGCGCTCGACCCCACCCATGTCGCCGCGGTGATGGCCGAGGGCGGCGAGGTCGGGATCAACGTCGACGGCGACGAGCACGCGCTCAGCGCCGAGGAGGTCAGCCTCTCGCTGCAGCCGCTGGAGGGTTACGAGGTCGAGGCCGAGGCGGGCCACGCCGTCGCCCTGGAGCTGGAGCTCGACGACGAGCTGCGCCGCGAGGGCCTCGCCCGCGAGATCGTCCACGCGGTCCAGAACGCGCGCAAAGACTCCGGCCTCGAGATCACCGACCGGATCGAGCTCGCCCTCGGCGGCGACAAGGAGCTGCTGGCCGCCGCCCGCGCCCACCAGGACTACCTTGCGGGCGAGGTCCTGGCGACGGCGGTCGCCTACGACGCCGCCGACGGCGTCAGCGCACGGCTCGGCGGGCGCGACTTGGTCATCGCCCTAAGCTGAATGAATCCCCCGTAGACAGGATTCGGCTGGAAACAGCTTCCGAGGCGACATCGAGGGCCTACGGGCCGTCGCCATCGGTGCGGTGCTCCTCTGCCACGCGGGCCTGCCCTTCGCCGCCGGCGGCTACGTCGGCGTCGACGTCTTCTTCGTCATCTCGGGGTTCCTGATCACCCGGCTTCTGCTCGGCGAGCTCGATCGCACCGGGGGGATATCGCTGCGCCGCTTCTACGCCCGGCGGGCCAGGCGGCTGCTGCCGCTCGCCGCGGTTCTCCTCGCTGCCGTCGGCGTGCTCTCGCTGCTGCTGCTCTCGCCGGTGCGCGCGGTCGAAGTCTCAGGCGACATCGTCAGCTCGGCCCTCTACACCGCAAACTGGCACTTCGCCGCCCAGTCGGTCGACTACTTCGCCCAGGACGTCGAACCGAGCCCCGTGCTGCACCTGTGGTCGCTGGCGATCGAGGAGCAGTTCTACCTCGTCTGGCCGACCCTGCTGCTCGCGGTCACCTGGCTCTGGCGCCGTCGCGGGGGCTCGGTCCGGCCGGCGCTCTGGGTGACCCTCGCGGTCGTCGGGCTCGGCTCGCTGGCGCTCGGCATCCAGTTCACGGACGCGCAGCCCGCGTCCGCCTATTTCTCGACCGTCGGCCGAGCCTGGGAGCTGGCCCTGGGCGCGGCGCTGGCCCTGCTGGGGGCGGTGCGGATCCCGCGCACGGCGGCGGCGGCGATCGGTTGGCTTGGGCTCGGCGCGATCGCCTACGCGGCCTTCGCCTTCGACGCGAGCACGCCCTTCCCCGGAGTCGCGGCCCTGCTGCCCACGGTCGGGGCCGCCTGCGTGATCCTCGCCGGCGCTTCGGCCCATGCCCGGACCAGAGTCGCGCCGGCGGGCCTGCTCTCGCTGCCGCCGGTCCGCTACGTCGGGCGACTCTCCTACTCCTGGTACCTCTGGCACTGGCCGGCGCTGATCTTCGCCGCCGTGCTCTGGGGGCCGCTGTCGGTCGCGGCGGGCGTCGCGGTCGTCGCCGCCTCCTGGATTCCGAGCGCCGCCACCCACCACTGGATCGAGGACCCGGTCCGCTTCTCCAGGGTGCTGAACCTGCGGCCGAACCGAGCCCTCGCGATCGGCCTCGGCTGCATGGCGATAGGGGTCTCCGCCGGCCTCCTGCTCACCCGCCTGCAACCGACCCTGACCACGGCGCCGCTGTCCGAGGTCAAGGGCGCCGCCGCGCTGCACGCCCAGCCCCGCCCGCAGCAGCACGCCGCCGCGGTCCGGCCGAGCCCCCTGCGGGCGGCGGCCGATCGCTCCCGCATGTACTACCAAGGCTGCCTGGTGGGGATCGACGGCACCAACTCGAACCGCTGCCTCTACGGCGACCGTCAGGGCCGGCGCACGCTGATCCTCTTCGGCGACTCGCACGCGCTGCAGTACTCCCCCGCCCTCGAAGAGCTGGCGAGGCGGCATGAATGGCGCCTGATCGTGCTGACCAAGGCCGAATGCACGCCCGGCGAGGTGCAGATCCGCAGCATGGTCGCCCAGCGCGAGTACTCGCAATGCGACGCCTGGCGCGAAGAGGAGCTGCGGCGGATCGAAATGGGCGCCGATTCGACCGTCGTCGTGATCAGCGGCGACACCGTCTACACGCCCTATGGCGACCGGGGCGAAGAACTCCACGGCGCCGCCGCGGCCACCGAGATGGAAGCCGGGTATCTGGCGACGCTGACCCGAATCCACCGGGCCGGCATGCGGACGGTGGTGATCAAAGACACGCCGGTCTCGACCAGCAACGTCCCCGGCTGCGTCTCCGAGAGG
>DATFMX010000057.1:0-17009 GCA_035266685.1 Solirubrobacterales bacterium
CAGGGTCGATCCGCAGGTACACCGTCACGTCAGGCCACAACCCGTCGATCGTCTAGTCGACCAGCGAGAGGACGTGGCTCGTGCCGAGCCCGCGGGCGCCTCCCTGGTAGGCGACGCTGGAGTCGGCGAAGCGATCGGCGACGACGGTGCCCCCCGCCTCGAGCGCGGGCCGCACGACCCGGGCCAACAGATCGGCGCGGGCGGCGGAGAAGAGCAGCAGCTCGGCGAACGGGTCGAGCGCCAGCGCCGGGTCGGCGAGCAGCTCGCGGATCCGCTCGGCGGCGTCCGTCCCCCCCGGCTCGCGGATCAGCGTCGTCCCCGACCCGAGCGCCTCGGCGAGCAGCTTCGCCTGCGTGCTCTTGCCCGACCCGTCGACCCCCTCGAGGGAGATGAACGTCATTTGACGGTCGTTTTCGCCCTTTTCCGTTTGCGAGTCGCGGTGTCGGCCTTGCTCGCCTTGCCGTTGCCGCCC
This sequence comes from Solirubrobacterales bacterium, assembly GCA_035266685.1. Lineage (GTDB taxonomy): Bacteria > Actinomycetota > Thermoleophilia > Solirubrobacterales > 70-9 > VRUE01. The sequence goes on from DATFMX010000057.1 coordinate 473, forward strand.
TTCGGCGACGGCTTTTTCGCCATTTCTTCTTTGGCTTTTTTAGCCGCTTCGCGCTCGGCGCGGCGTTTCTTCATCTCCTGCATCGACTCGCAGTCGTCGTTGAGGCAGAGGTTCCAGGCACGGCCGCGGAAGGGGACGACTTTCAGCCGCGGCGTCTCGTCGCAGATCGAGCAGCGCTCCTCGAGCCGGAAGACGTCGCCGCGCTGGGGCAGCGGGAAGGTCTGGTCGCACGACTCCGGGTCGTCGGCGGTCCAGCCGCTGCAGCCGACGAAGCGTTTGCCCGATTTTTTCGCCCGGATGATGCGCAGCATGTTGGGTGAGCCGTCCTCCTTGGTCCGGCCCGCTTCCTCGCAGACCTTGCAGGGGCCGAGGATGCGGTCCTCGTCCATCCCTTTCCAGATGATCTTGGCGAGGTCTTCGCGACTGCCGTCGATTTCGGTCCAGGTCTTGTGCAGCAGGTCGCGGCTCTCGCCGACGACGTCGCCCTTGCTCATCTCGCCCGCGGCGATGCGGTCCATCTCCGCCTCGAGCTGGGCGGTCATCTCCGGCGTCGCCATCGCCGGGACGTAGTTCTTGAACGCCTCGTACAACGCGATCCCGGTCTCCGAGGGGACCGGCGGATTGCCGTAGACGTAGCCGCGGCCGAAGAGCTTCTGGATGATGTCGGCGCGGGTCGCTTTGGTGCCCAGGCCGCGCTCCTCCATCATCTCGATCAATTTCGCCTGCGAGATCCGCGAGGGGGGCTGCGTCTCCTTGTCGAGCAGCCAGGGCTCGCCGTCGAGCTCCAGCGTCTGCCCCTCCTCCAGCTTGGGGATCTCCTCGTCGGAGGAGCGGGCGTAGGTGTAGATGCCGGCGTATCCGGGGTCGACGACGACCGAGCCGCGGACGAAGTAGGTCTCCGAGCCGGCCTCGATGTCGGCCCGCGTCGACTCGGTGATCATCGGCGGGCTGAAGGTGGCGAGGAAGCGCCGCACGACCAGTTCGTAGACGCGCTTCTTCGAGCCGTCGAGCGCCCCGGGGTGGATCGCCTGCGTCGGGTAGATCGGCGGGTGGTCGGTCGTCTCTTTTTTGCCCCGCGTCGGCTTCAGCTCGCCGTCAAGCAGGCCGGAGGCGGCGGAGAACTCCTTCACCCGGACCAGCGAGGAGACCAGCTCGCGCACCGGCAGCGAGGCCGGGTAGACGGTGTTGTCGGTGCGCGGGTAGGAGATGAAGCCGTCCATGTAGAGGTCCTCGGCGATCCGCATCGCGCTCGCGGGGGTGATGCCGAGGCGGCTGGAGGCGTCGGTGCTGAAGGCCGTCGTGTTGTAGGGGGTCGGCGGCCTGCGCGTGTTCTTGCGCGCCGTGACCGACTTGACCGTGCCGGGGCCTGAGGTGCCGGCGAGGGCGCTGTCGGCCTCGGCCTTCTCCCAGAATTTGTCGGTCGCGTGGTGGGCCTCGAAGCTGCCGTCCGGGTGCTGGAACTTGGCGAACAGTTCCCAGAAGGGTTTGGCGACGTGGGCGCGGCGCTCCATCTCGCGCTCGACGATCAGGCCCAGGGTGGGGCTCTGCACGCGGCCGACCGAGAGGAAGTTCGAGCCGAAGCGACGGCTGGCGAGCGAGACCGCGCGGGTCAGCGTCGCCCCCCAGAGCAGGTCGATGTCCTGGCGGGCGGCGCCGGCGTTGGCCAGCGGGTAGGAGAGCTCGTCGAGCTCGTTGAAGGCGCGCTCGATCTCCTCCTTGGTCAGCGCCGAGTAACGGGCGCGCTTGATCCGCAGGGCGCCGCTGTCGGCGTCCTCGCGCGAGCCGAGGTCGGGGTTGGCTTCGAGCATCTCCTGCAGAGCCTCGAGCCCGATCAGCTCGCCCTCGCGGTCGAAGTCGGTCGCGATCACCAGCTCGTCGGCCCCTTTGGCCATTTTGCGGATCGCTTTGACGACGTTTTTGTCGGTCGGCTCCTTGATCAACGTGGCGTCGATCAGGTCGTGCAGGTCGGTCTTCTGCCAGTTCGAGTAGCCCTCGGGAAAGGCCGGGCCGAGCACGTGGCCCTTGAGGCCGATCGTCATCTGCTCGTCGCCGTTCTCGTCGGTCCAGGTGTAGAAGGGGACTTTGTAGGTTTTGTCCGCCTTCGCCTCGTTGCGGCCGAGGATGTCGGCGATCTTCTTGGCGCTGTTGTTCTTCTCGGTGACGATCAGTCGCATGGGGCGGCGAGGGTAGCAGGGGCGTTCGGCTGCCCCCTGCGGGCCACCGGTCGCCGATCCCCGTAGGATCGGCGCGCGATGAGGGCACTGGTCAGCGGCGGAGCGGGGTTCATCGGGTCGAATCTGGTCGACGCGCTGCTCGCCCGCGGCGACGCGGTGACGGTGGTCGACGACCTCTCGACCGGACGGCGCTCGAACCTCGACGGGGCGCTGGCGGCGGGCGCCGAGCTGGTCGAGCTAGACATCCGCGAAGCCGCCGCGCTGGCCGAGCTGCTGGGCCGGGTCGAGCCCGAGATCGTCTTCCACCTGGCGGCGCAGATCGATGTGCGCCGCTCGCTCGCCGACCCCGCCTTCGACGCGGCGATCAACGTCGGCGGCACCGCCAACCTGCTGGAGGCGATGCGGGGGGCGGGCTCCTCGCGCATCGTCTTCGTCTCGACCGGCGGCGCGATCTACGGCGAGGGCGCCGGCAAGGCGCTGCCGCTGGACGAGGGCGCGCCGATCGAACCGTTCTCCGCCTACGGCCAGAGCAAGTTCGCCGCCGAGGGCTACCTGGCGCTCTACGAACGGCTCTACGGCATCTCCGGCGTCAGTCTGCGGCTCGGCAACGTCTACGGCCCGCGCCAGGACCCGCTCGGCGAGGCCGGCGTGATCGCGATCTTCTGCGGGCGACTGCGCGCCGGCGAGCGCCCGACCGTGTTCGGCGACGGCAGGCAGACCCGCGACTACATATATGTGGGCGATGTGGTCGAGGCGGCGCTCGCCGCGGCGGGGTCGGGGGCGAGCGGCCCGATCAACATCGGCAGCGGCATCGAGACCGATGTGCTCGAGCTCGCCGCGAAGCTCGCCGAGATCGAGGGCAGCGAGGACTTCGAGCCCGAGCTCGCCCCGCCGCGCGCGGGCGAGGTACAGCGCATCGCGCTAGACGCGGGCAAAGCCGAGCGCGAGCTCGGCTGGCGGGCGACGACCAGCGTCGCCGAGGGCCTGCGCCTCACCCTGGCGTCCCTTTAGCCGCCGACGGGCCGATTTCCCACCGTATACGTGGGTTTTCGGCCCATCGGCGGCAGGTCACTAGTCTTTGGGCATGCCCGCCCAGGCCTATGCAGGCAAGGAGTGCGTCTGCCAGCTCCGCAAGGGGATCTGCGACCAGTCGTGCGTGCGCGACATGCTCGAGACCCCCTTCTACATCGCCTGCCTGAAGCTCAAGGGGCGGCGCTGCCTGGTCGTCGGCGGCGGCGACATCGGCCTCGAGAAGGTCGAGGGGCTGCTCGCCTGCGACGCCGGCGTCACCCTGGTCGCGCCGGTCGCCCACCCCGAGCTCGAGTCGCTCGCCGCGGAGGGCTCGATCGAGTGGGAGAAGCGGGCCTACGCCGGGCCGGCCGACCTCGAGGGCGTCTTCATGGTGATCGCCTGCACCGACGACAGCGAGGTCAACATCGGCGTCTTCGACGACGCGGAGAAGCGGGCGATGCTGGTCAACATCGTCGATGTGCCGCCGCTCTGCAACTTCATCCTGCCGGCGATCGTGCGCACCGGCCCGCTGGCGATCGCGATCTCGACCGCCGGCGCCTCGCCGGCGCTGGCGAAGCGGATGAAGCGCGAGATCTCCGAGCTCTTCGGCGAGGAGTACGCGCGCCTGGCGGTGATCCTCAACGACGCTCGCGGCTGGGCCAAGGGGACGCTGCCGACCTACCAGGACCGCAAGGAGTTCTTCGAGGGCCTCGTCAACGGCGACCCCGACCCGGTCGAGCTGCTGAAGGCGGGCGAAGAGACGCAGGTGCTGGCGCTGATCGAGGCGGCGAAGGAGCGCGCCGCGGCCGCGTTGGCGTGAGCGCCAGGGTCCCCCTGCGAAAACCCGCATAGACACGGCCTTACGGGTCCAAAGCGGGAAGTGCTCACAAGTTTTCTCCGGGGGACCCAGGCGCTCAGCCGGCGTCGCAGGCCGAGGCACGCACGCGGTCGAGCGCCTCGCGCAGGTCGCGGGCCTGAGCTGCGGTCAGATTGGCCGCGAAGGCGCTGCGCAGCTCCTCGACGACCACCGGCCGCATCTCCTCCAGCATCGCTTCGCCGGCGGGCAACAGGGTCGCGTAGCTGACCCGGCGATCGGTCTCGCAGAAGGTCCGCTCCAGCAACCCGGCCCTGATCAGCCGGTCGACCAGCTTGGTCAGCCCGCCGCGCGTGATCACGAGCGACTCGGCCAGGTCGCCCATCTTCATCCGCTGCTCCGGGGCGTCGGCGACGGTCGCCAGCACCTCGTACCAGGGCAACGGCGGCAGATCGGCATGGGCGAGGGCGGCCTGGAGGCGTTCGGTGATCGCGGCATGGGTGCGAGTCAGCGCCCCCCAGGCGTCGCCGTGCGGACTGCCCGTCCGGCGGGGCGCGCTCGGGTCCGGGGTTTGCGTCGCCTGCTCGCTCATGACCACATCGTCCCAGATGACACTTGCTTCGTCAATAGTTGACAGGCTAAATACTTCTGCTATGATTGTTTCTGCGTCAATCATTTCCTTGGCAATCGACTACAGCGAGGTAAGAGAATGAGCACGCAGACGATTCAGCAGCAGATTCCCGCCGGCGCCTACGCGGTCGACCCGGTCCACTCCTCGGTCGGCTTCGCCGTCGTCCACAACGGTGTTTCGACCTTCCGCAGCGGCTTCGGCTCCTACGAGGCGCGGCTGAGCGGCGGCGAGAGCCCCGGGCTCGAGGGCACCGTCGACGTGGCGAGCATCGAGATCGACGAGCCGAACCTGAAGGGCCACCTGCTCTCTCCCGAGTTCTTCGACGCCGAGCGCTTCCCGCGGCTGCGCTTCGAGTCGAGCGAGCTGAGCGTCGGCGAGGACGGCGAGGCGACGATTCGCGGCGAGCTCGAGATCCGCGGCGAGAAGCGCGAGGTCGAGGCGAGTGGCCGCGTCGTGCCGCTCGGCGGCGACCTCGGCGGCAACGCCCGCGTCGGCATCTCGCTGGCGGCGAGCGTCGACCGGCGCGACTTCGGTCTCGACTGGCAGGCCGAGCTGCCGAGCGGCGGCGAGGTGCTCGACTGGCGGGTCGAGGTCGCGGTCGAGTTGGAGCTGGTCGCGGAGGACGAGTAGCGATGCGGGTGCTCGGCATCGCCGGCAGCCTGCGCCGCGACTCGCACAACCACGCCCTGCTGCGGGCGGCCGCCGAGCGGCTGCCCGCCGGGGCGGAGCTGGTCGCCTACGACCGCTTGGCCGAGATCCCGCCCTACGACGAGGACGTCGAAGCCGCGGGCGTGCCGGAGCCGGTGCGCGACCTGCGCGCCGCGATCCGCGACGCCGACGCGGTCCTGGTCGCCACGCCGGAGTACAACCACTCGATCCCAGGCCAGCTGAAGAACGCCCTCGACTGGGTCTCGCGCCCGGCCGGGCAGAGCGCCCTCAACGGCACCCCCGCGGCGACGATCGGCGCCTCGACCGGCATGTTCGGCGCGGTCTGGGCGCAGGCCGAGCTGCGCAAGGTTCTCGGCGCCCTCGGTGGCCGCGTGATCGAGGCCGAACTCCCCGTCGCCCACGCGGCGGACCTGCGCGACGGCGACCGCCTCGAGCTGCCACCCGAGCAGGCCGAGCACCTCGAGGAGATCCTCGCCGAGCTCGTCGCCGCAGCGGAGCGCGAGCCGGTCGCCGTCTGAGATCTACCGGCGCGGCCCGCAAATCAGCCGCTGCCGCCGCCCCGGAGTTCTTCCCGCAGCGCCAGAAAGCCACCAAACGCGACCCCGGCGGCAGCCGCAAGAGCCAGGAAGATCGGGAATTGAACCGCTCCTTCGAGCGTAATGGTGGGTTCGACGTCGAAGACAGGCGGGTCGATGATCCGGTAGAGGATCAGCAGCACCGAGGCGAGTCCGAGAATTGCGACCACCGCGTTGACCGGGGCGGAATCCTTGCGGAGAGAATTCGTGAGTCGCAGCACCGCCACGGCGAGCGTTCCGAGAATCGTGATCAGGAGAACGACTGGGATGACCTCGAGCGCTTGCCAGGCGTTTTTCCCCGGCAAGACGCTCTGGATGGCAAAAAGCAGCGGCGACGCATTGACTGCCTTGACGTCGAACCAGTGGAAGAGCATGAAGGCGCAGAGCAGGATCGCTGAGACGACCGCGATCCGCTCGCCGTTGCTGAGTCTGCCCAGGTTCATCTGCGGCTAAGCCGCCGGCAGGGCGAAGAAGGCGATTGCGGCGAAGTGGGCTGCGGCGGCGGCTATGACGAGGGCGTGGAAGACCTCGTGGTAGCCGAAGACGCGGGGGTTGGGGTTCGGGCGCTGGGTGGCGTAGACGACGGCGCCCGCCGTGTAGAGGAGGCCGCCGGCGGCGACGAGGAGGGTGCCGGCGACGCCCATGTCCGACCAGAGCTCGGGGAAGGCGACGCAGGCGACCCAGCCGAGCGAGATGTAGATCAGCGCCGCGACCCATTTGGGGTGGTCGATCCAGATCGTCTCGACCACCGCGCCGGCGATCGCGCCGATCCAGACGACGACCAGGATCGCGTCGGCGAGCGGGCCGCTGAGCACGAGCAGGGCGAAGGGCGTGTAGGTCCCCGCGATGAGGAAGAAGATCATCGAGTGATCGAGCCGGCGCATCAGGCGGCGCACTTCCGGCCGCTTCCAGTTGACCCGGTGGTAGAGCGCGCTGGTGCCGAGCAGGGCGGAGAGGCTGAGCGCGTAGATCGCCACCGCCAGGGTCGCCTTCGGAGTCTTCGCGGCGACGATCAGGCCGAGGCCGAGGAAGAGCGAGACGACGAAGGCCCACTGGTGCGAGACGCCGCGCAGGCGCGGCTTGACGGCGGCGATCGCCTCGTTTGCAACTTCCTTTGCAGATTCCGCTTTTTCGGCCGCCCGCGCCCGCATCGTCCGCTTGTCACCATAGAGGAGAGAAAAGCTCGATTTCTGCGGCGTTTGCGGAGTCAGTCGTCACAAAGTCCGTCCGACTCGTGGACGATCCTGGGCAGCTCCCCCTAAAAGCCGCCCCGAGAGGAGTAGTTCGATGTCCCAGACCGCCACCAGCAGCCCGAAAAACGGTCTCAAGGGCCTCGAGGTCGAACGCCGCTTCTCCTCCCCGGGGACGCATCCCTTCGACGAGATCGAGTGGGAGACGCGCGACGCCGTGATCGGCGATCCCGCCGCGCCGGCCTTCGAGCAGCGCGGGGTCGAGTTCCCGAAGAGCTGGAGCCAGAACGCGACCAACATCGTCGCCCAGAAGTACTTCCGCGGACAGCTCGGCAGCGAGCAGCGGGAGAGCTCGGTCAAACAGATGATCGGCCGCGTCGCGGGGACGATCTCCGGCTGGGGGCGCGAGGGGGGCTACTTCGCCTCCGACGAGGACGCCGACGCCTTCGAAGCCGAGCTGACCGCGATCCTGCTCAACCAGAAGGCCGCCTTCAACTCGCCGGTCTGGTTCAACGTCGGCTTCGAGGAGACGCCGCAGTGCTCGGCCTGCCAACCGCACCATGCGCTCATCTCCACTCCCGAGGGCATGGTTCCGATCGGGGAGCTCGTCCAGGGCGAGCAGATCGGCCGGGAGGTCTACGACGCCAACGGCGTTACGCGGGTCGTCGCGGTCAAGGCCAACGGTCGTAAGCCGGTGATGCGCGTGAAGCTCCGCAACGGCGGCTTCGTCGAAGCCACTCCCGACCACGTCGTGAAGGCTGTCTCGGAGCGGCGCACCGAACCTAAGTGGCTCCGTATCGATCAACTCGAGCCCGGGATGAGGATGCATCTGCATCCTCATAGAGCAAAGGTCGCCGACCACGCACTGGTGGCTGCAGGGGGTCCGGCCCTGGCTGACTTCGAGGGAACCGATCATCTCGAAGCTCTCGACGAGACCACCCGCGTCGATCGCGCCGAGGCCGCACTTGCCGGCTGGCTGCAAGCCGATGGCTTCGTCGGGCAATACGAGGATGGGACGAATACTTCGCTGACCATCGAGTTCCAGGTCGCAAGCGACGACGAGTACGCCTGGGTGATGGAGAACCTCGATGTCGCGCTGCCTGATGTGCATCGCAAGGTGCGTGTGGCCGACACGCAGGAGGTCGAGGTTCGGAGAATCCGCCTCTATGGGGAGGTGCTCCGCGACTTCGTCGAGGGCTGGGAGCTTCTCGCGCGAGGGACGGAGATCCGCGTGCCCAGCCGTCTGTGGACCGCGACCCATGAGGAGATCTGCGCCTATCTCCGTAGCGTCTTCCAGGCCGATGGCTACATGACCGTCAGCCGCACTGGCGGCTACGAGAACGCCCGGATCGGCTTCGCCGTGATCGGCGAGAGATGGACCGAGGACCTGCAGATCCTTCTCAACTCGATCGGGATCCATTCCCGCCGCAGGCGAAAGAGCGAGCCTCGAAGCAACCGGCACGATATGCATGAGCTCTCGATCAACATCGGCTCAGAGCGTGTCCGCTTCGCCGAGCTGATCGGGTTCGTCGGCGAGGACAAGCAGCATCGCCTGCTCGCGTCACTGGAGCTTCGCAATCCGAAGGTCTGCCCCGATCTGCGCGAGGAGGAGATCGTCGCGATCGAAGAGCTGGGTGTCCAGGAGGTCTACGACATCCAGACCGAGTCGGGCGAGTACTTGAGCAACAACATCGCCGTCCACAACTGCTTCATCCTCAGCGTCGAGGACACGATGGAGTCGATCCTCGACTGGAACACCAAGGAGGGCAAGATCTTCCGTGGCGGCTCGGGCTCGGGGATCAACCTCTCCAACATCCGCGGCTCGATGGAGCAGCTGAAGAAGGGCGGCACCGCGAGCGGCCCGGTCAGCTTCATGCGCGGTGCCGACGCCTGGGCCGGGACGATCAAGTCGGGCGGCAAGACGCGACGCGCGGCGAAGATGGTCGTGCTCGACGTCGACCACCCGGACATCGAGCATTTCGTCACCTGCAAGGCCGACGAGGAGAAGAAGGCCGGGGCGTTGCGCGACGCCGGCTTCGACATGTCGATCGACGGCGAGGGCTTCACCTCGATCCAGTACCAGAACGCCAACAACTCGGTCCGGGTCACCGACGAGTTCATGGAGGCTCTCAAAGCCGGCGAGGACTGGGCGCTGAAGGCGCGCACGAACGGCGAGACGACGAAGACGCTGCCGGCGCGCGACCTGATGAACCTGATCGCCAAGGCCGCCTGGGAATGCGCCGACCCCGGGGTCCAGTACGACACGATCATCAACCGCTGGCATACCTGCCCGGAGTCCGGTCGAATAAATGCGTCTAATCCGTGCAGTGAGTACATGCATGTCGACGACTCGGCCTGCAACCTCGCCTCGCTCAACCTGATGAAGTTCCGCCGCGAGGACGGCAGCTTCGACGTCGAGGAGTTCGAGCACGCGGTCGACGTCGTCTTCCTCGCGCAGGAGATCGTCGTCGGCTTCTCCAGCTACCCGACCGAGGAGATCGGCGAGAACGCCAACGCCTTCCGCCAGCTCGGCCTCGGCTACGCCAACCTCGGCGCGCTGCTGATGTCCGACGGGCTGCCCTACGACTCCGACGAAGGCCGCAACGTCGCCGCCGCGATCACGGCGCTGATGACCGGCCGCGCCTACCGCCAGTCGGCCGAGATCGCCGCCGAAGCGACCGGACCCTACGACGAGTACGAGAAGAACCGCGAGGCGCACAACGGCGTCATGCGGATGCACCGCGACGCCGCCTACGACATCGACCCGACCGGGATCAAGGCCGATCTGCTCGACGCTGCACAGAGGGCCTGGGACGAGGCGGTCGAGCTAGGCGAGGAGCACGGCTACCGCAACGCCCAGGCGACGGTGCTCGCTCCGACCGGGACGATCAGCTTCCTGATGGACTGCGACACGACCGGGATCGAGCCCGACTTCTCGCTGGTCAAGTTCAAGGAGCTGGTCGGCGGCGGGCAGATGACGATCGCCAACCGCTCGGTGCCGCTGGCGCTGCGGCGGCTCGGCTACGGCGAGGCCGAGATCGACCAGATCAACGCCTACATCACCGAGAACGCGACGATCGTCGGCGCGCCGGGGCTCAAGGACGAGCACCTCGAGGTCTTCGACGTCGCGGTCGGCGAGCGGGCGATCTCCCACACCGGCCACATCGACATGATGGCCGCGACCCAGCCGTTCATCTCCGGCGCGATCTCGAAGACGGTCAACCTGCCGCAGGGCGCCACGGTCGAGGACATCGCCGACGCCTACACGCGCGGCTGGAAGGGCGGACTGAAGGCGCTGGCGATCTACCGCGACGGCTCGAAGACCGCGCAGGCGCTGCGCACCGACGCCCAGGACGAGCAGGAGGCCGACGCGAAGGCTCCGGCGCCGCCGGAGCGCAAGCGGATGCCGCGCGAGCGCGAATCGATCACCCACAAGTTCTCGATCGCCGGCCACGAGGGCTACATCACCGCCGGCAAGTACGAGGACGGCTCGGTCGGCGAGATCTTCCTCACCGACATCGGCAAGGAGGGCTCGACGATGCGCGGGCTGATGAACGCCTTCGCGACGGCGATCTCGCTCGGCCTGCAGTACGGCGTCCCGCTCGAAGACTTCGTGCGCAAGTTCAGCTACATGCGCTTCGAGCCCGAGGGGATCACCGGCAACCCCGAGATCCCGTTCGCCAAATCGCTCCCCGACTACATCATGCGCTGGGTCGCCAGCCGCTTCATCGAGGACACCGACACGCTCGAGGAACTGGGGATCATGACCCAGGAGGTGCGGGCGAAGAAGGACGCGGAGACGAGTCAGCTCGGGCTGGGGATCGCAACCGACACCGCCGGCCCGGCGAACGGGGGAAACGGCCACTCGCAGCCGGGCAACGGCAAGGGAGCCGCGAAGGCGAGCGGCGGGGCGGCGCCGGCGGCGAGCGCCTTCACCGAAACCCCGCCGGTCGTCCCGGCGAAGATGTCCGGCCTCGACCTCGGCCCCGCCTGCGAGCAGTGCGGCGGCATGATGCAGCGCACGGGCTCTTGCTACACCTGTTCCTCCTGCGGCAACAACACCGGCTGCGGCTGAGCGTCCCACTGGCGGTGATACCGCAGTGGGCTTGCTTACTCCTCGCTGCGCGCCTCACGCAGTCGCTGCAGGTCGAGAAGATCCTCAGGCCGTCCGGCATGTTCCTTGAGCGCAACGAGACCGTCGTAGCTAACGACTCTTACGGTCAGGCTTCCGATCTCGGTTTCGATCGCAGATGGAGAGAGCTTCTCCCATAGGGCATCGTCGCCAATCCACTGCATGACATCGAAGCGCCCAAGTCGGGTGCGCAAAACCCAGTTGCCTCCCAACGCGAGTGCTGTCGGATCCAGCGGATCTGGAAGCTCCTCGCCGTCGAACTCCTCTGCGCCCTCGATCTGAGCATCAAGTGCCCCGAGCACCCGAGCGAGCTTCTCGAGATTTCCGGAATCGGGCGCGGGCACGATGTCGACATCCTTCGTCGCACGGACATAGCCGTGGAACCCGACCGCGACTCCACCGATGATCAGGAACTCGACGCCTTCCTCGTAGAGGGCTTCGAGAATTCCCTGGATATCGAGTTCAGGCACTGCGCTGACGGCGCCCAGCCTCGGCTAGCTGGGACATGACTCGGGAGAGCTCGAAAACCTGCTCCAACCTCTCGGTCGGCGTGAGTTCGGTGTAGTCACGGCGCAGAGCCGCGCGCTCCGCTGCCCCATCGGGCGTCCAATTCCCGGTTCGCTTCGTTGCCTTCACGCCTACAAACGGTACCGCTGCCCTCGGAAAGCGTGCCCTGGCGGCTAGCTCAAGACGACCCGCGCGTTGTGGCGCGGGGTCTCGGTGATCGCGCGGCGGTAGATCCGCTCCGGCTTCGGGTCGGCGGGGCGGATCTCGTGGCGCCTCACTAGCTCCTTCAACACCACCGCCATCTCGAACTGGGCGAAGGCGGCGCCGAGGCAGCGGCGGACGCCGCCGCCGAAGGGGATCCAGGTGTAGGTGCCGGGCGGGTTCTCGAGGAAGCGCTCGGGACGGAAGGCCTGCGGTTCGGGGTAGACATCCGGGTTGCGGTGGGCGAGGTAGATCGAGGGCACGACGGAGATCCCCGCCGGCAGCTCGTAACCGCCGATCTCGACCGGCTCGGTGAGGCGGCGCAGGACGATCGCGATCACCGGCCGCAGGCGCAGCGTCTCCTGGATCGTCGCCGTCAGGTAGGCGTCGTCCTCACCCGCAACCGCCTCGGCGCGCAGCCGCTCGAGCTTCTCTGGATGGCGGGACAACCGCTCGACCGCCCAGGCGAGGGACGTCGCCGTGGTCTCGTGGCCGGCGGCCAGCAGGGTGAGCAGCTCGTCGCGCATCTCGGCGTCGCTCATCGGGCTGCCGTCCTCGTGCCGGGCGCCGACCAGCATCGAGAGGATGTCGTCGCGCTCCTCCAGGTCGGTGACGCGCTTGCGGGCGGCGATCTCGCGCCGGATCAACGCATCCACCCGGTCCATCGCGCGGCGGACCCAGGGCAGCCGGCGGACGCGCCGCGGCCCGATCGCGACCACCGGCAGCAGTTGCCGCGGGTCGCTGAGCAGGTCGAGGTAGCGGCGCAGGGCGTCGCGCAGCTCGGCCAGCCCCTCGCCCTCGCGGGCGCCGAAGACGGTGCGCAGGATGATCTCCAGGGTCAGCGCCTGCATCCGCGGGCGCAGCGCGTAGGGCTCGCCACTCGGCCAGGAGGCGATCTCGCGCTCGGCGATCTCCGACATCGTCGCCTCGTAGGCCTGCATGCGCCTGCCGTGGAACGGCGGCAGCAGCAGCTTGCGCTGGCTCATGTGCTCACCCTCGTCCAGCACCAGCAGCGAGTAGGCGCCGAGCAGCGGCGCCAGCTGGCCGTTGCCCTCACCCGCGTGGAAGACGCGCGGATCGCCGGTGAAGACCTGCTTGACCGCCTCCGGGTCGGCGAGCACCACCCAGGTCTCGCCGAGGATCTTCAGCGTGAAGATGTCGCCGTAGCGGTCCTGGGAGGCGTAGAGCAGGCGCCGCGCCTGCCGCGACCAGATCGCGGTCTGCAGCGGCATCGGCAGCGGCGGCCCAGGCGGAAGGCCATCCTTGACCGCCTTCGCAGCCGCTCGCGGCACCGTTGTCGTCGCAGCCTCCATCGCGCCTCCAATGGCGACGCTACACCCATCCGCGCGGTCCTTGTGTGATGTGGCTACTCGTACTGCAGCGAGTCGAGCACGTTCAGCCGCGAAGCCCGGCGGGCCGGCGGGATCGCCGCCAGCACGCCGAGGACGGCAGCGAAGACCAGCAGCGCGATCAGCGAGCCGATCGGGTAGGAAAGGGTGAAGCCTTCGTCCTTCAGCGGCTGGGAGATCAGCGCCGCGAAGACCACGCCGAGGGCCATGCCGAGGATCGCGCCGATCAGCGCCGTGATCACCGCCTCGTAGCGGATCATCGTCCGCACCTGGCGGCGCGACATGCCGATCGCCCGCAGCATGCCGAGCTCCCGCCTGCGTTCGTGGATTGAGAGCGCCAGCGTGTTGGCGATACCGAAGAGCGAGATCACGATCGCCAGGATCAGCAGCGCGTAGAAGAGGTTGACGAGCTGGTCGACCTGTTCTTCGCGGGTTTCCTTCAGTTCCTGCTGGTTGAGCACTTCGGCGGTCGGGAAGGCCCGTTCGGCGCCGGCGGTGAGCGCGGCCTGCACTTTTTCCGCATCGGCCCCGGGCTTGACGATCACGAAATCGATCGTGTCCTGGGTCTGATCGAAGGCGCGCGTCATCACCGCCTGAGTGATCAGCACGCTGCCGAAGACCCCGAGCTTGGAGTCGAACTCGCCGGCGACCCGGAAGACCGGTTCGGCTCCGGTCTGGCTGAGCAGCTTGAAGCGGTCGCCGGGCGTGAGGCCGTAGTCGGAGGCGAAGGAGTCGGAGACGACGGCTTCGCCATCGCCGAGCCCGCGAAGAGTCGCCGGGCCCCCTCGCTTCCATTCGATCTCGACCGCGTCGCCGATGTCGGAGCTGGGCGCCGTGACTCTTGCCTTCGCCCCCTGCCCGAGCCCGGCTTCGGTCGAGCGGATCGTCGCTACCAACTTCACCCCCGGGACCTCGCGCGCCGTGGCCGCCGCCCCGGCCGGGATCGGCGAGAAACCGTCGGTGTTCTGGATCACCAGGCCGCCGTCGAAGTTTTCGTCGATCACCTGCGCGACCGAGCTCTTCAGGCCGGCGGCGAAGACGGTGACGAAGGTGACCAGGGCGAGGCCGATCATCAACGCCGCCGCGGTAACCGCGGTGCGGCTCGGGTTGCGCTGCGAGTTCTCACGCGCGAGGCGGCCGGTGAGGCGGCGGATCCGTTCCAGCGGCCAGCCGGCGACGGTCGCCAGCGGCGGCACGAGGCGCGGGCTGAAGAGCGAGACGCCGAGCACGATCGCGACCGCGCCGGCGCCCATCAGCCCGGCCGCGGCGCCGGCGCCGGCGCCGCCGAAGAGGCCGATCAGGACCATCACCAGGCCCACCAGGCCGAGCCCGACCGAGAGCACCGCGTAGATCAGCCGGCGGCGACGGCTGGCCGGGGGGGTGAAGGACTGCAGCGCCGCGATCGGCGGCACTCGGGTCGAGCGCAGCGCCGGCACCATCGAGGAGATCGCCGTGATCACGACGCCGACCAGCAGCGAGACGACGATCGTGCGCGTTTCCATCACCAGCGAGGTCGTCGGTAGGTCGACTTCGAAGGCCTTGAGCAGGCCGTTGAGCAGGATCGCCATCACGTAGCCGCCGCCGATCCCGACGATCGCGCCGAGCAGTCCGATCGCGAGCGCCTCGAACAGCACCGAGAGCAGGATCTGTGGCCGCGAGGCGCCGAGCGTGCGCAACATGCCGAACTCGGCGACCCGTTGGGCGACCGTGATCGAGAAGGTGTTGAAGATCAGGAAGGCGCCGACGAAGACTGCGATGAAGCCGAAGACGAGCAGGATCGTCTGCAGGAAGCCGAGGTTGTCGCGGATTTCTTCCGAGCCTCGATCGGCGCTTTCCTTCGCCGTCTCAACCCGCGCCGAGGCCGGCATGACGCGCTCGATCCGCCGTTTGAGCGCCTCGGCGGAGACTCCGTCGCGGGCCGCGACCGAGATCTGATCGAAGCGGCCGCGCTTGTGGGTGAGCCGCTGCGCGACCGGCAGCGTCACCTGGGCGGTGCTGGCGCCGCCGAACGAGGCGTCGCCGAGATGGGTGAAGCCGACCAGGCGGAAGGAGCGGGCGCTGCCCTGGCCGATCAGCCTGATCCTTTCCCCGAGCTCGATCCCAGAGCCTTCCGCCGCAGCCTCGTCGAGAGAGGCTTCGGTCGGGCCGCGCGGCGGGTGGCCGTCGACGTAGGTCAGTGACTCGAGGCCGTCGGGCAACCGCGCCGAAATGAACTTGGGGGCGAATTTGTTGCCGATCTTCTCGCCTTCTGAATCGAAGAAGCCGCCGGGCGTGAAGATCGTCCCGGCGGCGATGCGGACGCCGGCTACCCGCTTTACCTTGGGCAGCAGCGAGGCCGGGATCGTCGGGATTTCGCCGTTTTCCTGTTCGACCGGGTTCTTCGCGCTGACGACGACGCTGGTCCCCTTCAGCGAGTCGCTGAAGATTTCGTCGAAGGCGGCGAAGATCGTGTCGGTGAGGACGTAGGAACCGGCAATGAAGGCGACCCCGATCACCACCGCGAAGGTCGTACCCAGCGCCCTCGCCTTGCGCGCCCAGAGGCTCTTGATCGCGAGCCCGGTCAAGCGGCTAGTCGATCTGCTTCATCAGCTCGATCACGTCGTCGGCCGAGCCGGGGGCGGCGTCGTGGACGATCCGGCCGTCGCGCAGGGTGATCAGGCGATCGGCGTGGGCGGAGGCCACCGGGTCGTGGGTGACCATGATCACCGTCTGCTCGAACTCGTCGACCGCCTGGCGCAGCAGCCCCAGCACCTCGCCGCTCGACTTCGAATCGAGGTTGCCGGTCGGCTCGTCGGCGAAGACGACGGCGGGTTTGGAGACCAGCGCGCGGGCGACCGCGACCCGCTGCTGCTGGCCGCCGGAGAGCTCCGCCGGGCGGTGCGTGCGCCGGTCCTCGAGGCCGACCGTGCGGATCAGCTGCTCCAACCATTCGGCGTCGGGCTTGCGCCCGGCGATCGAGAGCGGCAGGACGAGGTTCTCCTCCGCCGTCAGCACCGGCAGCAGGTTGAAGAACTGGAAGACGAAGCCGAGCTTGTCGCGGCGCAGCTTGGTCAGCGCGGCGTCATCGAGGCCGGTGATCTGCTGCCCGTCGAGCGAGACGGTGCCCGCGGTGGGCGCGTCGAGGCCGGCGAGGATGTGCATCAGGGTCGACTTGCCGGAGCCGGACGGCCCCATGATCGCCGTGAAGCGGCCACGCTCGAAGCCGGTCGAGACGCCGACCAGCGCGTCGACCGCGGCCTCGCCCTCGCCGTAGCGGCGCGAGACGTCGGTGGCGGTCACGACAT
>DATFMX010000058.1:0-12109 GCA_035266685.1 Solirubrobacterales bacterium
CGGTCGTCGTCGAAGTGGAGCTTGTCCAGCGCCTGCTGGCTGCGCACCAGGGCGACCCCACCGCCGGGGACGATCCCCTCTTCCACCGCCGCGCGGGTGGCGTGGAGGGCGTCCTCGACGCGTGCCTTCTTCTCTTTCATCTCGGTCTCGGTGGCGGCGCCGATGTTGATCACCGCAACCCCGCCGACGAGCTTGGCGAGGCGCTCCTGGAGCTTCTCGCGATCGAAGTCGGAGTCGGTGTTCTCGATCTCCTGCTTGATCTGGCCGATCCGGCCCTTGATGTCCTCAGCGTCGCCGGAGCCGTCGATGATCGTCGTCGTGTCCTTGGAGACGACGACGCGACGCGCCTTGCCGAGCTGCGAGAGCTGGGTGTTCTCGAGTTTGAGACCCATCTCCTCGGTGATCACCTCACCGCCGGTGAGGATGCCGATGTCCTCGAGCATCCGCTTGCGGCGGTCGCCGAAGCCCGGCGCTTTGACCGCGACGCCGGTGAAGGTGCCGCGCAGCTTGTTGACCACCAGGGTCGCGAGGCATTCGCCCTCGACGTCCTCGGCGACGATCAGCAGCGGCTTGCCGCCCTGCATGACCTGCTCGAGCACCGGCAGGATCTCCCGCACGTTGCCGATTTTCTGGTTGGCGATGAGAATGTAGGGGTCCTCCAGCACCGCCTCCATGCGGTCCTGGTCGGTGACCATGTACGGGGAGATGTAGCCCTTGTCGAACTGCATCCCCTCGGTGAACTCCAGCTCCATGCCGAAGGTCTGGCCCTCCTCGACGTTGACGACGCCGTCTTTGCCGACTTTCTCGATCGCATCGGCGATCACGTTGCCGATCTCGTCGTCGGCGGCGGAGATGGCGGCGACGCGGGCGATCTGCTCCTTGCCGGCCACCTCTTTGGACTGCTTGCCGCGCAGGTTGTCGACGACCTCGTCGACCGCCTTCTCGATCCCGCGGCGCAGCGCCAGCGGGTTGGCCCCGGCGGCGACGTTCTTGAGCCCCTGGCGGACGATCGTCTGCGCCAGCAGGGTCGCCGTCGTGGTGCCGTCGCCGGCGACGTCGTTGGTCGCCGTGGCGACCTCGCGGACGAGCTGGGCGCCCTGGTTCTCGAAGACGTCCTCGACCTCGATCTCGCGGGCGATCGTGACGCCGTCATTGGTGATCGTCGGCGCGCCGAACTTTTTGTCGAGCACGACGTAGCGCCCCTTCGGGCCGAGGGTGACCTTGACCGCGTCGGCGACGGTGTCGACACCGGCCTGCAGCGCGCCCCTGGCCTCCTCCTTGTACTTCAGCTCCTTGTGAGCCATCTGGGTTTCCTTCCTCCTTGAGTGTCTCTGAGTCCTGTGGGCGGGCCCTAGCCGAGCTTGGCGAGGACGTCCGACTCGCGCAGCACGAGCAGGTCGTCGCCCTCGACGGTGACCTCGGTACCGCCGTATTTCGAGTAGAGGACCTCGTCGCCCTCGCTCACATCGAGCGGGCGGCGGTTGCCCTCGTCGTTGATCGCGCCATCGCCGACGGCGACGACCTTGCCCTTCTGCGGCTTCTCTTTCGCCGTGTCGGGGAGGACGATGCCGCTCGCGGTCGTCTCCTCCTCCTCGATCGGCTTGACGATCAGCCGGTCCCCGAGGGGCTTCAGCTTCATCCGTGGACCTCCGTTATCGGTGGTTGTTTACTGGTCATAAGTCGAGAAAAACGAGCCTCGGAGCCGGTTGCGCAGTCTCCGGGCGTTGGCACTCTACACACGTGAGTGCCAACGGAGGTAAAGATAGCGAGAACTGACTGCCGATGGGCCGATTTCCCACGATATGCGTGGGAAATCGGCCCATCGGCCCATCGGCCCAGGGGGGGGTTCAGCCGCTGGCGAGGAGCTTGCAGCCGAGCAGCGCCGCGAGGCCCTCGCCGCCGTGGGCCATCACCCAGTCGTGATTCCACTCGAAGACCGGGCGGGCGACCGGCGCCAGCAGGTTCATCCAGGCCTTCGTCGTCGCCACATCCCACTCGTAGAGCACCGCCGTCACGCCGTCGTCCTCGTAGAGCCGCCAGCGGCCCATGCCGTCGAGGCCGCCGACCGCGCGGCCCTCCATCAGGTGTGGGCGCTCGACCCGCGTCGTCGTCACCTCGAACTCGACCCGGTAGGGCAGGACGCTGCGCCAGACCATGCGCGAGACCGCCCCCACGCGGTCACCGTCGCCGGGATGGACTTCGTCCGCCGCCTCGACCCCCCGCCACCACTCGGGCCAGCGCTCCTGCGCGTAGATCGCCTCCCAGACGCGCTCGCGCGGCGCCTCCAGCAGCCAGGTCGTGAGAAAGGAATAGCGGGCCATCAGCCCGGCACATCCAGGCTCAATTGTGGTGTGGGGTCTCCCCATTGCCAAAATGCGCGCCGGGGGGCTCGACGATCTGCGAGAAGCGGATCACGGTGACGATGTCGTCGGGGCCGACGGTGCGGCCGTAGATCTGTTCGAGGAACTTGATCTCGTCCTCGAGCCGGCGGAACTCCGGGTTGTCGTGCTCGATGTCGCGCGGCGAGAGGTCGCCGACCTTCTTCACCTCGACGTCATCGATGCAGGCGGCGAAGATTTTCTCGCGCGGGCTGTGGCGGAAGCCGACGGTGATCCAGACGACCTGGCCGCGCTCGTACTTGCTCGTCTTGTCGCCGAGCCGGATCGTCGCCGTCTTGCGACCGCGCTTCAGCTGGTCGACGAAGACCGTCGAGTAGAAGTTGAGTACGTAGATCCCGCCCCGCATCGCGCTGCGAGAGTATCCGAAGCCGGGCGCGGGCGGGCGGCGCGGAGCTCTGGACGTTTGTCCGGTCGCCGGGTATAGAGGCACCCGAATCGGTCGATGGGTGAGTGATGCTTACCACTCGCCTCCAGACGACCCGCTTCCTCGCGGCCCTCCTCGCCTGCGCCGCCGGGCTGCTGCTCGTCGCCGGCGCCGGACAGGCCGCCGCCGCGACCTGCGCCGGCAAGCACGCGACGATCGTCGGCACGCCCGGCAACGATGTGATCGTCGGCAAGCACGGCAACGATGTGATCTACGGCGGCGGCGGCAACGACAAGATCTACGGCGGGGCGAACGGCAACGACACGATCTGCGGCGGGCCCGGCAACGACGTCCTGGCCGGCGGGCGCGGCAGCGACAAGCTCTACGGCGAAGAAGGCAACGACCGGCTGCTCGGTGAAAAGGGCCCCGACGAGCTGGTCGGCGGCGGCGGCAACGACAAGCTCTACGGCGCCAAGGGGCCCGACAACGAGCAGGGCGGCGCCGGCGCCGACACGCTGATGGGCGGTCGCGGCCCGGACGCCCTGCGCGGCGGCGAAGGGGACGACGTCATCTACGCCGGCAAGGCGAGCGAGAAGACCGTCGACGGCGAAGGTGGCGACGATCGCATCTACGGCGGGCGCGGCAACGATGTGCTCGACGGCGGCGCCGGCAATGATGTGATCGACGGCGGCCTCGGCGACGACACGCTGGACGGCGAAGGCGGCAGCGACCTGCTGATCGGCAGCCACGGCCGCGACGACCTGAGTGGCGGACCCGGCAACGAAGATGTGCTGCGCGGCGACATCGGCTTCGACAGCCTCGACGGCGGCCCGGGCGAACGCGACATCGCCTCCTTCTCCACCGCCTCGACCGCGGTCACCGCTGACCTCGCGTCCGGCAGCGCCCACGGCGACGGCCGCGACCGGATCTCGCCCGAAACCGAGGACCTGGTCGGCTCCGCCTACGACGACACCCTGATCGGCGACGGCGGGCCGAACCGGATCGACGGCGGCGCCGGCTACGACGACCTGCAGGGCGGCGGTGGTGGCGATCAGCTGTTCGGCGGGCCCGACGGCGCCCGCTGCGGGGGCGCAACCTCGGAGAGCGGCTGCGAACCGCCGACGACGAGCGCCGCCGGCCCCGATGTCTCGCGCGTACACAGCCTCGACGGCAGCAGCTCGCTCAGCGTCCGCGGAACCGGCGCCGACGACTCGATCTCAATCGCGCTCGACAACGGCCACTACGTGGTCTCCGACGCCGGCAACGCCTTCCCGGCGAGCAACGTCGAGGAATGCGAAGCGAGCGGCGGCAACGCGATCTGCGACGCCGATGTGCGCACGATCCTGATCGACGCCGGCTCCGGCAACGACACCGTCACGGTCGCCAGCAACATCCCACCGCAGGTGGAAGTGCGAATCGAAGGCGGCCCCGGCGCGGACCGGCTGCAGGGCGGCCCCGGCAACGATGTGATCGAGGCCGGCGACGACAGCGACCCCGATGTGCTCGAAGGCGGCGTGGGCGACGACGCGCTGATCGGCGCCCGCACGGACTTCCACGTGCCGGTACACAGCGGCAAGAGCACGATGATCGGCGGGCCGGGCGACGATGTGATGGTCGGCGGCGACCCCTGCGACGGTGACCTCTACGACGGCGGCCCCGGCAACGACGACGCCAACTTCTTCCGCTTCACGCCGGGCGTCACGGCCGAAATCGGCGGCCCGGTGAGCCGCGCCGGCAGCCCCTGCACCCCCGGCCATGTCGACAACTCGGTCGAGCAGCTCGAGGGCTCGCCCGGCCCCGACACCCTGATCGGCACCCGGCGCGACAGCCTGATCGGCCACGGTGGCCGCAACCGGCTGCGCTTCCGCCCGCTTCACTAGTCGGGCGCGAAGCCCTCCTCGCCGACCAAGGGGACGAAGCGGCAGGGGCCGATCTCCTCGCGCACGAGCTCGGCGCCGCGGCGGCGGAAGACGGTGAGCATGTCGTCCCGCTCGCCGGCGATCGGGACGACGAGGCGACCGCCGTCGGCGAGCTGGCCGAGCAGGGTGCGGGGCGGCGCCGGCGCGGTCGCGTGGACCGCGATCGCCTCGAACGGGGCCCGGTCCGGCAGGCCGCGGCTGCCGTCGCCGACCACGAGCTCGACGTTGCCGACGCCGAGCCGGTCGAGCGCCGCGCGCGCTTCGGCGGCCAGCGACGCGTGGCGCTCGACGCCGACGACCCGCGCGGCTAGCCGCGCCAGCACCGCCGCCGAGTAGCCCGAGCCGGACCCCACCTCCAGCACCAGCTCCTCGCCGCGCAGCTCCAGCGCCTGGCAGATCGCGGCGACGATCCACGGCTGGGAGATCGTCTGCCCGGCGCCGATCGGCAGCGCCGCGTCGGAGTAGGCGCGGCGGCGTTGCCGCGCCGGCACGAACTCCTCGCGCGGCGCCTCACCCATTGCCGCAAGCACCCGCTCGTCGCCGATCCCCCGCCGCCGAAGCTGGCGCTCGACCATCCGCTCCCGCAGCTTGTCGCACTCGGTCATGACGGCCCCAGGCGCCGCCATGCGGCGTCCTCGGTCGGCCTCCTCGGGTCACGCACAAAAACGTGCGCTCCCCTCGTCGGGCCTCCCTGCGTCCTTGCCTGGCGACCCCTGGGTCGCGTCATGCTAAAAAATGTAGTTGCGGAGTTTCGGCGGGTCGAGCACGGTCACCCGGCCCCGGCCCGGGCGCACGACGCCCGCCCGCTCGAGCTCGGCGAGGAAGCGGCTGACGCTCTCGCGCGAGGTGCCGGCGAGCTGCGCGAGGTCGGACTGGTTCATGCGGATCGTCACCTCGCCGCCCTCGCCGCCCTCACCCGTGCGCGGCGACTCCTCGGCGACGAGCTGCGAGAGCACGCCGGCGACCCGGCTGGGCACGGTCTGAAAGGACTGGCGCGAGATCCGCTCGTTGGCGGCGCGCAGGCGCCGCACCAGAGCGCCGATCAGCTTCACCGTGATTTCCGGGTGGCGAGCCAGCAGCGCCCGCACCTCGCCCGCCGGCAACGCCAGCAGCTCGCCGTCGCCGAGCGCTTCGACGCTGGCCGAGCGCACCTCGCCGTCGAGCATCGCCAGCTCGCCGAAGATGTCGCCCGGCCCGAGCGTCGCCAGCGTGATCGCCCGCCCGTCGGAATGCTCGCGGGTCACCCGGAAGCTGCCCGAGCGGACGATGTAGCAGGCGTCGGAATGGTCGCCCTCGTGGAAGACCCGCGTCGCCGCCGGGAAGGAGCGCGGCACCGCGACATGCGAGAAGCTCTCCAGCTCGCCGGGCTCGAGGTCGGCGAAGAGCGGCACGCTGCGCAGCAACTCGACAGCGCTGACGCTCTCCCCCGAACCGGTCACATCCCGATTATCCCCCGATCGCAACCCGGCCGCGGATATTGGCGCGCGCCAGGCGACGATGCCTGAGCAGAGCCCGCCGCCTGCGCAGCGTGCGCAGCCGCTGGATCCGCTGCCTGCGCTGGAGTCGGTGCTGGCGCTTGCGCTCGCGGATCGCGGTCCGATCGCGCTTCACGTGGCGCACGACAACGGTCACGGCGCCCGGGTCGGCGGCGACCGAAGCGGCGGCGGGCGGATTCGAGGCGGGGACAGGGTCCGGCGCGGCGCCGGCGCCGGTGAGGGCGACCTGGGTGCCGCCGTCGCTTTCGCCGAACAGGCTCAGCGTCGCTTTCTTCACGCCTTCGGCGATCGGCCGGAAGCGGACCTGCACCGTGCAGGTGTCTGCCGGGAAGAGCGCGCGGTTGGTGCAGTTCTCGTCGAGCAGCTGGTAGCTGGCGACGGCGCCGCCGGAGACCACGGCGATGAAGACGCCGCCGGGCCAGTTGCCCTCGTTGGTCACGGTGACCTCGCGCGTGGTGCCGTCGCCGCCGACTTTGGCGATGCCGAAGTCGACCGGGCTGGCGTCGGGGACGAAGTACGGGCTCGCTCCTTCGCCGCTCAGGTCGGCGTAGAAGTCGGTGCCGGCGACGGTCACCCGCACCTGCGCTTCGTAGTCGACCGGTTCGTTGGGGCCGAAGCTGACTTCGAGCGAGCAGGCCGCGCCGGGTTCGACGGGACCGCTCCAGCAGTCGCTGTTGCCGATCCAGAACGTGCCCGCGCCAGAGCCGACCACGTTCACCGATTCGACCCAGATCTGTTCGGCGCCTTCGTTGCGCAGCTGCAGGGTCGCGCGAGAGGTGCTGTAGACGGGCTGCAGGCCGAAGTCGTAGTCGCCGGGTTCGAAGCTGAGTTCGGGCGGCCCGCTCGGCGCGGCAGCGGCGCTCGCCGGAAGGGCGATCACGGCGAGGAGGGCGATGACCGAGGCGAGGAGGGCGAGGGTGGACGGGACTTTGGACGACTGTTTGAGAGAGGGCATGGACGGCTGATCGACTCAGGCGGCCTGATCGGCGAAAAACGGATGAGATCTTTCATCCGACGGCACGCGGTAGAGCTTTGAACCGCTATGCGGCCAAAACCTCGACCGCGCTTGCGGTTCTCAGCGGGCCGAGGCGGTGAGCTTGCGGGGGCCGCGGCTGAAGCCGGCGCTGAGCAGCGCCTCCTCGTGGCCGGAGCCGATCACCGGCTCGCCGTCGAGCTTCTCGACGCCGAGCTTCGGCAGGCGGCCGGCGGCGACGGCGTCGGCGAGGGCCTGCATCGCCGCGGCGAGGTCGGCGTCGCTCAGCTCGACCAGGCGGAGGATGCTGCGGCCACCGCGCTCGACGTAGACGAGCGGCTCGCCGTCGCGCAGCAGGACATGGGCGCCGGGGGTGCGCGCCGGGCGGCGGCCCGACGGCGGTTTCGGCCAGGGCAGCGCCGCGCCGTAGGGGTTCGCGGGGTCGGTCGCCGCGAGCAGCTGGAAGGCGCCGCCGGCTTCGGGCAGCGAGCGCAGGCGCTCGACCGCGCCGGGCAGGGCGAACTGGGCGCCGCCGAGGCCCTCGACGAAATAGCCGCGGCGCGCGGTGCCGAGCAGCTCGAGGTTGCCGAGCTCGGCGTAGAGGGTCGAGAAGCCGCCGGGGACGCCTTCGGCGAGCACGGTCTCGCGGGTGACGATGCCGTAGCGCTCGAGCATCAGCTCGGCCTGGGCGCGCAGCTTCGCCCCCGGCCCCGGCGCGTCGGCGAGCAGCGGCGCGGTCAGCGACCAGCGCCCCTGCACGGCGGAGCCGGCGCCGGAGCGGCGGCGGGCGAAGCGGCGCCCGCCGCGCTCGTTGCTCGGCACCGAGCGCAGGCGCGGCGCGCGCAGCGGCGCGAAGGCGTCATTGGTCACCTCGCCGCTCCAGGCGAGGTCCCAGAGGGCGTTGTGCAGCTCCTCGGCCGGGAAGTCGAGGTCGGCGAGCAGGTCGAGCCAGAAGGACGGCCCGGCGACGAGGCGCTCGCGGATCGCCTCCTGCGCGGCGCCCTCGCTGCGCTCCAGCTTGGCGTTGGCGGGTGGCGGGCCGGCGAGCCGGACGTCCTCGCGGAAGTAGAGCGCGACGCGGCCGTCGCTGCGCCCGCGCGCCCCGGCGCCGATCCAGACCAGCTCGCCGCTGGTGCAGAGCTCGTCGAGCCAGGCCGGCGAGTAGGCACCGAGCCGCCGCGGCAGCACATCCCCCTCCCAGACCTTGGGCGTCAGCGCGACGCCCTGCAGGGGCACCAGCGCGTCGCGCAAGCGGTCCGGCCCGGCGCCCGAGGGGCGGTGCGCGTCGACGTTCTGCCAGCTCGGCAGGAAGCGGGCGAAGCGGTCGCGCGCGGCGGGCTCGACTTCGCGCCGCAAGTGGGCGAGGCTGGCGCGGCGCACGCGGCGCAGGACGTCGGAGTCGCACCACTCGCGCTCGCTGCCGCCGGGCAGCAGCTCGCCGCGCACCAGCGCCCCTTCGCGCTCCAGCTCGCGCAGCGCGGCCGTCGGGTCGACGCCGTAGCGGGCGGCGAGCTGCGCGGTCGGGAAGGGGCCGTGGGTGCGGGCGTAGCGGCGCACCAGGGCGCGCATCGCGTCGGGGTGGTCCTCGAGGAAGGTCTCGGGCAGGCCGGGCGGCGGCGGCACGCCGAGCGCGTCGCGGTAGAGGCCGGCGTCCTCGCCGGCGAGGTAGCGCTCCTCGCCGGCGACGCGGACCAGCGCGACGCGCCGCTCCGCCACCAGCTTCTCCAGCATCGAGGCGGCCGAGTAGCCCTCGGCGACCCGCTCCTCGCACTCGGCGGCGCTGAGGTCGCCGACGTTGCGCAGCAGCTGCTGCAGCGCGTCGCGGTCGCCGGCCCGGCCGGCCTCGGTGCGGTGCTGGAGCTGCGCCTCGACCTCCTCCAGCGCCTCGGGGTCGATCAGCTCGCGCAGCTCCTCCTGGCCGAGCAGCTCGCGCAGCAGGTCGCGGTCGAGCGCCAGCGCCGCGGCGCGCCGCTCGGCGTTCGGCGTGTCCCCCTCGTACATGTAGGTCGCGACGTAGTCGAAGAGCAGCGAGGAGGCGAAGGGCGAGGCGGTCGGCGTCTCGACCTCGACCAGGCCGAGCTTGCGCGATTGCAGGTCGGTGAGGATCTGGCGCAGCGAGGGCAGGTCGAGAACGTCGCGCAGGCACTCGCGGTAGGTCTCGAGGATGACCGGGAAGCGCGGGAAGTCGCGCGCGACCTCGAGCAGGCTCTGCGACTTCAGCCGCTGCTGCCAGAGCGGCGTGCGCTTGCCGGGGTAGGCGCGCGGGATGAGCAGCGAGCGGGCGGCGTTCTCGCGGAAGCGGGCGCCGAACAGGGCCGAGCCGGAGAGCTCGCGCACGACCAGGTCCTCGAGCTCGTCGGGCTCGACCAGGACGAGGTCGGCGGGCGGCGGCTCGTCGGCGTCGGGCAGGTGGATGACGATCCCGTCGTCGGACCAGATCGCGTCGGCCTCGAGCTCCAGCTCCTCGCGGATCTTCTGCCCCAGCGCGAGTCCCCAGGCGGAGTGGACACGGCCGCCGAAGGGCGAGAGCACGCAGAGCCGCCAGTCGCCGATCTCGTCGCGGAAGCGCTCGACCACGATCGTCTCGTCGGAGGGGACCACGCGGGTCGCCGCCTGCTGCTCGCGCAGGTAGGCGACGAGGTTCTCGGCGGCGCGGCGGTCGAGGTCGTACTCGGCGGCGAGCTCCTTCGGCTCGCGCGAGACGGCCTCGCGCGAGAAGGCGCCGATCGCCCGCCCCAGCTCGGCCGGGCGGCCGATCCCGTCGCCCTTCCAGAAGGGCACGGCGCCGGGCAGGCCGGGCGCCGGGGTGACGATGACGCGGTCGCGGGTGATGTCCTCGATCCGCCAGGTCGTCGCGCCGAGCAGGAAGGTCTGGCCGGGCCGGGCCTCGTAGACCATCTCCTCGTCGAGCTCGCCGACCCGCCGCCCGTCCGGCAGGTGGACGCCGTAGAGGCCGCGGTCGGGGATCGTGCCGGCGTTGGTGACGACGAGCTGGCGGGCGCCTTTGCGGCCGTGCATCGTCCCCCTGGTGCGGTCCCAGACGATCCGCGGGCGTAGCTCGGCGAAGCGGTCCGAGGGGTAGCGGCCGTCGAGCATGTCGAGCACGTTCTCGAGCTGTTCGCGCGAGAGCTCGCCGAAGGGCTCGGTGGCGGTGACGAGGCGCTCGACCGCGTCGATCTCCCACTCGTCGAGCGCCGCCATCGAGACGAGCTGCTGGGCGAGCACATCGAGCGGGTTCTGCGGGATCACCGTCTCCTCGATCGCGCCGTCGCGCATGCGGCGGGCGACGACGGCGCACTCGAGCAGGTCGGCGCGGAACTTGGGGAAGATGCGACCGCGGCTGACCTCGCCCAGCGAGTGCCCGGCGCGGCCGACCCGCTGCAGCCCGCGGCTGACCGACTTCGGCGACTCGACCTGGATCACCAGGTCGACCGCGCCCATGTCGATGCCCAGCTCGAGGGAGGAGGTGGCGACGAGGCAGGGGAGCTGGCCGGACTTGAGCATCTCCTCGACGACCAGGCGCTCCTCGTGGGAGAGCGAGCCGTGATGCGCCCTGGCGATCTCGGGCAAGGGATCATGGGGTTCGCCCGCGGGTCCTGTCGCTGCAGGGGACCCACCGGCCCCTGCGGTCGCTAAAGCGTCCTCAGGGCCGGTCCCCCCTACAGCGCCACCCGCGGGAGGGGCGTTTTCGTCCTGGGCTCGGTCGGGGTCGGGGTGCCCGGCGTGCTCGGTTGCTGGAAGCTCCTCGGGGGCTTGTTCTAGGGCGAGCTCGTTTAGGCGCTTGGCCAAGCGCTCGGCGGCTCGGCGGGCGTTGACGAAGATGATCGTCGAGTTGTGTTCTTTGACGAGCTTGAGGAGCTCGGGGTAGATTGCGGGCCAGATCGAGCGGACATGGGCATTGGGCTCGCCCTCGGCGGGGACGCCCTCCGAGTTGGGGAAGTTGGGCGCTCCCGGTTCGGACATGTCCTCGACCGGAACGACGATCTCCAAATCAAGCTCCTTGGCGACGCCGGCATCCACGATCTCGCAAGCTCTTTTCGGCCCAACCAAGAACTTGGCGATCCGCTCGAGTGGCCTTTGCGTTGCGCTGAGCCCTATCCGCTGAATCCCAGACATCTCTCCTGCGGGTGGCGGGGTAGGGGGAACCGCCCCTGAGGACGCTTTAGCGACCGGAAGGGGTGGTGGGTCCCCTGCCCCGACAGGACCCGCGGGCCGAGACGCGGAGTCCCTTACGAGTTGATCCAGCCGCTCCAGCGTCAGGGCCAGATGCGCCCCCCGCTTGGACTGGGCCACCGCGTGGATCTCGTCGACGATCACCGCCTCGACCCCCGTGAGGATCTCGCGGGCGTCGGAGGAGAGGATCAGGTAGAGCGACTCCGGGGTGGTGATCAGGATGTCGGGCGGCGATTTGCGCATCTGCCGCCGCTCTTTCTGCGGCGTGTCCCCGGTCCGCAGACCGACCGAGATGTCGGCGCCGATCCCCCGCAGCGGCGCCCGCAGGTTGCGCTCGATGTCATAGGAGAGCGCCTTAAGCGGCGAGACGTACACGATCTTCACCCCCTCCGAGGGCCGACGGGCCGATTTCCCACCCATGTCGTGGGAAATCGGCCCGTCGGCGGCGGTACGGGAGAGGCGGTCTATGCCCCAGAGGAAGGCGGCTAGGGTCTTGCCGGAGCCGGTGGGGGCGCAGATCAGCGCGTTGGCGCCGCCCGAGATCGCCGCCCAGCCGCCCGCCTGGGCGGGCGTCGGCCGCTCGAAGGAGGCCTCGAACCAGCGCCTGACCGGGGCGCTGAACGGCGCCAGCGGGTCGGATTTCGCGCTCTTATTCGGCTCGGTGGTCAACCCACCGATCTTACGCTTCGGCCGTGAGCGCGGTCGAGGTTTCGACCGCTATGCGAACCAAACCTCTACCGCGCTCGGGGGGGCTCGGGGGGCATGGGGGGGGACCGGCGAACTGC